>CAZMVU010000088.1:0-17933 GCA_964569295.1 uncultured Nitrospirales bacterium
TCTTCAGGGCCAACGGCCCGCACCATACCAGCCTGGGCCGCAGGCCCAGGTCATCTGGCGCCCCGCACGTCACAGGGCTGAAAGCCCGGGCCATAGGTTTTCATAGCACGCGCTTTCAGCGCTGGAGAAAACGACGGCCCAACACCTGGGCCGCTGGCCCAGGCTGGTATGGAACCGCACCTTCGGCGCTCCGGAAAGACCGGAAAATGGGGACAGAACCAAGCGATCCAGCCGTCAAGTGCGGCGTTGTGTTTACGCATCTGCCTACGCATTCAGGCAGGCACGGCCGTGACAGTACGCCTTGGCGAGCGCGTGGACTGTACCTTAGATTACTTACACATAGCATCCTATCACTGAGATATAGATAGCTGCCGCCATGCCATCACAGACAGGGCTATTTCGCAAATGGCTCACATCCATATGTCTCTTGGCAAAGTGCCCCACCAAGCGATTTCAAGATGAACCTGCTTGCGGCAAATGGATATTCCGTTTATCCGAAAATACCGTTGCAACGGGCGCCCCGCGCGTGTCATGCTTGCGATGGTAAGGTCCCAAGGGGTTGCATGGCGCCCGCAGACTAGAATGAATGCGTCACGAAGCGCGAAACCCGCTTTGGCGATTAGCTTGCACATGAAGGTTACCCCAACTTTCTTGGCCAAAGAACTGCATTGGGAACCTTCGCAAAGCATGGAAACGGAAGTGCAGTAACGCGCCCGGCTATCGAGCACTGCCATAGAGATCGGATGCCGTTTATGCGTAACGGACGTTCGGCTTCCACCGCACCAAACAAAACGAATGCAACATTATGCCCAACGCTACACATTACTTTCGTGGTTTGGCCACCCTGTTTTTAGTATCTGCAATCGTTATCCTGACGCCCTTTGCCGCCGCTCAGGAAGCGCCTGCCGCCGAGGCACCGGCTGAGGAAGCGCCTGACGCCGAGGCACCGGCTGAGGAAGCGCCTGCCGCCGAGGCACCGGCTGAGGAAGCGCCTGACGCCGAGGCACCGGCGGTTCGGGCGGAGCTGCCAGGCGGTATTGCCGGTATGCCGGCGCAACTGGCCACGCCGGAAGAGTTGGCCCAGGCCCTCGATGTAGTCGAAACACGTCTAACAGAGCTGCGTGACAAGGCGGCCGAGGCCGAAGACGATACCGGCACCAGCCAGCGCATAGATGCACTCGCGAGGCTCAAGCTCGCCCTGCAGCGGCGCAGCGGCATCGTAGAGCGTTTGCGCGAAGTGAAACAGTCGCTTGAGGAAGTGCAGACGCAGCAGACCACGTTTTCCGAAGAAGGACTGGTTGAAGAGCCGCCTTACGCCATCAGCGCCATCGATGGATTGCGCGACGAGCGGCAGGTGATCCAGCAGGAAGAGGAGACGAGTACGGCCACGCAAACCGCTCGGGAAGAGGCGGTCCAGCGTGCAGAGGAGGCGCTGGCCAATGCCCGGAAGAGCCGCCGTCAGGCGCGCGAAGGGATGGAGAAGGCGAGTGTCGAGCCGGCACGGTCGCAGGCGGTTCTGGCGTATGACCTGGCGCGTGTGGACGAACTCGTGGCCGAGCTTTCATTGGCCACAGCCCAGGCCGACGTCCTGCTTGCCAAGGAGCAGGGCGAGGTGATCAAGGCGCGTTTGGCCCTGCTCGATGAGAAGATAGCCCAGGCCGAACAGTACGTGGTGTTTGATGAGGAGATGTTGGCGGAGAAGGAAGAGCAGATCGCCGCGCGCCGGGAGACCCTCGAGGCGGATCTAGACAAGCTGCGTACCACGCGCGACGCGAATGAAAGCGCGTTGTACGATGCGCGCCGGGCATTGAAACGGGCCGAAGATGAAGCGCGCCGAGCCGCCCTGCGCGAACACGTGGCCGCCCGCGAGGCGTGGCTCGATGCGAGTAGCCATGGCATGGACTATCTGGGCCAGCGCATTGCCCATACGGCTATCGAGCAGACCGTGTGGCAGCGGCGGCACGCCATGATAAACAATTTGCCGGAAGTGGCGGTGGGGGTGTGGCGCAGCGAGACGACGAGCGCGCTCGCGGCGCTGGCGGCTGAGCGGGAGGCCGTTGAATCGCGCTTGAACAACTTGCGCGGCACCATCCTGTCGTTGCAGAGCACCCTGGCAAACGAAGAAAAGTCGCCGGCCGACCCCGAGGCCGTGCGATCGCGGCTGCGTGCCCTGGCGAGCCTTGAAGAGCAGGCGCTGGCCTGCCTGGCTTCTATCGCCAATGTCGAGTCTGTGGCGGCGCGCCTGGCGGCTAACCTGGAAGAACGTGTGCAAAACCGCAGCCTTGCCGAGCGTTGGGCACAGGCGGTGGATTATGTCACTTCGTTCTGGTACCACGAGCTGTTCGTCATCGAAGACACAATGCTGCTTGCGGGCGAGATGGTCGTCGAGGAACGCAGCTTCACAGTCGGCCGGGTGGCCGGCGTGGTGCTGATGTTCTTTGTGGTGCTGGTGGTGGCCGCGCTTCTTCAGCGCGTGCTGCGCCGGTTCGTTCTGCCACGGCTCATTCGCAACACTGAGCACACTCACCACCTCTGGCGCGATATTGTGCTTGTGCTCATTCGCAACAGCAGCAAGCTGTTCGTGCTCGCCGTGGCCCTTTGGGCCGCGGCGCAACCCTTGCCCTGGCGCGGCAGCCTGCACACCGTGCTGGGCCATATACTCACCGTGGCGGTCTGGATGCAGGTCGGCTTCTGGGGCGCCGCCGTGCTCCAGCGCGTCATCGAGCGCAACCGCATGCGCCAGGCCCAGACCGACCCGTCGAGCGTGTCGGCCTATGGCTTACTCAGCGTTTTCGGCCGGGTGGCCATCTGGATCATCATTGCGGTGACGGTGCTGTGGAAACTGGATTTCAATATCGCGGGCATCATTGGCGCCTTGGGTGTGGGTGGTATCGCGGTCGCATTCGCGTTGCAGAACATCCTGGGCGACGTGTTCAGTTCGATGGCAATCCTGCTCGACAAGCCGTTCCGCGTGGGCGATTTCATTATTACCGGTGAGGTGCTGGGCACCATCGAACATATCGGCATCAAAACCACACGCGTGCGCAGCCTGTCGGGCGAGCAGGTGGTCGTTTCGAACACGGATCTGCTCGGTAGCCGAATCCACAACTACAAGCTGATGGAAGAGCGGCGCGTCTTATTCGGGTTTGGTGTTGTTTATCAGACACCACCGGAAAAACTCGAGATGGTGCCCGGCATCGTGCGCGAGATTATCGAGGGGCTCGACAACGCGCGTTTCGACCGTGCGCATTTCAAGGCCTATGGCGATTTCTCGCTCGATTTCGAGGTTGTATACTATGTGCTCGGCAGTGAGTACGTGCGCTACATGGACATCCAGCAGGCCATCAATCTCGCGCTGTATCGCCGTTTTCAAACAGAAGGCATCGAGTTCGCCTATCCGACCACCGAGATCATCCTGCGCCCACCGGGCGCCAACAAGGAAGGTTTCGCCTAGGCGCGGCTGCGCCTGGCCGACAGTGGACTGTACCCATGTGAGCGCATAGAATCGCGGCCACATACCACGAATAAGGAGAACCCCATGCAAAACCGGCAATACCTGTTCTTGAGGGCTTTGGCGTGCTGCCTGGCGTTCCTTGTCCTGCCGGATGCCAACGCGCAGTCCAACGTTGACGCCACCCGCCGCAACGCCATTGTGCGCGCCATCGAAAAGGTGGCGCCCGCCGTGGTTACCATCGATCTTGTCGATGTGCGCACCGAGCGTGTGTATGAGCCGCACCTGCGCGATTTCTTTCGCGGTTTCGGCTACCGCGGCGGCAGGGCGCCGCGCTTGCGCCGGCGGGCGGTCGAATCGCTGGGGACGGGCTTTTGTATTGACGCCGAGGGGCACATCCTCACCAACCACCACGTGGTGCAGGGTGCGGATTACGGCACGGTGACCTGGCCGGATGGCCGGGAGATGCCCTTCGAGTTTGTCGGCATGGATGAACGCACCGATCTCGCTGTGCTCAAGGTTTCGCGCGAATCCGGGGACGAATCCATTCCCCATGTCCGCCTGGGCTCTTCTGAAGACCTCATGGTGGGTGAGTGGGTGATCGCCATCGGCAACCCCTTTGGCGCCATGATGGATGACCCGCAGCCCTCGGTGAGTGTGGGCGTGGTTTCGGCGAACCACCGGCGCGTGCGGCGTGAAATCGCCGGTGGCACACGGCATTACCAGGACATGATCCAGACCGACGCGGCGATCAATCCCGGCAACAGCGGCGGGCCGCTGGTAAACGCCATGGGCGAGGTGGTCGGCGTGAGCACGCTGATCTTCAGTTCGAGCGGTGGCCACCAGGGCCTTGGGTTCGCCATTCCCATCGACCGTGTCGAGCGGGTGGTGCAGGAAGTTATCGAGTACGGCCGGCGGCGCAGTCCGTGGTTGGGCTTCCGGGGCGAGGCCGTGCGCCATATCAACCCCTATACGCGGCACGAGCTGGACGTAAAGGTAGAACAAGGGGTGCTGGTCACCGAACTGCTCCGCGATTCGCCGGCCTACCGCGCCGGCTTGCGCGTGGGCGATGTCATCACGCAAATGAACGGCGCATCCATCCATTTGCCGGAAGACATTGATTATGTAACCTGGGGATTATTCATGGGCGACACGGTCACGGTAGTATTCAACCGTCAAGGTGAAACGCAATCCATTGAATTCGAGGTGACCGAACTATCGCCATAGGCTGCGGGCGCCGGCGGCCGGCACTATGCTGCCTACACATCGCTGCGGGGGGCCGGTTGCCAGCCGAACCACGACCGCAGGCGATAGTTGAGAATCATGAAGATCATCGTGCAGCCGAGGCGGAACGCCTTGAGCGGGTTCCCTGTCACTGCCGACGCGCCGACGCGCTTGCGGTAGTTTACCGGTATCTCGACGAAAGGAAAGCCGTTGAGAATGACCAGCAGCATGAGGTGGGGTCCGAAAGCCGAACCGCCCACGCGGAACTGCGGGCGCAACGTGGTGTATACACGGCGGTGCAGAAGCCGCATCGAGCAGCCGACATCGCTGAGGAAGGTTGTGTTGAACAGGAACTCCATGAGCTTGCCCACGGCGTAATTGCCCCACTTCAGGAAGAAGCCCATGTTCGCCCCTTCCCACACGAATTCCGACGCGGTACGCGTGCCAAACACGACGGGCATGTCGTCGCTGAAGGCGAGCAGCTTGATCACGTCGTGGCCCGAGAAGGTGCCGTCCGGCTCGGCGATGATGAGCAGGTCGCCGGTGGCTTCATCAAGCCCTTTCCGTATGGCGAAGCCATAGCCCTGGCGCGTTTCGTGGACCAGGCGCGCGGCCGTAGCGCGGACCTCGTCGTCGGTGCCGGGGACCGCGTTGTTGTTCACGACAACAATCTCGTCTACATAGCCCGAGGCGAAGAAACTCGCAATCGCCGCGCGGATCGAGTGCTTCTCGTTGAAGGTGGGGAATATGACGGAGACCGTCTTGTCGTTCCACATGGCGCTACTCCCGCAGCAAAACGGGGTAAGGATAGCATAGCGGATGCGGTGCGGTCGCGCCTGGCTATGGCACGATACACACCGGGGTACCCTTCGCGCACAGGCGGAACAACGTTTCCGCATCGGCGGGGCGCATACGCACGCAGCCGCGGCTTTCATTGCCGCCGATACTGGCAGATTCGCTGGTCGGGTGGATACCATAGACGGTGGGGCCATTGTCATTGGCGAGGCCCATCCAGCGGCTTCCGAGGGGATTGCGCGGATCGCCGGTTTTCACCGTCTTGCCGCGGTTATACCAGTCCGGGTCCGTGATCTTGTTGGCAATTCGGAATGTTCCCGTCGGCGTTGAGCCGCCGCGGCCCAGTCCCACGGGAAACGCGCGCACCGGTTCGCCATCCACATGCACCACAAGCACATAGTCTGCCTTGCGCACTTCTACCCACAGCGGTGCTTCTGTCATGCTCTCGCCGGCCGCCGTGGGCGCGCGGCCGCCCCGCCCCATGCGCAGGCCCATGCTTTCGCGCATCGTGGCGGCCCGCAGTGCGCCGGCATCCGCCATGGCAAGGGCCTCGTCAAAGGCGCGTGCCGCCCGGCGCCAGGGCCGCGCGGCAGCGTCCGCCGTGGTAAGCGAACGCGCGCTGTGGGTGCGCGCAGCGGCGATATCCCCGAGGGCCTGGGCCGCCTGTGCCTGGCCAAAGTGGGCGAGGAACCGTTCGCGCGGCGATGCGCCGGTATGATCGGCCACCCGGGCAAAGATGGCGAGAGCGGCGGCGGGGTCAGCCTGCGCCAGTTCGTCCTGGGCCCGGCTCAGGAGATCGGCGGGCGTGGCCAGGGGCGAGATGGTTTGTTGATCGGGACTTGCCGTCACCGCGGTGTCCGGCAGCGTGGGAGGCGTGCTTCGGGCCGGCGTGTCCGCCTTGGGTGCCGGGTCTGCATAGCCCTGAAACACGGCATAGACGCCGGGGCCGGTGGTAACCCCGGCCTTGTGTTCGGCTTGCAGCAGGGGGGGCATGCGAACTGCGCCATGCAGCAGCAGCGCCAGCAGCGCGATCAGGACCAATGCCGCCAGGGCACGCCGGCGGTACTTTTTCCTTTTGGCGCCGCCCGCTGGCTGGACATGCACCGGCCGGGCAGGGCTGTCGCGGAGTTCCTCGATAACAGCGATGGGCGAGGGCGCTTCCGGTGCTTGCGTGCGCACCTGCTGGGCAACAGAATCCACGGCCTGGCGCATCGTCTCTTGCACGGCGCCGTCGGGCAGATCGGCCGGTGTGATGGCCGGACCCGGCACACGCAACGCAACGCCCATGGTATACCGCCCCTGCCCGAGCGCCTCGACCCGCACGACCCGGCCGCGGGTGAGGATGCCGGAACCCCGTTCGCCGGCCCGTTGCAGTTCGATTTCGATGCGTGTCCCCGCGGGCTCCGGCGTATGTGTGCGGATACCCAGCCCCGCGAGGCTGATGTCGGTTACTTCACCGCGATGAAGCAACGCGCGCGGATCCCGTGCGACGAAGACAGCCTTCTTATTCGTTGCGCGGCGTGTTGAACAGCGGCGCTCCGCGGTGGTGTCTTCGCTATGATGGGTACCCTTCATATGCGTAATATGTCTGCTGGCGGCATGTAACGGCGGAAAATACCCCCGCCATTTGCCCGTGCATTGCCGACGCACACATTATACCACAGCTATTCCCGGAGCAAGACGTCGCAGGTTAGGCGTGTTTTTTCGAGGAGCTTGCGGAAAATACCGCCCTTCTGCGCCCAGCCGCGGAGAATCACGATCATCTTGCGCTCGAGGCGGTAGCGCGTGAGCTTCTGCTTCTTTGGCGAATAGGGCTTGCCCTTCGCTTCGTCGAGCGGCGCCCACAGGTCCTCGACGGGATAGCCGATGGTTTGCAGGTCGAGCGGGTCCACCGAGGCGATGACCTGCTCCATGAGCGTGCACTTGGCGGGGTCGTTGGCGAGTTCCTGGGCCCACTTCTTCACCGAGGCCGTGGTAGGGCGGTCATGCTGCTGCACACCGATGGGGTCGCCGAGGCCCTTTGCATGGTCCGTGTCGGCTGCCTTCTTCTTGCCATAGTCGATGGCTTCGGGTTCGAAGGGAATCTCGATATATTCGCAGATGCGCTGGAACCAGGTCTCCGGGGCTTCCACGAGGTCCTCGTAGCGCACGTGGAGGTGCGGGGTCTCCTGTTGCCGCAGGAACCGCGCGAGCGCCGGCACGTAGCGGTTGATGACCGGGTTGTAGTCCTGGGCCACCTGGTAGTCGTCATCGAAGAACGAATTCGCGAACGACGAGAACATCGCCAGTGGGTGGCGCGTGAGCACGATGTACTTCGCGTCGGGAAACACCTTCTGCATGAACGGCAGCACGAGCGCGTAGGCGGGGGTCTTATCGAGACAGATGGGTTTGTTTCCCTTGCTTTCGAGGTAGCGGCCGTAGAGCACATCGCAATAGGCGCGGCAAGCGGCCCAGTAGTCCTGCTCCTTGTTCGGGAGCTGGTCGATGAAGAGCTTCTGCGATTGCGCGGCGAGCACGTGGTCGTAGGGGGCCTTGTCCACCTTGTCCCACACACCGAGGTGGGCCAGCGGGGTGATGATGTGCGGCTCGGGACCGCCCTGAACCATCGAGTGGGAGGCCAGCATGCGCTCGAGCATGGTGGTTCCCGAGCGGGGCGCGCCGATAACAAACAACATGCGTACGCTCACAGCAATGACTCCTTCCAACCGGTTACTCGATATAGCCCAGCGCCTCGAGCTCGGCGGCTTCTTCCTCGGTCAAGGGGCGGGCCTGTTCTCCCTTGGGTATTTCCGCCTGGCGCCACACATAGAATGCCGGGGTGTTTTCGGGTGGTTGGGCGGGCGGCTTTTCCCGGGCGGCTGTGTCCGGCGTGCGTTTTTGCATGATCTGCCGTGACGGGGCCTCGGCCAGGTTCGAGACCAATTCCCCGCCCTCCTCGACAAGCGCCACCACGCCGATGGTCGCGTCGGCCGGGGTTGTCTGGAATACCCATTCCGTAACTTCATGCGGATCAAGGCCGATATTCACCGCGATCACATTGTCCGGCGGGGCGTTATCCGGCAGGGGCGTGTTGTCGGCGAGGCGGCGTGCGTTCTCGAAGGCGCCTGCCGTTTGCAATTGCACCGCGATGTTCATGGCTTGCGCGCCGGCGTGCAGCCGCACATGCCAGCCGCTGGTGTCGAGGTTATAGAAGGTGTGCATCTCACGGACAAGCGGCTCGAGCGCTTTGGGCGCCTTCTTGTAGCGGTTGTGCTGCTCGGCGGGATCCTCGCCGAGGTGATACAGCTCGTGGGTATCCCGGCGCACGTCATGCAGGTACTTCCAGTGGTGCGTGCGCACGGCGTTGACATCATGGCGGCGGGTATACGCGATGGTGCGCGGTTCGGCGCGTTCTTCGAGCAGGGCGAGCAGGCTTTGGCCATCGGATGGGGCATCCGTCACGGGCAAGCCGAGCACATCGAGCATGGTCGGGTAAAAGTCTACAGTCTGCACCGGCGGGTTGAAGCGTGTACCCGCAAAGCGGCCGCCGGGGAACTTGATCATGAGCGGCACGCGGCTGCAATGTTCATAGGCCTGCTCGTGCATGTACATGTCATGCTCGCCGAAGGCCTCGCCATGGTCCGCTGTGAGGATGATGAGCGCATCGTCATAGAGGTTGCGGCGCTTCAAATCCGCGAAGAACGCCGCCAGCTCCGCATCGATCATGCGCAGCGTGTCGTCATACAGCGCCACCATGTAGTCGCGCTCTTCGCCGGTCACGGTGATCTGCTGCTTGTTCGCCGCAATGAGAAACTCGCTGGCCGGCAGGGGGCCCAACCCGGGCCGTGCCAGCTCTGGCGGCGGGTCAAAGTCCTTCGAGAAGACGCGGTACTCGGGCATATCCGCCTGATACGGCAAGGTGAAGCCCTGGGTGTGCGATTTCGAGTGGGCGTCGTAGTTGTGGAGAAACACAAAGACCCGCTGGCTTGGGTGGTTGTCGAGCCATGCGCAGGCGCGGGCGTTTGTCTTGAAGCCGTGCCGGTACGGGTTCGGCGTTTCATACACCCCGAACCCCTGCTCGAAGCCGCGCTCCGGCTCGAGCCACCACGATATGCTGGTGAATCCGGCGGTGAGGTAGCCGGCGTGGCGCAGGCGCTCGGGCATGGTGCGCACATTTTCGCTGAGGTCGCGTTGGCGCGTGACACTATGGTTCTTCGGGTAGAGGCCGGTGAGCATGGACATGTGCGCCGGGAGGGTCCAGGCATCCTCGACGATAGCATTCTCGAAGACCACCGCCTCCCCCCCAGCCCACGCCGCAAGTGCGGGGGTAGTGTCGCGTTCGTAGCCGTATACCGACAGGTGGTCCGCCCGCACGGTGTCCAGCGAGATGAGGAAGACCGGGGTACCCTGCACTTCTTCGCTGTCTTCCTCCGGCGCGCTGAAGATTACCGGGTTGCCCCACAGTGCGAAGTCACCTTCGGCCGTTTCGAGATGGTCCACGTCAAATTCGATGACCGCCTCTTGTTCCGCCCATTCCGACAGATTGAGCGTCACCCGCTGCCACCCGCGGTGATCCGGGTTCTCCCGGGGCTTCAGCGTGAGGCGCTTCTCGATCAGCCTGTTGCCGTCCGCATCGCGTGCGCGCACCGCGACGGCGAGCCCATCCGAGGTGTACTCCGTCCATCCGCGCTCATGCACGGCCGCATACAGGTTCAGGCGCGATCGCGGCGGGAGCGTGACCGTCCAGGGGTGCGGCGTACCGCGGACCACCTCCCGGGTGACACGCCGGTTGTCATACGCAATTGTATGGCGCAGGGGCTCGTCGGGGTGTGGCGTCCAGTCCAGTACGAGTGCGGCTATCTCGACCGGTACACCTTCCGTATCCAAGGGAACGAAGCCCAGTTTCTGCACCGAACCCGTCCAGCCGGGGTGCTCATCCAGGCGGATAGAAAGCTCCTGAAAATCCTCGCCGCGCAGCACCGGCGCCTCGATTCCCGTATTCTTCTCGAAGCGGGTCTCGACGTCCGAGGTCCAGGTGACGCGGCACCGGCCCGATGCAGCCGCCCGCATCCGCACGTGCAGCACATTGAAGTCGCGCGCGTTGATGGCGAGATTGAAGCCGAAGCCCTGCTCCGAGGAGACGGTGAGCACATCGTTCTCGAAGTGCGTTCCCGGCAAACCGGCCACATCGGCCAGCGGCAGCGCGTGTTCGGCGGCGCCAGGCGGCGGGGTGGTGTTGTGGTGTGCGACGAAATGCCGGGGCGCGGCGGCGGCCACGAACGCCGACGCCACCGCGAAGAGCATAAGCAGCGTGTGGGTTGTGGGGTTGGGGAAGCGCATAGGGAGATTCATGAGCAGCCGTGTCCGGTCTACGCCGTGGCGGGCTTGTTAAAGCGGCCAGCGGAGAACGCCAGCCAGCGTCAAATACCCGCGTGCCAACTAGATGGCGAAGTCTAGCATGGGCCTGGGCGGGGCTTCAACCGGCCCTGCATGGCACGCTCCCGCTATAACCTTCGTGGATTGCGCTTGGCTTTTGTGCCGTTCGCGCGGTTTGTGCTATCTTGCGGCTCTCGAGTCCACAGCATTCGGGCGGGGGTGGTTAGTATGTAAGCGGCAGCAGCGGAAGGACTTTCATACCCATGAAACGATACCTCGGGATGGCGGTGCGGCTGGCCCTGGTTGTGGCCATTTTTGTGTTTATCTTTCGGCCGGAATGGCTGGGCTTCGACAAGGGCCTCTTCGGCGAAGTCAATCCTACCGATGTGTTCAATGTCATCAAGGACGCCTTCGTCAACCATCCTGGGCGCGTGGGCTTCTGGCTCGGTTTCGCGTGTATCGTCAAACTGCTGGGAATCACGGCGGGGGTAATCCGCTGGAAACTGCTGCTGCGCGGCCAACAGCTCAAGATGCCGCTGGTCTATATGATTTACCTGTGGTTCATGGGCCGGGCCATCGGCCTCTTTCTGCCCGGCACACTCGGGCTCGATGGTTTCCGGCTCGTCGAGTCATCGCGCTACACGGGCGAATGGCTGAAATGCACCACGGTCATTGTGGTCGAGAAGATCATCGGCTTCATCGCGTTGAGCTTTATCCTGCTGGTCACCCTCCCGCTCGGCTGGCACCTGCTCGGTGTTCAGCTATCGGCCTTGCCATTTGCGCTGGTCATTCCGTTGGGTGTGCTCGTGGTGGGCCTGCTGCTTCTGCTGAATCCCCGGGTAATCCAGGTGGGTATGGCGAGCATCCCCACGCCCGGCTTCATCCGCACCAAGGTCAACAAGCTGGGTGTAGCCGCGACAACCTACAGCGGACGTAAGTTCACGCTGATGCTGGCGGTGCTCTTCGGAATTCTGGTGCATACCGGGACCATTTTCATGTACTTCGGCTGCCGCATGGCCATGGGCGTGAGCGAGATTACGCTGCAGGAGGTGCTCTTCGCCAGTTCGCTCATCATCGGGCTCAGTGTGCTCACACCGACAGTGTCCGGCCTGGGCGTGCGTGAGTTCGTGGGGGCGGCGGTGATCGGGGCCAAAGTGGCGCCGGCGCTCGGTATCGGTATGACGCACCTCGGTCTCTGGGCCGGCGAATTCGTGCCCTACGTGCTCAGCGTGCCCTTGCTGCTGTTCGGTGGCCGCCCGAGCAAGGAGCAGCTCGAGGCCGATGTGGCGGAGTTGCGCGCCCGTGCCGCGGAAGGGCCGGTCGTGGATCTGAACCTGGGTCAAGACGAGATCCGCTTTTACCGGCGCAAGGTCTTCGGCACCCTCTTCTGTGGCGTGTTTGCCGGCGCGTTTGTCGGCATACTCGTCGCGCTGGCGGAGTCCGGCTGGCTGCTGTACAACGCCGGTGTATTGGAAACGTTCACATCGAACGGCGTTTGGACGCTCGACGGCCTGCGCACGGCTATCGGCGCGGGCGGTTTCGCCGAAACGGGCATGTTCTGGTGGGGCGCCATAGCCTACGGCGCTTTGTTCGCCGGGCTGGGCCTGGCCATTGCCGCGGGGTTCCTGTTCCTGTTCCTTATCGCGGATCGCTTTCCTGCATGGCAGGTGGCCTTCGGCATGGTTTTCGGTGTGGCGGCCGGTATCGGCGCCTTGGTCTTCGGGCTCTGGCGCTACCAGCGCGATGTGCTCGGCGAAAGCCCGATCGATCGCGAGTTCCTTCTGGCCGTGGGCCAGGGCACGATGGGCCTCATTCTCGAAGCGTTTCTCGTGGCGGCGCTGTTGGCCGTCATTGTCGGGTGGATCGCCCGGAACAAGCCGGTTGTGGTCACACTGCTCGCCCTGTTGTTGCTGGGCGGGTCGATCACGGGCACCTATTTCCTGGCACAAGCGACACAGCCGCCCCGGGAAACTGCGGCCTTTGAACCGCCGGCGCAGGCGCAGGGGCCGAACATCATTTTTATCGGGCTGGACGCCCTGCGTGCTGATTACCTGCGCATATATAAGGACGCCGAAGGCCATGACCGCATGGACGCGTTGGTTGAGGCCGTGGCCGATGCGCCGGCGCCCGCGTCAGGCGGCGGCGATGACGGCGTGGCGGAAGACATCGGGGAAACGGTGGTGCGTGCCGAGGTAGAGGATGCCGCTGTTCCCGCCGGGAATACCCAGGCCCTCGCCCCGGCGGGCGACGGTATGACGCCTGAACAGCGCGAACAGCTCGAGGCGCTCGGCTATCTCGATACAGACGCTACCGGCACGGCGCCGGCCGAGACCGATCCGCCGGCCGAGGCGCCCGTGGTGGATGTGGACGCGCCAGACTTTGCTCTGCCGATGGAACTGCCCGCGGACTGGGAGCCCACGCCCCAGCCGATGAACCCTTACCGGCCGCCATCGGCCACGTTGCCGGCCATTGAGGCGTTTGCCGAAGATGCCCTGTTGTTCGAGTGGGGGTTTGCACAGGCCTCGTGGACGAAACCGAGCTTCGCCACGATATTCACGGGCCTGTATCCCGAGGAGCACACCGCCTACACCAAGGCTGCCAGCCTGCCCGATGAAGTAGACACCGTGGCGGAGGTATTGCGCGATGCCGGTTACTATACGGTTGGCTTCCCGAACAACCCCAATACCCGCGCGTACTTCAACTTCGACCAGGGGCATATCGAATATATCGATCTCGCACCCCGCCGCGTCCTCTACGCCACGCCCTCGGCAGCGCGCCTCACCATCTACGAGATAGCGCGGCGCGTTGTCGGCCTCGTCGAAGGCAAGATACTGGGCAAGGCGCTCAACGTGCGCGACTTCTACCGGCCGGCTGAAGACGTGACCGATTACCTTATCGACTGGATCGATGGCGAGAGGCGGCCGGACCACGCGCCCTTCTATGCTTATATCCATTATATGGATCCCCATGATCCGTTCATGGATCCCAGCGCGGCCGGCGGCGGCTATGCGCGCCGCGACCTGGCGCATCCCGACTTAGCGCTCGATAAGGCCATGGATAACGCCTATGTCTCGGACATTAAGCATATGGATGAACACATGGGCCGGCTGTTCGATGAGCTCAAGGAACGCGGGCTGTATGAAGACACGCTTATCATGGTCATCAGCGACCACGGCGAAGAATTTGCGGATCACGGCGGTTGGTGGCATGGGCAGACCCTGTACGAGGAGATGATCCATGTGCCGTACATAATCAAGCTGCCAGGGAACAAGCATGGCGGCCGGCGTGTGGACGGTATGGCGCGTCACATCGATCTGATGCCCACCATGCTGCAGTATGCCGGGGCACCGATACCCGAAGCCGTGCGCGGCATCCCCCTGTTCGATCCGGATGACAACCCGGCCAACAGCGGCATAAGCGAGAGCTACGCGCACAACGAACTCGAGAGCAACCGCGCTGTGGCCGTGCGCACGCGCGGCGGGAAACTTATCTACATGGACGAAGGCGAAAAGTACTTCCGCAATATGCCGCCCATTGAGCTGTATGACCTCGAACAGAACCCGCTCGAGAATTGGGATCAGAACTTGGTACGAGATCCCGCGCATGTGGATATGCACCGGCGCCTGCACGGCCTGCTCGAGGAGCACCTCGAGGCCACCGCCGGGGAAACCGCCGGGGATGCGGGCGAGTCTACTGATGGTGGGGAGGAACCCGCCGCGTCCGAAGCGGATGATGATCCTGTGCCGGACGCCCAAATGGAGCAGTTAGAGGCACTGGGGTATCTCGAATAGCCCATGCCGAACAAAGGCGAAAACGCAATGGCCGAGGCGCATATAAAGGCGCATCTGAACCTGTGTGCGGTGTTGCAGAACCTCGAGGATCTGGTTCGTCTCGATGCCGACATGGCGGCGCTCACGAGCGATTGGGATATTTCTATCCAGTTCTGTGTGTCCGGCGGTCCCAGGGCCTGCGTGGCCTTCAAGGACGGCGTGTGTACCCATGGCGTTGGTGCGCGCCCAAGCCCGGCGGTGCGGCTCTTCTTCTTTTCGCCCGAGCACCTCAACCGCATGTTCGATGGCCAAGGCAAGCCGGTCCCGCTCAAAGGTTTCACGAAGCTGCGCTTCCTCTCAAAGGAATTTGCGCGCCTCACCGATCGCCTCGAATACTACCTCAAGCCCGAACCCTGCCGCTTGCAGAACAACGACTTCCGCAAGATCCACACGGCGCTCACGCTGTACACCGGCATATATGCCGTGAAGGTTCTGGCGGAGCATGAACCGCTCTCGCAGCAGATTGCCGCCGGTCTGCCCGAGGGCGTCATGGTGGTGCGCGTGCTGCCGGACGGCCCGGCGGCCTGGTTGCAAGTGCACGATGGCGCGATTACCGTGGGCAAGGGTGAACCCAAAGACGCGACGGCCTATATGGACTTCCGCGATGGCGATGCGGCCCACGCCGTGCTCAGCGGCCAGGTGGATTCCTGGCAGGCAATCGGCCGGGGGCAACTCGCACTCAAGGGCCAGGTGCCGATCATCGAGTGTGTGGGCTTGATCCTCGATCGCGTCGAGCGTTATCTGAAGTGATGCAGAAGAGGCTTCCAGCCTCTTTATAATGCGGCAGGAAGCCGCATCTACTTTATCAATGGAGTTCACCCCATGGCATCTGGCACGAACACGCCCGAAACCCAGGCCGGCACCTACGACTATCCGCAGTCCCGGGCGCTTTTCGAACGCGCTTCCCGGGTGATTCCATGCGGCATCTATGGCCATTTCAGCCCGGCCCCGTGCATTCCTGCGGAAGCCTACCCCTTTTTCGGTGTGCGCGGGCAAGGCAGCCGGTTCTGGGACGTGGACGGCAATGCGTTCATCGACTACATGTGCGCCTACGGCCCCATGATTCTCGGCTACGCCCACGCGAAAGTCGACGAGGCCTACCAGGCGCAGATGCGCGAGGCCGATACGCTCAGCCTCGCCTCACCGCAGATGATCGATCTGGCCGAGTTCCTGGTCGATCTCGTGCCCATGGCGGATTGGGCGTTCTTTGCGAAGAACGGCGCCGATATGACCAACTACGCCACCATGATCGCCCGCGCCGCCACGGGCCGGCGCAAGATCATCGCCATCAAGGGGCACTACCACGGCACTTCCCCCTGGATGCAGGCCATGGGACACCACGGGGTGGCCGAGGAAGACCACGCCAACACCATTCGCATTGCGTGGAACGACGTGGCCGCGCTCGAACAGGCCATCGCGCAGCATGACGGCGAAGTGGCCGGGTTCATCGCCACGCCGTATCATCACCCCGTCTACGCCGACAGCGAAATGCCCGCCGACGGGTATTGGCAACAGGTCGAGCAAATCCTCCGCACGCACGGCATCGTGTTTATTATCGATGATGTCCGCTGTGGTTTCCGCATGCATATGGGCGGGTCGTGCGAGTACTTCGGGTTCAAGCCGGACCTCATCTGCTTCTGCAAGGCCATCGCCAACGGCTACCCCATCTCCGCGCTTGTGGGAGCCGACGCGCTGAAGAACGACGCGGCCCGTGTATTCCACACCGGCAGTTACTGGTTCTCGGCGGGGCCCATGGCGGCCGCGCGCGCCACGCTTCAGGAGCTCCAGGAAATCGGCGGCCCTGAGCGGCTTCAGGAGATCGGCCGCAAACTCAACGAAGGGCTGGTCGATGTCGCCCGCAGCCATGGCTATACGCTCAAGGTCACCGGCGACCCGGGCATGGCCTACTACCGGATCACCGAGGATCCCACGATGATGCTGCATCAGGACTGGTGCGCCGAGTGCACGCGCCGCGGCGCCTATTTCACGTCACACCACAACTGGTTCGTCTCTACCGCGCACACCGGCGCCGATCTCGAGCAGACCTGGGCCATCGCCGATGCCGCCTTCACGGCATTGAAGGCGCGGTAGGGGCCGGACACGGCGGCGTGCCGGTTGGCATCGTGCCCGGCACGCCCGCGTGTGAAACGGGTTACCGGTGTTTTTCGAGCAGGGCCTTGGCGGCTTTGACGCCCGCGATTTCGCCGAGCTCGCTGCCTTCGTACTCGATGCCGATCCAGCCGTTGTAGCCGTGTTTGTCCACGCAGATTTCCAGCATGCGCTCGAAGTCGATTTGCGTGTCCTCGCCCGTGTCGGGGTCGAAGTCATAGCACTTGGCCGAAAGCGCCTTGGCAAAGGGCATGAGCCGGTCCACGGCCTCATAACGGTCGACATCATCCGGGAAATTGCCGAAGTCCGGGAGCGTGCCGAAACGCGGGTGGTCGATGGCGGCGGCGAGCTTCTCGACCGCGCCGGGATAGGACGACGGCCCCCAGTGGTTTTCGAGCAACACATGGATGTTCTTGCGCTCGCCATACGCGCACAATTCGCGGAAGCCCGGCGCCGAACGATCGATGAACATGTCGAGCAGCTCCGCATCCTCCATGACACCCTTCGGTTCGCCCTTCCAGTTCATGCGGATCGAGTGGCAGCCGAGCATGGCCGCCTGGTCGATCCAGAACTTGTGGCGTTTGACAGCGACGTCGCGGTGGCGTTTCTTGGCTGCGCCGATGTTCCCCTGGCCATCGACCATGATAAGCAGGATTTGGACATCATGATCCGCGGCGTTTTGCTTCAATTGCTTGAAGTAGTCTTCGTCCGTCGATGAGAGCATGCCGTTCACCAGTTCGATGGCATCGATACCGAATTCTTCCTTGGTCATCTTCGGCATGTCGAGCATGTCCACCTTGTCGTCGCCCCGGCCGATGGTGCGGTGCAGCGACCAGCCGGCGAGCGAGATTTTGAAATCCCGCTTTTTGCCGGCGCCGCCGGTTGCCGGTTGCGTTTCCGCATCTGCGCCTTGTTGCGTATTGGCCTGGGCGAAGGCCGCCCGGCCCATGCCGGCGGCTGCCGCGCTGAGGGCCGTGGTGCGTATGAAATCGCGTCGGGTCGTTGTGTAGCGCATCCTCATTTTCTCCTGTGCCTGGTGTGTGGGCGCTCGTTGGCCGGTATCGTGCCACAGCTTAGAATATTTCGTGCGCTTTATCCAAGCCGGCGCAGTTCCGAGCCAATTGGGAAATTGGGAAGTCTTGAGGAACAGGGGATTTGCGGGACCCGCT
>CAZMVU010000089.1:0-17909 GCA_964569295.1 uncultured Nitrospirales bacterium
CGGGCCGTTGGCCCTAAGAAACAGCCGTGCTAGAGCTTACACAAGGTGCCCGAATCACTTCTTGTTGTTCTTTATACGAGTCAGTGCCTAAGGCACTAAAGAATTGCAAGTCTTCATGGTACGCGTTTTCAGAGCTTGGGTAAGGGTCTCCATAACCTGAGCCGTCGGCGCTCCGGAAACAAGCCCCAGCCCCCTAATCCCAAGTCTTCTCAAACCCGGAACCCCTAACCACCACCCAGGGAACACGCCTCCCATCCCTGGGGGGTGGGCGCCGCCCGCGTGAGGCTTTAATCCGCAGTGTCCTCGAAATACCCGCAGCTGCGCACTTATTCCTGGCCGTGGTGGTGCTCGAGGTGCTCGTAGTCTTCGGGATCGAAGTAGCTCTTGGCGAACGCGTCCACGAGTTCGCTGAGCTGCTGCGTATACTGTTGGTCGGTGCTCTGCTTGCACTTCATGGCAGCAACCTGCATGTGGTGGCAAAGGACCACCTGCTTCACGTATTCCCGATACCCTTCTTCACCTTCCTCGAGCGGCTTGATGCGTTGCTGCATGAAGTAGTACTCGATGATCTCGACGAATTCGCCGGCATGCTCCTCTTTGTTCATGACCCAACGCACGATCTGGTTCGTATTCGCCGCGGCATCCGCAGCGGAGAGCTCCTCGATGAGCCGCATCGACTTCGCGATGGTGGTGATATGCTCTTTCAACTGCTCGATGCGCAACTGGTCGCCGTAGATGCCGCAGGGTATCTGGCAGTGGGCCAGGACGGTTTGCGGCGCCACGAGGCCAAGCACGAGTGCGCAGAGCACGACGGATACAGCGATGGTCTTCTTCATGACTCTTTCTCCCCTACTTGGTTTTCTTTGGAAAACACGCGGCAGTAGCTTGGGGCGCGTCCTGCTGCTCCATAGTGTAACAGAGTCGACGTGCCGGAAGTTACCCGGCCCCCGATAACCTCGGCGCGCGTGCTATGGCGGGTATGGGCGGAATGCTGGTGGAATGCACAATGGTTTGACAAGCCACGCAGTCCTCGTTATTTTGCAGTAGTTGTCGAAAACCTGTAGCGCTTTCGCCGTTGTGCAAGTGGCTGTCATGATGGACGCTGGTGTCCGGGGTTTTGCCGGGGCTGCGCTCACATGGTTGGAAGCGGTTGCGCCCGCCGCATGCCATACGGCCAAAGCGTTCCATAAGAAAGGGTGCAGATGCTCTGCTACCGGTGTGCTGGGTCTTTCAATGACACGCACGGGCTTGCGCAAACGCGTCACATATGTTCTACAACTACGCATCCAAGGGACACCCCCTGCTCGCGGACTCGCGAGGACAGGCCTCTTTGGGCGTTACTTTTCGTTATGGCGTGGTAGTTGAAGAACGGCACCCATAAGAAACAACACAAGCCGGGGAATCGGGCATCCGCGCTTTGTTCGCCATTGTGTTTACCGGCAAGGCAAAACAGGAGTGTTGTAATGTATTTTCGCATGATGACCATTGTGACCGCCGCCGTACTTGTGGTAACCGCCCTGACGGCCAGCGCCACTGACCCGTATCTGCGCGACGCCGGGCAACGCCGCTGGACGCCCGTGCGCGACGAAGTCTACTTGCAGGAATTCGGCGAGCAGATTGCCACGGAGACGCCGGTCTTGACCGCCGCCGTATACGACGGCACGGTGTATGTCAGTCTGGGCGATGGTGTGTACGAGCTGGCGGGCGATGACCTGCGGCCAATTGCGGACTCGCCAGAAGGTGTTCACCGGCTGCGCGTGCTCGAGGGCGCACTATGGGGTATAGCGGATACCGGGCTTTACCGCTTCGCGGGGGAGGATCTCGAACAACTCAGCGACAGCGCGTTCGTGGATGCCTGCACGGTGCAAGGTGTCGTGCATGCGGCCACGCGCGACGATGTCTTCCGCTACATCGAGGGCGGCCTGGTCAATGTCGAGCCCGACATCGGGTTCCGGTCGACCAACATCACCAAGCATCTACCGGATGGCACGCACGTCATGAAGGAGCTTGACGACGGCCGGGAAGTGCGGTGGCGTCCGGAACGGATAGGCCCCGTGAAGCGGATAGCAGCGCACAGCGAAACGTTGTATGTCCTGCAAGAGAACGATATTGTCTTACTCGATAACGAGACCGTTGATCCCCGTGTCATGGACTGGGGGTTGCCCCCCTCGAAGACGATGCGCGACATGCTGTCCATCGGCAACCGCCTGCTAATTGCCACCGACAGGGGCTTAGGCGTGTTGCGTGGCATGGCGATGACCACCCTGGACGGCAAGAAGGGCCTTCCATATGAGGATACGACGTGCCTCGCGGAAGGCTTTGACGACGACCTGTGGATAGGCACGACCTGGGGCGCCGTGCGCCAGGTCAATGCCGATGAGTTCCACTATTTCGCCGGCGAGCGGTGGCTGCCCAATGACCGGGTGAACGATATCGCCGTGGGCGGCGAGGTGGTCTACATCGCCACTGACGGCGGCCTCGGCATTATCCGCTACGAACCGTATACCCTGCGCAAGAAGGCAGCCTATTACGAGCGCCGGCTCGAGGAGTGGGGCCACAAGCGCATGGGGTTTGTGCACCAGCTTAAGCTCAAGGGCGATGGCGAGTGGCGGCGCTCGATCAGCGACAACGACGGCACGGCCACCATGTTTCACCTCACGGCCATGACCTTCAAGTGGGCGGTCACCGGCGCGGAGGAAGACTGGGAAAACGCGCTGGACGCATTCAACGCGATGATCTGGCTCGAGGAAGTCACGCCCATTTCCGGCTTTCCAGCCCGCGCGATCTGGTCGGAACAAGGCGACGAGGGCACCAAATCCACCTCGGGCTCCGGCGGCTTGCCCGCCCGCTGGACCCCCACGCCGGACGGCAACTTCGAGTGGAAAGGCGATACCTCGAGCGATGAGGTCAGCGCGCATTTCTTCGCCATGGACGTGTTCCACACGCTGGCGCCGGAAGGCCCGGAAAAGGAACGTGCGCGCGAGCACATCGAACGCATCGCACGCCACATCATAGACAATGGCTGGAAACTGCGCGACATGGGAGATCAGCTCACCCGGTGGAGCCGCTGGGACCCCGAGTATCTGCAACGCCCCTACGGCATGTATGCGCGCGGACTCAACGGCATGGAAGCGCAATCCTACGCACACACCGCCATCGGTGTGATCGGCGACGACTACTACCGCCATGCGCTCGAGCAGTTGCTGGACTGGCGCTACCATGATCATACGGTGCGGCAGAAGCTCACGTTCCCGCCGGACTACATCACCCCGTGGGACGATCGGCTCGCCTTTCTCGCCTATTATCCGCTCATCAAGTACGCGGAGCAGGACTGGCTGCGCGCGTTGTATCTGCGCAGTCTCGAGCGCACGTGGGAGGTTTTGCGCATTCAGAAGCATCCCTGGTTCAACTTCCTGTACGGGATCATGACCGGCCACCAATGCGAAGAAGCGGAGGGAGTGCAGTTTCTGCGCGAATGGCCTATGGACCTGATTAAGTACGACTACAGCAATTCGCAGCGGACGGACCTGCATCCTGAGCCGGGCTATGTTTCCTATGCCGTGGGCCCAAGTACACCCTCGCCCAAGGCGATGTCGCCACGCGCTACCCAGCCGCGGCGCCCCGGCAGAATGCTCGCGCTCGATGGCGGCTCGGGCGGACGGAAGGCCGCGCTGCCCACGCCCTGGCTCGACCATTACTGGATGGGGCGCTATTACGGCTTCATCGAGGCGCCGGATACCGACGATCCCACGGCAACAACGTTAGAGGACCGCCCCCTCGAGCAGCGCGGCGCCCCGCCCTATGACGGCCCGCCCCGGCCCTTTTGACGCCGTGCTTCACCGGCGGCAACGCCCCGGGTGCAATGTGCCCCGCAACAAGGGCTTCCATATTCGAAGTGTCGAGGGCACTTTCACAGGCTGTTACTGAGCAATTCCCGGGTTGCGTGGGTTGCCCATTTTGGCTGACATGGTACGCGCAGCACATGTCCCGATAATGGCGGATGAGAATAACCGGTGACGCTCTTGTCCAGAATGCGCGCAGAGAACATACATTCCGGCGCTTATTCTCAGGCCGGACGGCGCCCGCCTATTCTCGAGACCTTTACTTCCATAAAGAGACTTTCGTCAATTTCGTCATGCCTGCGAAAGCAGGCATCCAGAAAAACGCCGGGAACGCGGTAAGGCGGGCTCTGGATTCCCGCCTGTGCGGGAATGACGGTCTGTTGCTATGCTGCAACGGTTACCATGAAAGTGTCTTGGACAGTAGTGGCCCGTGACTGGTAACCGTGTGCACCGTGGCGCCTGCGCCGCGCCTCTGCGCGCTACTGCCCGAGGACATTCTTGAGGGTCTGCCGGAGCATCGCCAGCTTGTATGGTTTCTGAAGATACTCGGAGGGGGGCGGTTGTGTGAGGTGGGCGGCAACTTCCAAGGGGGTATAGCCGCTGGAAATGACAGTGCGTACGCCGGGATTTATCGCTCGCAGGGCGCCCAGGGTCTCCTCGCCGTCCATGCCCGGCATGTTGAGGTCGAGCATGACCAGGTCAATGGTTGCGCCGTACTCGCGGTAAGTGTCCACAGCTTCCGGGCCACTGCAAGCGGTGCGCACGTGGCAGTCCAGCCGTTGTAACATGCGCTGCCCCACATTGAGGGTGCTCGCCTCGTCGTCCACAAGCAGAACAGTCGCTTTCCCCTTGTTCCCGCCGGTCTCGCTTCCGCTGCAAGTGTTCATCAAAGCAACGTACCCCTTTCCACTATGCCGTTCCCAACCCGGAATTCCCTGGAGAATCCCATAAAGTGTAAGCAAGATATGCACCAAGGCTGCGAACGCTATATCTTTCCTGGACCAGCAGTGCCCAGGATACTCTGGGGAGGGCTTTTAGGCAAAGGGGGTTCCACTTGACGCACGTATGTGCCGGGTTCACCCACAAGAATGCGCGAACCGTGAAAAATCTTCCATTGCAGTCTGCCGTCTGATATGCCAGACTGGATTTCGATACCATGGGGTTATGGCGTGGCCCCAGCCCGGTCAACAAGGGCCAATAGTGTTGGAATGGGGGGCGCGTCCGTTGTCGCGATATGGCACGAATCGTGCTCCCATGGGGCGGATGGTCAATGGCAAGACGAGTTGCCAGGCCAAGGTGCGCACATGTAAACTGAACGAATCGGTGACGGGCCCCGTGCCGGTTGTGATTTGAGATGGCGGCATCGCGTTGATAGAGGTGCGTACGGCGGGGCGCTCGGACTGGATTGATCAGCTATGATGAGAGGGGGGTGGCTGGGATTCGGCTGATTCCGCGCAGGCTTTCCGGATCTGGGGGCATTGCAAACAGAGGACGCTATGGATACCCACGCAATCCAAAAGACGGTGGAACAACTGGCCGAGGGCCTGGTCCTTGCGGACGCAACGGATTTGCCGGCATTGGCGGAGGTCCATTCCGGTTTGCAGGAGACCGCGCGTTGGGCTGCGGCCGAGGGTCTCGAACGCGCCGCGGCGGCCGCCAATGCCGCCGCCGCGATGGTGGAACAGGTTATCCTTTCCGATGCGCCGGATCCAGCGGAAGCACTGCGCGTCGTCGGTGAGACGGCGGGGGTGTTCCAGACCTTTTTGCGCCAGAACGAAGCACCCGGGGATGACGTGTGGCCGCGCGAGCTGGGGCTTGATCCGGGGAGTGAAGAGCCAGCGCCTGTGAAGAATGACGCCGCCGCGGGTACGCAGGCACCGGCGGGCGGCCCGGATCGCCCGAGCATTCTGGAAGGGGATACGGATCTGCTGCGTGATTTCGTGTCCGAGGCCACCGAGCACTTGGATAATGCGGATGTACACCTGCTCACGCTCGAGTCGGACCCCGACGATACGGAAGCGATGAATGCCGTATTCCGGGCCTTCCACACCATCAAGGGGGTTGCGGGCTTTCTGGGGCTGGAAGAAATTCAGGCACTTGCGCACGAAGCGGAAAACCTGCTGGACAAAGCGCGCAGGCACGAACTGCAACTTATCGATGCGGCGAAGGACATTACCTTCGATGCAGTGGACATGCTCAACAAGCTGGTGCGCCATGTGGACGAGGCACTTACAAGCGGTGGCAGCCTCGAGACAGAAGATGGCTTGGCCGAGCTGGCCGCGACCATCCGGCGGATTACAGCGGGCGAAGAGGATGTAAGGCAAGTCGCTGCGGAATTGCCGCCGTGCGCGCCGGATCAGAAGCTCGGAGAGATACTCGAGGCAAGCGGAACGGCACCGCCGGAGGCCGTCCGCCGGGCGCTGGATTACCAGCGCGAACGGTTGGCTGCCCAGAAGTTCGGCGAGGTGGTGGCGCAAACCGGGAAGGCCACGCCCGAACAGGTGGCAGCGGCGCTCGCTGCACAACGGGAGGATCCCTCGCTCGGCAAGATCGGCAAAATCCTGGTGGATGCGGGCGCGATGAAAGACACGGATGTCGAGACGGCTCTGGATGAACAGGCGAAGACCCGCTCCGGGCCGAAACTGGGCGAGGTGCTTGTGCAGGGCGGAGATGCCGAGGCGCGCGACGTGGCCCGGGCCCTGCGCAGCCAGCGCATGCAGCAGCAAGGCGCCGCGCACTCGCGTGAACCGGTGAAGGTCGATGCGGACCGCCTGGACCAGCTCATCGACGCGATAGGCGAGCTGGTCATCGCCGAGGCGATGGTCTCGCAATCCGCCTTACAGGAAAGCAACGGGGGCGGGGAACTTGTGGGGTACCTCGCGCAATTGGACAAGATTACGCGGGAATTGCAGGAAATGGGCATGTCTCTGCGCATGGTGCCCATTCGCGCTACCTTCCAGAAAATGGCCCGGCTGGTGCGCGATCTCGCCAAGAAGGCGGGAAAGAAGGCCGAATTTATCACTGAGGGTGACGACACGGAACTCGACAAGAGCGTCATCGACAAGATCGGCGACCCACTGGTCCACATGGTACGCAATGCCGTCGACCACGGGCTCGAGTCCTCGCCGGAAGACCGCACGCGTGCAGGCAAAGCGCCGGCTGGCCGCATCACATTGCGCGCGTTTCACAAGGGCGGCAGCATCTACGTGGAAGTGGAGGATGATGGGCGCGGCCTGAATTCGGATGCTATCCTCGCCAAGGCCCGGGACCGCGGGCTCGTCGCTGAAGGCGATGTGCTCTCCGAACGCCAAATCTTGAATCTCGTGTTCCTGCCGGGATTCTCAACCGCGCAGCAAATCACGGATGTCTCGGGCCGCGGCGTCGGGATGGACGTCGTGAAGAAAAACATCGAGGCGCTGCGCGGCGAAGTGGACATAAGCAGCACGCCGGGGCACGGCACGAAGTTTACCATTCGCCTGCCGCTAACGATGGCGATAATTGACGGCATGGTGGTACGTGTGGGCCAGCAGCGCTACATCATCCCCACCCTGTCCATCGTGACCTCGCTACGCCCTACCCCGGATCAGATCGTCAGTGTGATCGAACGCGGCGAAGCTGTCCGGATGCAAGGCAATCTGCTGCCCGTGCACCGGTTGGAACGCATCCTCGAGGTGCCCGGCGCAATCCGCGATCTTGCGGCGGGTATCGTGGTGGTGGTCGAAGCGGACGGACAGCAGACGGGGCTTCTGGTGGACGATCTCCTTGGACAACAGCAGATCGTGATCAAGTCACTCGGCGAGACGCTGCAAGGCACGCCGGGGCTCGCCGGCGGCGCCATCATGCCGGACGGGAGAGTGGGCCTGATCCTTGACATCGCCGGCTTGGTGAAACTTGCGACGGAGCACGCTGCCTTCGGCGGGCGCAACGGCGGTGGTGCGGATCAGCCGGCGAGCGAATCCCTAACCAGCGCGCGAATTTAGGTATTACGCGACAGAAAGCAGGAGCCGTATTCTATGCAAGTGGAGTATATTAATCCATTTATCGAAAGCGTCTACGAACTGTTCGGGACGATGCTCGATGCCAAGGTCCAGCGCGGCACGGTGGGGGTGTCGAAGGGCGGATCGAATCCGCGTGACATCATGGCGCTTATCGGCCTGAGCGGTGCCGCGCGCGGCATGGTGGCGCTGGCATTCCCGGTGGACACGGCCCTCAAAGTCGTGAACCGGTTACTGGACTCCGATGTAACCATTGTGGACGACACGGTCTCGGACGCCATCGCCGAGGTGGTCAACATCGTGGCGGGTTCGGCCAAGGCCCGCCTTAACAATGGGGAGGGCCCGCTTATCGACTTGAGCCTGCCCACCATTGTCCGGGGGAACAGTTTCAGCGTCGAGTACCCGTCAAAATCCATGTGGCTCGATGTCTTATTCGACAGCGACCTGGGCGAATTCACGATGCGCGTGACCTTCGAGATGGAAGCGACGAAAGGAAACCACTCATGAAAGTACTCGTGGTGGACGACTCTATGGTCATGCGAAAGGTTCTCATCGGCGCGCTGAGCCGCGCAGAGATAACAGATGTGGATCAGGCGGCCGATGGCGAGGAAGGGGTGAGGATGACCAAGGAGGCGGAGTACGACCTCGTGCTGATGGATTGGAACATGCCGAAAATGCTGGGCATCGATGCCATCCGTGAGATCCGTGCCGCGGGACACACCATGCCGATTATCATGGTAACTACCGAGGCGGAAAAGGCCCGCGTAATTGACGCGCTCAAGGCCGGCGCCACGAATTACGTCATAAAGCCTTTTGAGCCTGCGGCCATCGTATCGAAAATCCGCGAGGTGCTTGCCAAGGCCGGGAAAAGCGTGTGAATCAGCCCGATCTCGCCGGGCGTCTGCCACTGCCAGCGGCAAGGCCCAGGGCGGCTGGAACCCATCGAGAAAGGATGCACGCCTTGGAACAGGCGACCTTCGAGGAATACCGGGCGCTGATTTACCAGAAGAGCGGGATTGCGCTTGCCTCAGGCAAGGAGGCGCTTGTCTCCTCCCGCGTGGCCAAGCGTATGCGCCAGTTATTGATGGACGATCACCGTGCCTATTTGCGCTATCTGAAAGAGGACACCACCGGCGAGGAAATCATCCACCTGCTGGACGCGATCTCGACCAATGTCACCAGTTTCTACCGTGAATCCGCGCATTTCGAGATACTGGCCAGCCTCCTGGCCGAATGGCACCGTGAAGGACAACGCCGGTTCCGGATCTGGTGCGCGGCAGCTTCCAGCGGTGAGGAGCCGTATACCATCGCGATGACCCTGCTCGAGGCGCTGGGCGGAAACGGTGTGGACATGCGCATCCTGGCCACGGACATTTCCACACGGGCACTGGCCAGCGCCATGGAGGGGGTCTACGGGGAAGAGCGGGTGAAGGCAATCCCGAAGCCGCTGCTTTCCCGCTACTTTGACAAAGGGGGGGCGCGTGACGCCATCTCCTATTCGGCGCGTCAGCCGTTGCGCAACTTGCTGCTGTTCCGGCGCCTCAACCTCTCCGAGCCGCCGTTTCCCATGCGGGGGCCGCTCGATGTGGTGTTCTGCCGCAACGTGATGATTTACTTTGACAACCGCGTGCGCGGGCGCCTGCTGGACGAGGCGTACCGCCTGCTCAAGCCAGGAGGATACCTCTTTGTCGGCCATGCGGAGAGCTTGACGGGTATGGTGAGTTCTTTTAAGCTCGTGCGGCCGTCCGTTTACCGGAAAGCATGACCCCGGACACCGGGGTGTCACAAGGAATGCCTTGCTCATGGGTGAAACCTGCTCTGTGAACGTGACCATCGGCATATCGGAGATGAAAGTCTCCAACCGGCCGGAGGATATCCTGGTCACCTATTCGCTCGGGTCATGTGTCGGGGTCGCTGTCTACGACCCCGTTGCGCGCGTCGGCGGCATGGTCCATTGCATGCTGCCGCTGTCCAAGTTCGACCCGGCCAGGGCAGAGCAGAAGCCCGCCATGTTCATGGACACCGGCATGGGCGCGCTCATTCGGGCGGCGCTGGACCTGGGCGCGCAGAAGCAGCGGCTCATTGTGAAAGTGGCCGGTGCCGCAAAATTCATGGATGAACAGGGCACCTTCCGAATCGGCGAGCGCAACCTGACGATTCTCCGCAAGGTTTTGTGGAAGAACAACATGCTTATTGCTGCAGAAGAGGTAGGCGGTACAGCCGCCCGAACGCTGTATCTGTACATGGACACCGGGCGAACCGTGGTCCGGTCCCAGGGGCGGAAATACGAAATATGACACGCAGGACGGAAATTCTGGGTCAACTCGAGCGCATTCCCGCGCTGTCGCCCGATAGCGTGCTGGCCGTGCGTGAATTGAATGATCCAGAGGGCGACTTGGACCGCGCGATGCGCGCGATAGCCTGTATGCCGGAACTGACGGCCGATATTTTGCGCCTTGCCAACTCAGCGCATTACGGCGGCATGCGCACGATAGGGTCGATGCGGGAGGCCCTGGTGCTTCTGGGTGCGCGGCAAGTGGCCCGGTTGATCATGGCTACTTCGGTGGCGCCCCTGTGCCGGCGGGAGGTGCGCGGCTACGCCCTGTCGCCGGGAGACCTGCTGAAACATTCAGTGGCAGTGGGCATCGCGGCGGATCTCCTGGCTTCGAAGGCGGGGGGGCTCGACGCGGTGGATCCGTTTACGGCGGGTCTGCTGCACGACTTGGGTAAGACCGTACTGGGCGCGCACCTGGAGGTCGAAGTGGAGCCCATTCTGGCACTGGCCTTCGATCAGCATCTGTCCTTCGAACAGGCAGAAGCCCACGTGCTGGGCATAGATCATGCCGAGGCGGGCGCGTTTCTCCTCGAGCGTTGGGGACTTCCCGCATCCCTTGTGGCCGCCGTGCGTCACCATCACGAACCCGAAACGTTTGAGGGCAATGAGCACGCACGGCAACTCGTGGATATTGTGCATGTGGCGAACACGCTTGTGTTGGAGACCGGCATCGGCGCGGGCGTGGACGGCATGAACTACCACGTTTCCTCTGAAGCGGCGCAACGGCTGGGCATGACCGCCCGCTACGCGGAGAGCGTGGTGGGTGGTATGCTGGAGCGGTTCGATGGCATGCGGGAATTGATCGAAGCCATGGGCGGGAGTAAGGGATCATGACACTCAACATTCTTGTCGTGGATGACTCGGAAACAGTGCGCGCTATCGTAGGCAAGACGTTGCGTATCGCTGGCATACCGGTCAGCCAGTTGCATCAGGCCGCCAACGGCCGGGAGGCTCTGGAGATTCTCCAGGAAAACTGGGTCGACCTTGTGTTATCGGATATCAATATGCCCGAAATGGGCGGTGTTGAAATGCTCGAGCGTATGCAGCAGGACGAACTGCTGAAAACCATTCCGGTCATTGTGGTCTCCACCGAGGGCAGCGCCACGCGCATCGAGGCGTTGCAATCACTGGGCGTGCGCGCCTACATCCGGAAACCGTTCAACCCGGAGCAACTGCGTGCCGTGATTGTGGACATCTTGGGAGAATTCGATGCATCCGATGAAACAAACCCTCGTTGACGTGTTCAGCAGCACCGCCGAGGGGTTCGCCTTCATGTTTTGCGAACCGTTCGAAGGCGATACGCCGCCGCCTGTGCGCGGCCCTTGTCTTCAGGTGCAAATGTCCTTCGAAGGGCCGGTCGCTGGCACGCTCACGCTGGCCGTCCCGGAATCGCTGTGTCCCGAGATCGCGGCGAACGCGCTCGGGATCGAACTGGATGGTGAAGAGGGCGCTTGCGGCATGCACGATACGATCAAAGAACTTCTCAATGTGACGTGTGGGCAGTTTCTCACCGCTTATGTGGGCAAAGAGCCGGTCTTCGATCTGTCCGTTCCATCCGTCGCACCGCTGGGTGACGCGGACTGGGCGGCCCTGTGCGCGGACCCCGGGACAGCGGTCCTGGTCATGGAGGAGGAACCCGTGTTGCTGCACGCCACCCTCCGGGGTGACAGGGAGTCATGAGCGGGGCCCGGCCCATTCGCGTGCTCGTGGTGGATGACTCTGCCACCGTGCGCAATATCCTGTCCGCAGAACTCGCGCGGGATCCGGACATCGAGGTGGTTGGTGCAGCGCCCGATCCCTACGTGGCGCGTGAGATGATCGCCACGCGCCAGCCAGACGTGCTTACGCTCGACGTCGAAATGCCGCGCATGGACGGCCTGACGTTCCTGCGCAAGCTCATGCATTACCGCCCCATGCCGGTCATCATCGTTTCGTCCCTTACGCCCCAGGGCGGTGAGGTCGCGCTTGAAGCGCTGCAAGCGGGCGCGGTCGATGTGGTCAGCAAGCCCGGCGCGGCCTACACCATCGGCAACTTGTCACTTGATCTGGCGGACAAGATCAAAGCGGCAGCCCGCGCCAATGTGCGTAAACTGGGACGCACCGCGCCGGCCGCCCATCAGCCGCCGGCCCGGCGGACCATGACGCGCACCACGAGCAAGATAGTCGTCATCGGCGCATCCACGGGCGGTACCGAGGCGCTGGTCTCCGTGCTTGGGGCGCTGCCCGCCGCGGCGCCCGGCATCCTCGTCGTGCAACACATGCCGGAACTGTTCACCCGTTCGTTTGCGGAACGGCTGAACCAGTTGTGTGCCATGGAGGTGCGCGAGGCACGGGACGGCGACACCGTGGGTCCTGGGCGCGTCCTTGTCGCGCCAGGCAATTACCACCTGCTCCTGCGCCGTTCGGGAGCTCTTTATCAAGTCCAGGTGAAAACAGGTCCGCTTGTAAACCGGCACCGTCCGTCGGTCGAAGTGTTGTTCAAGTCTGCCGCCAGCTATGCGGGCAAAAACGCCGTCGGTGTTATACTTACCGGCATGGGGGCGGATGGGGCCGACGGTCTCAAGGCCATGCACGACACGGGCGCGAAAACCATCGCGCAGGACGAACACTCCTGCGTCGTGTTCGGTATGCCGAAGGAGGCCATCGCACGGGGCGGTGTGGACCATGTCCTGCCGATCGGCCGGATCGCCCAGAAGATATTGGACTGCGCAGTATAGGGTGGTTTTCCTCCGGTGTTGGCGAAGAAGTTGCAGGAAAGGAAGCGCAACGGCAAGTGGGCGCAACGCATGCGTTCACAAGTGAGGTGCTGCAATGTCCTATGAGAATGTCTGTCTCTCCTGGCCGGTGGACTGCTTGCTGGGCCGCCACGCCGTGTTTCTGCCATCGCTCGACGAGTGGACCGGCGACTCAAAACAGTGCGCCTGCCTGGGAGCCGACCTTGACAAGGCACTTGAACCGGCCGCCATCCTGGCGCAAGCAACGGGTGTCGTCTATGCAAACCGTGCGTTTGAAACGCTGGGCGGCACGATCGAATACCCCCTGAAAACCGTACCGGATTCGCCGGACCCCTGGGACACCATTGCTCGCGGCGAGGTCTGGCACGGGGCGTTACGGTTCGATGCAGCGGACAGGGGCGCCTTCGCGGTGAGAGTGGCCGCCGTTCCGTTACAGCCAGACGGCGGGCCCATCACACATTGCTGTGTCATCGTGTACGGCGGGGCAGGTGCGGCCCAGCACGAGGAACAATTGCTGTCCGCACAGCAAAAGGAAATCGTGCAGGCACTCTTCGGTGGTTTTGCGCACGCCTTCGCCAATAGCATGGCGCCCCTCATGGGTTATGTGGAGTTGCTGTCGGAAGACTTGGCCGATGGCCCGCCCGAATCCAGGAATTATCTGCAGAAACTGGTCGAAAGCAGTGACCACATGAGCAGCCTGATGCGGATGATGCACACCCTGACGCAAGAACCTGCATCAAAACCGGCGGCGCTCGGTATCGGCCGCCTTGCCGCGGAAACGGTGGAAATGCTTCAACCGCTCCTGCCTCGTAAAATCAGGCTGTTTCATGAAATGGCCGAAGGGCCGGACACCGTGTTTGCCGCACCGGGAGCCATCCGCAGAATTGTGCTGACGCTATGCGTCAATGCCTGGCAGGCGATGCGGGATACCGGCGGCGTCATTACGCTGCAAGTCGAGCCTCTCGAGTGCAGCGGATCAGACGCTTTGGATCGTCACGGACTCCCCGACGGCTCCTACGTGCGGCTGAATGTGTGCGACACGGGGCCCGCGCTGCCGCCGGATCCCGCGCAGCTGGCCTTTACGCCCCTCACACCGGTGCGCCGCCCTGGCGACCGCACGGGCCTGGGGCTTTTCGCCGTGCAGCGCTTCGCGGAAAGCCTCGGCGGTATCGCGGCGGCTTCACACGGTGACGACGGCTTCACGGTGAATGTCCTCCTCCCGCTTGCCACCAATACGCAAGTGCAAACGGTTTCTCCGGAGGCGTTGCAACAGTGCCGGGGCCATGAGTGCATACTGCTGGCTGATCCCGACGAGGAAGCGCGTATAATGCTGGCCCGGGGGTTCCTCGCCCTTGGTTACCACGTAACCACGCGCCCCGATGGCCCGTCCGCGCTGGACGCCATACGCGACAAACCGAACCGCTTCAATCTGCTTATCGCGTGTTTTGCGATGGACGGGCTCTCTGGCCTAGAATTGGGCGAGGCGGTGAGCGCTGTCAGGGCCGACATACCCATGATTCTGTATGGGACCGAACCGGAAGAGGCATGGGAAGCGGTGACCAATCAGCCCGGCAGGCGCATTATACTGTCCGGACCGGCAGCGCTGGAACAGGTGGCCATTGCCGCGCGCAAAGCCTTGGAGTGAAACGAATAACGAGCGGAGTGGGTGCGGATGGCGGAAATCCTGATTCTTGATGATGACGTTGGATTCTGCGGCATGCTGGCAGAGCACATCCAGCGGGCGGGCCACGGTGTTTCCGTCGCACACACGCTGACCGATGGGCTGAAGCGGGCGGCCGAAGGCGGCTTTGACGTCGTCTTTCTCGATATCCGCCTGCCCGATGGTTCCGGACTCGATGCGATCCCCGATTTCCGGACGGGGGCCGTGCCGCCTGAAGTCATCATCATAACCGGTTTCGGCGATGCCGAGAGCGCGGAACTGGCCATTCAGCACGGCGCATGGGACTTTATCCAGAAAGAATCATCCATTCAAGTGATTCTCCTGTCGCTGACCCGGGCGTTGCAGTACCGCGAAAGCCGCAGCGCTGTGCCGCCACGCATCGTGTTCTACGCGCCCGAACTGGTCGGCCGCTCACACTGTTTTCGTGCTTGCCTGGAAATGGCCGCACACGCGGCAAGCAGCGAGGCCAGCGTGCTCCTGGCCGGCGAAACGGGTACCGGCAAGGAACTGTTCGCCAAGGCCATCCATGAGAACAGTCCGCGATCCACGGGGCCATTCGTGGTGGTGGACTGCACCGCGCTGCCCGCCAACCTGATCGGTTCGCTCCTCTTCGGCCATGAAAAGGGCGCCTTTACCGGCGCGGATCAGAAGGTGCCGGGCCTCATCAAGCAGGCGCACGGCGGCACGCTCTTCCTGGATGAAATCGGGGATATGCCACTCGACATTCAAGGTAGTTTCCTGCGTGTGCTGCAGGAGCGCCGATTCCGGCCCCTCGGCGCGCGCGACGAAGTTTCGAGCGATTTCCGTGTCGTGGCCGCGACAAACCGGGACCTGGACCAGCGGGCGCAGGAGGGGGCGTTTCGCCGCGATCTCCTGTTTCGACTGCGTTCGCTCATGATTACGCTGCCGCCGCTGCGCGATCGCATGGACGATATCGACGCGCTGGCCGCCCATTTCGTCGCGCGCGAATGTGCCCTGTACGGGGGCCAGATCAAAGGCATCGCCGAAGACTTCTCCGAGGCGCTGCGCAGCCATGAGTGGGCCGGCAACGTGCGCGAACTGGCCAACGCCGTCGCGGGCGCCGTCGCCCGGGCCGGTGGGGATCCCGTCCTCTTCGCGGCGCACCTGCCGCCCCACATCCGTGTCCCGTTGGCCCGCGCGGCGGCCACCCCGGAGCAGCCCCCGCCCGCCCAGGACAACACCCGCACCCCGGTGGCAGTGGATCTGCGTGAAGCATTCGCACCGTTGCGCGAAATGCGCGACCAGTTCGAGGCGGAATACCTCAAAGAACTGAGTCGGCGCGCGGAAGGCAACATCGAATCCGCGTGCCAGCTCTCCGGTTTGTCGCGCCCGCACGTCTATTCGCTCCTGAAAAAGCACGGGCTCAAGTTGCGCTAACGGGGGCTTTGCCCACTCGCGAAGTCCTTCCGCCACGGTCATGTAACCGCAGATGGCGCAGATGGCGCAGATGAAAAGGCCCACGCACTCGCGAAGTCCTGACGTTGCCCCCAACTCCTTGCTTGATTTCCGCAAAAGTTTCTGCTACAGTCCTTCAAAATTGAAGGAGAGCGGACACCAATAGCCCCCACGGAGTGGGCTATTTCTCGAAAAACGCTACGCGGCACCTACGTGTATGTATGTTTCTTGCGGCATTGCCCCATCCAGTCCGATACACCAAGCCGGAGCACGAAAGGAGGGATGACCCAGGTTCAGGCCTAGCCGACCCGCTCCACGGAATCGGGACAAACCGGATGTGTTCGATAGAGATTACCTGGCATGCCCCTGGCGGGCACAGTGGCCCCTAAATGTGGTGCATGCCGAACAACAGGGTACCGACTAGAGAGGAGCTACGCACAATGCGTACCTTTAAGATTGCTGTTATCGCGGCCCTTATGGTGGGCCTCAGCTTCGGCGCGTACGCCGAATTGCAGAATGTTCTGGTCAACGGCTCGATCCGTATCCGGGGCAATTACTACGACGCGGACAGCGCCGCCATCTCCGGCACGGCGGGATGGGTCGAGCAGCGCACACGCCTCGGCGTGCAGGCGGACTTCACGGACAATGTGAGCGCCTTCATCGAGCTGGACAGCTACGACAATTGGGGCGAAGACTTTCGCTCGAATTACGTCACGGGCGTGGACAGCCGCGCGAACAGCGTGGACGATGTCGAAATCTACCAGGCGTACATCGATGCCACCGAGATGTGGGACACCCCGGTCTACATGCGCATCGGCCGCCAGGAAGTCCTGCTCGGCAGCGAATGGCTCGTGGGGAACAAGGACACGGCCGCCTTCTACAGCGGCCTGTCCTTCGACGGCGTGGTCGCGGGCTACGGCACGGACATGGTCGACGTGAAGGCCATGTGGCTGAAGCTCAACGAGAATTTCGGCGACTTCAGCGATGACGACGTCGACCTGTACGGCGTCTACGGCAGCTACCTTGGCCTCGAAGACATCGTCCTGGATGCCTACTGGCTGTTCGTCAACGACGACACCCTCGACAACGACCTGCACACTCTGGGCCTCCGCGGAGCCGGCGCCCTGGGCGCCTTTGATTTCGAAGCCGAAGCCGCCTACCAGTTCGGGGACCGCGGCGCGGGCGATTACGACGCGTTCGGCGGCAACTTCCAGGTGGGCTACACCTTCGACATGACCTGGCAGCCCCGGCCGTTCCTCGGGTTTGCCTACTTCGAAGGCGCGGACGGCGATGATGCGGCGTTCAACCGCCTGTTCTCCGACTGGGAGTACACCGAATTCTGGGCGGATGGTGAAGAGAGCAACCTCTTTGTCTACCAGGCGGGTCTGGGCGTGCAGCCCACCGAGGCCATCGGCCTCGATCTCCTCGGCAGCTACTACCAGGCGGACGAGGACAATGGCGATGACGACCTCGGGTTCGAGCTGGGTCTGTACGCCAGCTATGCGTACAGCGAAGATCTGACCTTCCGCGCCGGCTATGCCCACTTCTTCGGCAGCGACGGCCTCGAGGACGGCAACCCTGTCCAACTCAACGGCACGAACGCCTTCCTTGCCGATGGCAACGACGATGGCGACTACCTGTTCTTCGAGACGGAGATCGCCTTCTAAAATCAGGCCACGCAGATACACGGCATCCCGAAGCCCTTCGTGGCCAGCCGCGAAGGGCTTCTCTTTATGCCTTAGGCACTGACTCGTATAAAGAACAACAAGAAGTTATTCGGGCACCTTGTGTAAGCTCTAGCACGGCTGTTTCTTAGGGCCAACGGCCCGTACCATACCAGCCTGGGCCGCAGGCCCGGGGCACCCGGCACCCCGCACACCAAAGGGCTGAAGGCCCGAGCCATAG
>CAZMVU010000090.1:0-17869 GCA_964569295.1 uncultured Nitrospirales bacterium
TGAGGGAACCGGCCGCGCCCCCGGCAAACGTAGCGGCCTGAAAGTACCAGGGAAGTACCAGGGAAGGGAGGGGCGCCGCCCCCCGCGTCCTCTTGACACCGTTTCTGGCGACGGGGAAATTAACCGCAGATGCGGCCGATCACGCAGATGGAAGTACCAGGGACAGACGACGAAACATTGGACTTGCAAAAGTAACGTAGTCTGTCCCTGAAACTTCGGACATTCAGCCGGCGCCGGCCAAACCGCCGGCGAGAATCGCGACGGCCTTCGTGACGGGTTCCTTCGTCGGGTAGCGCAAGAAGTCCACGTGGCCGTCCATGTACAACACGTTTGAACCGCCGGGCACGTGGTTGAAGGCCGCCGCATCGGTAGACAGCATATCCCACATGATATAGACGGTGCTCTGGGCCTGGGCGCTTTGAGCCGCGTTGTTGATGTCCGTGATGAGGAATCGCTCGATACCCTCACGCAGACGGTAGATGGTGGCGCTCCCGCCATTGCCGGCGCCGGGTGACACCTCGATGTCCTTGTCCGCCTCTTTGTTGACATTGATCGCTATCGCCGGATTATCCGAGTAGTAGGGAACAATGTTCGCAAGAAGATTGGCCGCGAATTCCACAAATTGCGCTGGTCCCTCGTCATTCGGATCCAGTTGTTCATCGTCTTGCAGTAGGGGGTTGACGAGGCTTGCCAGGGGTGCAAGCTCTGACTGCAGGTCGTCATCCGCGAGTTGATCCAAGACCCAGCCGTAGTAGCCGTAGCTCTGGTCCACGTTGCGCATGCATGAACCTCCGTGGGTATCCATCATGCCGAAGCAATACACGGCGCCGGGCTTGTCCTTGCCGGTACCGCCGTCCGGGTCAACGTAGAGGCGATCCTCCCAGTCACTGGTCGAGTCGGAAGGACAAAGCACAATCTCCGCATCATTGAGATATTCCGGATAAATGGTCTGCACGGAGGGGCCAAAGTCAATGGCGATGCCCGCTTCACCGGATACCGGGTTCGGTCCGAAGTAGCCGATCTGCACGGGCGGAAACCGCTCGCCCGGATCCTCGCTGGCGTACATCTTGAACACCAAGCCCCACTGCTTCAGATTGTTCTGGCAACTCGCCCGGCGCGCCGCTTCGCGGGCCCGGGCCAATGCCGGCAGCAAAATGGCTGCAAGAATGCCGATGATGGCGATCACGACGAGCAGTTCGATAAGCGTGAACCCGCGCGCCTGTTTCCAAGAATGTTGCCGCATATGCTTTCCCTCCTGTTTGAGCCGTTGGCCCCATGACAACCCTTGCGTTCCAAATCGAACCATACCACTTCCAGTGTAGTCTCTATTTTGTGTTTGCGCAAGAGAAAATTTCGCTTTGAACCGTATTCTGTGATTGCGTATCTGGGAAGTACCAGAGAAGGGAGGAGTGCCCCCCCGCGTCCTCTTGACACCGTTTCTGGCGGCGGGGAAATTAACCGCAGATGGCGCCGATCACGCAAATGCAAGTACCAGGGACAGACGACGAAACATTGGACTGGCAAAAGTAACGTAGTCTGTCCCTGAAACTTTCAGCTTGTGCCTGTGACGGGTTCCCTCTAAAATGCGGTCAAGCATTGTGAAACGTTTCCGGTAAAGCGCAACAAGTGAAGGAGACCACCTGATGGCCATAACACGCAGGGATTTTGTGGCGGCATTGATTTGCAGCGGCGCGGGTGCGGCGGCCTTTGCCGCGGGCAGCGGGGAGAAGCAGGAATCGGCAGACGGCGGCCACCCCGTCTACGTTGTGGCGGCCATCGAGGTAAAGCCCGGCAAGCGCGCGGCGTTCATCGAGATTTTCAAGGACAATGTGCCCAAGGTGCATGCAGAAGACGGCTGCCATTTCTATGAACCCGTCGTCGATTTCGAAACCGGCATTGGTGCGCAGGCCCCTTTGCGCGACAACGTGATGACCGTGGTCGAGAAGTGGAGCAGCCTCGATGCCCTCAAGGCGCATCTGGATGCCCCGCACATGAACAGCTACCGAGAACAGGTAGCCGACCTCGTCGCCGGTGTCACGCTGCACATCATGCGGCCGGCCTGAGGAATCGCGCCCGCCAGCCGCTGTTTTCGATAGGTGCGCGCCATGGGCTATGATCACGCGCCTATGGCCCGCTCGCACTACCCCATACAATCCGCGCGCCTCGCGAACCGGCGCGCCGCCATCGAGATGATCACGGCGGCCTTCTGTTTTGCCACCATGGCCGCCATCGCCCATGGTTTTGGCGGTGTTGCGCCATGGCCTTCGGTGGCGCTGGTGCGCATCGCGGTAACGTGCGTGCTCATGCACATCGTTGTGCGTGTACGCGGTGTGCCGCTCGTGGTGTGGGATAAGGCGTTGTGGTGGCGTGCGATCCTGGGGACGTGCGGTCTTCTGTGCAATTTCTATGCGCTGTCCCGCCTGCCCATCACCGATGTGGTCACCATCCTCGCCACGGCCCCCGTGTGGGTGACGGTGATCCTCGTGATCGTATTTCGCCGTCCCATGCCGGCGAGTGTCTGGCTCCATGCCGGCCTCGCCGCCGCCGGGGTCTATGTCATGCACCGGCCAACCTTCAGCGCCGAGGCCATCCCCTTGTTCATTGCCTGTGGCGCCGCAGTCATCATTGGGGCGGCCAAGGTCGCGCTGAGCTATTGCGCGCATGTGCATCCCCTTGCCGTGGTCACACACTACGCCACCTTCGGCACCCTCGCCGCGCTCGCCACGACGCTCCTCGTGCACGATCCCAATGTTGGCCATACGGACTATTCTTTGGGCGTATGGTGGTGGCTTGTGCCGATGGGTGTGGCGGGCACCCTCGCCCAGTTCCTCATGACCATGGCCTACGGCCGCGGTGTGACCACGATGGTCGCCATTGCCGGTATAAGCCAGATAGCATTCGCCGGAGTCTATGACCGCTTCGTGTGGGGGCACACGTTCGACCTCTGGAAAATGGTGGGTATTATCATGATCGCCACCGCCATCGCGCTGAGCGTTAACGCCAATGCCCGCACCGCCCGCGAACACGCTGCGGCCCACGCGGCGTTGCAAGAGGCCGAGGCCGGCCCGGCTGAGGAAGGCGCCCGCCCGTGATCCGCGGCGGCTGCATGGCCGGGACCATGCCGGGTGCGGCATGCGGGACTCGGCGGGCCGTATTCTGGTATGATCCGCCCAATCGAAACCCACTCATCCCGCGGAGAAACACAGCGTGAAAGCCATACTTGCATTGGAAGACGGCCAGGTATTCGAGGGGCAAAGCGTCGGCGCCGAAGGCGAGACCGGCGGCGAACTCGTGTTCAACACCGCCATGACCGGCTATCAGGAAATCCTGACGGACCCGTCCTACGCCGGGCAGGTGGTCACCATGACGTACCCGCACATCGGCAATTACGGGGTGAACGCGGAGGATGTAGAGTCGCGCCAACCGTTCGTTGCGGGTTTTGTCATGCGCGAGTGCTGCCGCGAACCGAGCAACTGGCGCGCCACACACACACTCCCGGAATACCTAGCGCAACATGGTATCGTCGCTATCGACGGCGTCGACACACGCAAGATCACCACGATCCTCCGGGAACAGGGCAACAAGCAGTGCATTATAAGCAGCGTTGATCTGAGTCCGGAGAGCCTTGTGGCGAAGGCGAAGGCCCTGCCCGACATGAACGGCGCGGACTGGGTAAAGCGGGTCACGGTGGAGAAGGCTTATGACTGGGATGATCCCGACACGCCGCGGTACCGGGTGGTGGCGTTCGACTACGGCATTAAGCAGAACATTCTGCGGCTCCTGCGCGCGCATCATTGCGATGTACTGGTGGTGCCGGCCACGGCCACGATCGAGGAGATTATGGCGTACAAACCGGACGGCGTTTTTTTGTCGAACGGGCCCGGCGACCCGGCGGCGTTGACCTACATTCACCCCACCGTGCGCAGCCTCCTCGAGCAACGTATGCCCACTTTTGGCATCTGCCTCGGACACCAGATTCTCGCGCACGCCCTCGGCGCCACGACATACAAGTTGAAGTTCGGCCACCGGGGGGCGAACCAGCCGGTGTTGAACCACGCCACGGGCAAGGTCGAGATTACCTCGCAGAACCACGGCTTCGCCGTCGACGCCGACACGCTCGACCCGAAGATCGCCCGCGTGAGCCACACCCACCTCAACGACAAGACTGTCTCGGGTATCGAATGCATCGAGTTGCCGGCGTTCTCCGTGCAGTACCACCCGGAGGCGAGCCCCGGCCCGCATGACAGCCGCTACCTCTTCGACCAATTCCTCGCCATGATGGAACAGCGCCGCAAGAATCCCGCAAAAGCCGCGCAATAACCCCGCCCCACCCCGGTTGCCGGGCACGGGCGCATAGACGCGGAATCCGCCATGGTGCTTACCCGGGCAAGTCGCAAACGGCGGCAATGGCTTCGAGACCGGCCGCGTGCAGGGTGCCGTTCGAGGCGAAGACCCCCGTGTTGTGGACAAGCTGCCGGCCCGTCGAGAAGTCCAGCGGCCGGCCCTTCAGATCCGTGATCTTGCCGCCGGCCTCTTCGAGAATGATCGACCCCGCTGCCTGGTCCCAGATTTTTTCCTTGTAATCCGGTTGCTTGGGCGAGAGCAGGCGCAGCAGCAGTTCGGCGCCGCCGGAAGCGAGCACGGCGTATTTCGCCTGGCTGTCCATGCGCACCGGCTCGACGGCAATGCCCAGTTTTGCCGCGATGGCATCGACCGCGCCGGCATCGGTATGGCTCGCCTCGAAAGAGCGCAGCATGCGCGCCTGGGTGGTGTCCGCGCATGGCGATACTTCAAGCGGCTGCCATGGCGCCTCGGATTCCTGCATGGGCGTGACCCACGTCCCCGCGCCGCGTTTGGCCACGAGCAGGGCGCCGTCGGCGAGGATTTCCGGCGAACAGCTCGGGTCGAGGTTCGGACATCCGAGCACGCCGAGCTGCACCTGGCCGTCTTCGACCAAGGCCAGGGCCACGGCGTATTGCCCGCCGCGCACGTATCCTTTGGTGCCGTCGATCGGGTCGAGCGTCCAGAAACGGCCGGTAGCCTCAGCGCTGCCCTGGTCGATCCAGGCACACACCTGCTCGGCCGTGGCGCCCGGTACCGCCTTCTCCACGAACTCGACCACCACGCGCAACATCTCCGCTTCTTCCGTCTTGCACAGATCGTCGGCGGTTTCCTCGCCCACCAGCTTGTCCGTGGGCAAGGCCTTGGACAGGGCATGGGCCACATAGGCCTGTATGGCGAAATCTCCCACGGTCACGGGAGAGAAATCCCGCTTCGTCAGGTTCATGAGGGCCATGCCTTGTTTCACGCGCTGGCCGAGCATGGCCGCACGGCGTACGGCGTTTACGGCGAATTGTACTTCCGGGTGCTGCGCATCCTTCATGGGGTGCGTCTCCTCCATGGTCACAAGTGGAAGGTTCGAGCAATAGCGGCGCCGCCACCGCATACGAATGCGGAATCGTACCAAAGCCGGATGCAGCCTGTCACCCCCTTCACGCGCTTCCCCAGACCCATACGACACCTCGCGTTTTTGTTGTGGCGGGTCTTGTATCTGTGACCGCGCCACCCGCGCCGGCGTTCAGGTCTCCTCTTTGCCCTGGCTTGGTCGCGAGACCGGTCAGAACCCACCGGTTCCCCCCCCAACGTTTTCTTCCCCCCCCAACGGCCGGCTTTACTTTGCGTCACTGGCGCGAATCTGCTTGAATAGAGGACAAACCTGTTGACAACCACCGTGGAGGGGAAACACACCATGGCCATTAATTTGCTGAGCACGTTGAAGGGAACCCGCGCGGAGAGCTACTTCCCGGAAGGCTGGGACCTGAAGAAGATCGACGCCCTGTGCGCACGGCCGGCGCAACAGGTGGGCAAGCGCGAGCAGTGGTGGAACAAGAAGTTCGAGCCCGTCGCCTGCGACAACCTTGCGGATTTCGACGTGATGCTGGGCCACGAGATCGCCCAGGAAATCCGGCTGGCGAAAGAGGCGAAGCGCGAGATCGTGTTCATCCTGCCCGTCGGCCCCATGGGCATGTACCGCTGGGCGGTCTACTTCCTCAACGCGTGGGGCGTAAGCTGCAAGCATGTCCACGGCTTCAACATGGACGAGTGGAGCGACGAGAAAGGCAACACCTTGCCCGCCAGCGACCCGGGCGCCTTCCAGAACGCGATGGAAGAAGCATTCTACGCCCCGCTGGGCAAGCTGACCGTGCCCAAGAAGCAGCGCCACTTCGCCACGAAGCAAGCGTTGCCCCGCTTCGCCGAACAGATCGCCGCGCTCAAGAAGAGCGGTGCCAAGCTGGTCACCGTGTTCGGCATCGGCCGGGCATGCCACATTGCATTCTGGGAACCGCAGTATGCCGCGGAATATGACTCTGCCGACGAATGGAAGCTCGCCACCCACCGGCTTGGCGCCGAACTGTGCGCCATGACCCTCGAACAGAACGCCATTACCAGTTTCAAAAGCCGCACCACCCTCGTGTCCGCGCGCGCGAACACCGTGGGTCCGGGGCTGTTCCTGCAGTCCGACCGGATCATCGGCGGGGCCGACGGCGCGCTGGGCCGCGGCATGATGTGGCAGGGCATGTCGTTGCGCATGACGCTGCACCACCAGCCGACGCCGTGGATTCCCAGCAGCTTCATGCCCACGCTGCCGGGCCGGCTCTTCTACCTCAGCGAACTCGCCGGACCGCTCGAACCCGAGTGCAACTGAGCGCGCTCCAGCGTGCAGGCTTGTTCATATGCCGGGTAGCCACTTCGCACAGGTACCGTGCGAAGTGGCGGCCGCAGTACCTCACGCTCGGAGTCCTCGCGCCACGCGGCATATACCGCAAACTGGAACCCGCCCCACCCCTGCTGGGTATAGGCGGCCCAGTTGCCGCCTTCGCTGCGTTCGGGCGGTGGATAGCCCAGCTCGGAGAGTTCCCCGGGACTGATGGCCGGCTTGGGTTCCCCCGGTTCCTTGCCGCCGAAAGCCGGGGCCACGATCCGCGGGTGGACCTGTTCTGCCCCCGCGACCTGCACAATACCCACCGGTTCCGTGGCGTGAATGTAGACCGTCGCGTCCGCGCCTTCCTCGAAACGCACGTGTGTCGTGGCCGTGGCCAGGTCGAGCGCACCATAGGCATAGGTGAGCCCCTTACCGATGTCCAACTGCAAGCGGCCGGCGGGAATCTTGGTGGGCCCCGGCCGGTGGTACGGCGCCTCGTAGAGGGTCTGCAAGTCGTCGTAGCGTTCGGCCGCTTCCCAGGCTTGCATCGTGGCCCAGTCGTATTCCGGCTCGTGAAACTCCGGTACGGGGCGCAAATCCCACAGGTCTGTGCGATCGAGCGAGATAGTGAGCGGCGTGCCGTCGTCCCACACGAGCGCGCCCAACAGCCCGTTCCCGAGCGGGAAGGCTTCGTCCCAGCGGTGGGCCGGCGTTTCATAGCGAAGGTTGTGCTCGGCGCCCGGCAGCGCATTCATGTCGGCGGCTGCCTGCGTGCACAGCAGCGCCGCGAGCACGAGAAGCCGCAAACAAAAGGACTGTCCCTCTGTTTGCGGCACGCTCAGTAATAGGCGATCTCGGTAGCACTGCGCCCTATTCATCTTACTTGATTCCGTGCTGCTGTTTGGCGGCCTTGACGGTGTTCTTCAGCAGCATGGTAATCGTCATCGGCCCCACGCCGCCCGGTACAGGCGTGATGGCCTTCGCCTTGTTCGACACATTCTTGAAGTCCACGTCCCCCACGAGGCGGTAGCCGCGTTTCTTCGAGCGGTCTTCGACGCGGTTGGTACCGACATCGATGACGACGGCGCCTTCCTTCACCATGCGCGCCTTCACGAAGTTGGCCACGCCCATGGCCGCCACGAGCACATCGGCCTGCTGGGTGATCTTGGCAATGTTCTTCGTGCGCGAATGACACACCGTCACCGTGGCGTTGGCGCCGGCGGCTTTCTGCATGAGCAGGGCCGCGAGCGGTTTGCCCACGATGTTCGAGCGCCCCACAATGACCACATGCTTCCCGGCCGGGTCGTTGCCGCTGTGCAGGAGTAGCTGCTGGATGCCCGCGGGCGTGCATGAGGCGAGCGTGTCGTCGCCAGCGAGGAGCTTGCCCACGTTGACCGGGTGGAAGCCGTCGACGTCCTTGGCCGGGTCGATGGCATGGAGGACCTTGCTGCTGTCGATCTGCGGCGGCAGGGGCATCTGCACGAGGATGCCGTGTACGGCGGGATCGGCGTTGAGCTTGCCGAGCAGGTTCATGAGGCGCCGCTCAGTGCAGTTCGCCGGCAGATCGTGGGCATAGGAATTGATGCCCATCTCGACACAGGTCTTGCGCTTCATGCGCACATAGACCTGGCTCGCCGGGTCTTCGCCCACCAGCACCACGGCCAGCCCCGGCGTGACACCTTTTTGGCTCAGTTGCGCAATGTCCGCGCCGAGTTCCGCGCGGATTGCCTGCGCCACCGCTTTGCCGTCGATGAGTTTGGCGGTCTTTTTCGGGGTGCGTCGCGTGGTTGCCATGGCGCCTTTTCTCTCCTGCGGGTTGGTTGGGTAGCAGTATGCGCGGTATTGTACCCAAGCACGGCGAACCATGTAAATCGGCCCGGCGCCGGAAGAACGCGTAGCTGGTGAGACGGCGGGATCGGGGGGGGAGGTCAAATAGTTCAAGCTGGGCTGCGCCCGGCCAAGCGGTGCGCGGTAGCGTGTCCAAGCCGCGTTTCTTGTAGTAAGATGCACGGAGCGGGCCTGCGGGTGTTATCCGCGCCGGTTCTGCGATTCAATTACAGCGCAAAATACGCGGAGAACGTCTCATGCGTCATCCAATGCTTGCCATGATGCTGGTATTTGCAGTCCTGCCGTTCGCTGTGCAGGCGGAAACGATAACTTGCCCCGGCGCGTATGGCGGGCATTTGCAGGGTATCGCGGTCGATGATGCCGGCGACATCTACTGGTCGTTTACGGTCGCCCTCGTGAAGACGGACGGGACGGGTGTGCTGCTGAAGGAGGTCGCCGTACCCGATCACCATGGCGATTTGTGGGCAGGGGACGGTATGGTTTATGTGGCGGTGAACCTGGGCAAATTCAACCAGGAGCCTGGACAGGCAGACTCGTGGATCTACGCCTACAACGCCGATGATCTCGTGCTCGCCTGGAAGAAGAAGGTCCCCGAGGTGGTGCATGGTGCGGGCGGACTCGCCAGGCAGGCAGGCCGTTTCTTCGTCGTGGGGGGGCTGCCCGCGGGATACGACGAAAACTATGTCTACGAGTACGACGCCGATTGCGCCTTTGTAAAGCGGCATGTGCTCGACAGCGGCTACACCCATCTCGGCATACAAACCGCCGCCTATGCGGATGGTGTGTGGTGGTTCGGGTGCTATGGTGCGCCGAAGGTGACCTTGCAGGCGAATGACGAGCTGGATTTCCAGCGGAAGTTTGCATTCGATTGCGCACTCGGCATTGCGCCCCTGCCGGAAGGACGGTTTCTCATCGGCCGCGGCGCCCGCGACGATGAACGCCAACACACGGGCAAGGCCATTGTCGCGACGCGCGACGAGGCGGGCATGTTCAAGGTGGCCGGGGACGAAGCCGGCCAATAGCCAACGGGGACGGCCAAGCAGCAGCGCGGGGCGCCTGGCCGGTACCAGACGCCCCGCGTTTCTATTCGTGTCAGGGGGCCACGGGCTAAGGCTGCTGCCCCTGCATCCAACGCTCCACGTCGAACATGCCGGGATGGAAGCCGTCTTCCGATCCGTCCTCGACATAGTACGCGTTGTTCGGCGAGTTGAAGAACTGAATCGTGCGCAGCAGCTCCGACAAATCAATCAGCCAGTCGTTGTTCAAGTAGTCGCTGTCATGGGGCGGACAATCGCCGCCGCCGCTGCCCGGCGCGTAGCCATCTTCCGTGCCGTCGCCACACTGCAAACCGCCTGCATTGAAGAACTGGATGATCCGCAACAACTCGGAAAGGTTGATGCTCCAGTCGCTGTCGGAGTCGGCCGAGTGGCACCATTCGGAGCTATGTCCCCGGCCGAGCGGGGTGACCACCACGGGGGTCTCTTGCTCGGGGCCGTCGCTCACGCGGTACAGGGCCAGCCCGCTAAGCGCGGCGACACCCTCGGCCACCTCGGGCACTTCGACCGTGTAACGGACGCGCACGGGGGACACAGGTATATCGACCCACACAAACTCGATGGTTCCCGTTTCACCGGGCGCCGGCCGGACTGCCGCACCTGCGGCGCTCACGGTCATACCGAACGCCCAGCCTTCGGGCAGGGTCTCCTGCAGGCCCAGGGCGGAGATGGGGGTATCGCGCCGCGCGCGCAGCGTCGTCGTGACCATCACTTCGCCACCAGGGGTAAAGTGGCCATTGCCCCCAGCCATCCGGCGCAAGGTGAGGCCGGCCCCGCCGCTCACCGGGTTCTGGTCATCGCCGCCATACCCATCGCCTGCCAGGATCGCCTCGAGCTCGGGAATGGTGAGCCGCCCGTCGTCATCCGTGTCGAGCAGCCCAAAGGCATCCGTGACGCCGGCCGGCAGCAGCTCGTCGGCCAAGCCATCGAAGTCCGCCACGGTAATCGCACCGTCCTGGTTGGCATCGAGCAAGCCGAACAAACGCAACAGCGACTGAGCCGCACCAATCGGCGGCGGTTCTTCGCCCTCGCCCTCGCCTTCGCCTTCGCCCTCGCCTTCCGCCGGCGGCCCATCGTAGTCGTGGCAGTTCACGACGCCGTCGCCGTTCGTATCGAACTGGGCGAACTGGTCTTCCGTGATGTGTGCGGCCACTTCGTCGTAGGTAATCGCGCCGTCATCATTCACATCGATGTAATCCAGCAGCCCCAGGCTTTCGACCAGCGGCAGCAGGGGCCGCAACTCGTCAAGCGTGACCACGCCGTCGCCGTTGGTGTCGACGAAGGAGAGGTCGCCGTCCGTGATCGGCGGGTACACGGCCTGCACCTCGGCCAGCGTGACTTCCCCGTTCTCGTCCGTGTCGATCAATGCAAACGCACGCTCGACCACCGGCCATAGCGGCAGCGGACAATCCTCGCCCTCTCCTTCGCCCTCTCCTTCGCCTTCACCCGGTGGTGGCGTTGGCGGGACAACCTGAAGGTCTTCGCAATCAAAGACGCCATTGTCGTTCAGGTCAATCTCAGCGAACTCTGCCTCCGACAGGAAATCGGCCACCTCGTCAAACGAGATGAGGAAATCGCCGTTGGTGTCAATGACGCCAATCGAATCAAAATCCCCCACAAGGGGAATCACCGCGTCGAGAACATCATGTGCTTCAGAGAGCCACATTGCGCCATCGCCGTCTGCATCGGCCAGCGAGATGATCAATGGCACGTAGTCCTCGAGCGGGTTCAGGTCCATGGCGGCCAACTCATTCGCCGTTACCCGGGCATCGCCATTGGTGTCCAGCAGAACAAACAGCGATGGGATGAAGACATGCAAGTCGTCCGGCAGCGGGCAGGGCGCCTCGCCCTCGCCCTCGCCTTCGCCCTCGCCTTCGCCTTCGCCTTCGCCTTCCGCGGGCGGCGGGCCGATGTCTTCGCAGTCGATGACCCCGTTGCCGTTGAGGTCCAGGGCGTCAAATTGGTCGCGCGACACGTATTCGCTGACTTCTTCGTAGGCGATAAGCCCATCGCCGTTCACATCGACCTCACCCAGCACGTCCGGCGGCAGGAGGCCGAGGAACGGCTGGACTTCCGCAAGCGTCACGATCCCGTCGCCGTTGGCGTCCACCATACCGAAGATATCGTCCGGGTCGATGGGCAGGGGTCCGAATTGATCGAGCAGGGCGTTCAGTTCCTCGAGGGAATAGCCGCCATCGCCGTTGGTGTCGAACATGGGCCAGATGGCTTCGAGCAGCACAGCCGGGTCGCCGGGCAGCGGACAGGGTGTCTCGTCAGCCACGGCGGGACTGCCGACAACCAGCGCCAACACGCCGCATAGAATCAGGCTATAGTATCTCATGGCTTCTTTCTTTCCCTGCTGGGGACAACGGCTGGAAGATAATGCGTTCACCGCGTACCCGCAACCTTGTGGAAATCCTCCGGTTCGGAGGTACTACCTGCACTTCGCGTTTGAAATCGGTCTGCCGCCGAACAGCAGGCTCGCCGGTTCTCCAACAGATTCCCCTACCCCTCCCATAAGGGCAGGCCAGCCGCGAGCCGGGGAGCCTTCAGGCGGCAACTGGACACACTGCGCCTGTGCGGGGAGGTGCGTTCGGCGTGAGCCTTTGGGTATACCGTTCCCGACGCGCGGATCGTTGCCGCTTGGGAACGCTGCGGGCACGGAGCGCCGCGGTTGTCACACGCTTCCCCGGCGTGATAGGACGAATCTGGGGCACACCGGCCGGAATCGCCGGCGGCCATACACGGGCCAGCACCACCGCTTCCTGGTGATCCTGGCGTTGGGGATGTTCTTCGGGGTGGGTAGCACGCGCCTGCCCGAGCGCACATTGGAAGTCGAGCACATCAACCCGGCCGTCCTGGTTGACATCGGCGCGCGGATCATCGCTCTCGCCGGCAAGTACGCGCGCCACAATGAGTTGCAGATCGCGCACATCCACAGTGCCGTCGCCGTTGGCATCGCCCACCGCGTCCGTACGGCCGGGCACACTCAACCCGGCCGCGGCAAGCAACACGGCCGCCAACAAGAGCGCTGTTACAGAACGGAACATACGGTTCACCATCCCTATTCGCAACTGATTGCAGTGTAGCACAAGCGCGGCGGGCTGTCAATTCCTTGTATAGTACAGGATCCGAATCTGGGGCCGGGCCATTGCATTCTGACAAGGCCTGTGCTAAAGTCAAACTGGATGTATAAGGGGAAGACTGTGCGTGTGTATTGCGTAATAATCGGGATTTGCGTGGCGGCCGCCAGCGCGTCGCTGCCACTGCCGTGGCCCGGGGCGGAACCCGTCGCTGGCGACGTCAATGGCGATGGCACGGTCGACATACGCGACCTGCAAGTCGTCATCGCCGCCGTGTTCAGCGGAGGGGCGCCGTCCGCTGCGGATGTAAACAGCGATGGCACGGTGGATGTGCGCGATTATCAGTTTCTCCTGGCACGCACCCGGGACCCGGGTGCCCGGGCGCCGCTGCCCGCGCCGCCCCACACCGGGGAACGGGCCACACCGCCTCTGCCTGCCCCCACACTCTGTCCTCCTCGGTCCATCACGGCCCCCACACCGGCAGCGCCGCATCGGGCGCGGGGGGGCGCCGGCCGCCAGGAACGCGCGGCGGTGGTACATGCCGCGCGTTGTGCGCGTTATGTGTACAACCTAACCCCCCATGCCCCGCCAGCCTGAGGGGAGGGGTATGCGCTGCCGGCGCGAAGCTGCGACGCAACGCGCTGCCGCAAGCCGTGCCCGCCCTTGTTGCGTGTGCAATTATGCGACCAATGAAACGTGCGGTTTTCATCCCGTACGCTGGCTTAAAGGAGTCCAACCGATCATGGGTAAAACAACACGGTGGAGCAGCGCACGGACCGGTGGTCTGTGGATGGCTGTGCTGCTGTTGGCTGCGAGCGCCGGCGCACAACAGGGCCTGCCGGGCGATGTAAACCTGGACGGCGCGATTAATGTGCTTGACGTGCAGGGTTCGGTCAACATGGCCATCGGCGAGGACGGCCCGGTGCAGGAAGCGGATGTAGACGCGAATGCGGCGGTGGATGTGCGCGATGTGCAGGCCATTATCAACACCACGCTGGGTACCGGCGGTTTGGTGCAGCCGGTCGCGGGCACCCTCGGTTCGCGCCGGGATGCCGGCGACTACGTGGCTGTCGCTGTATCACAGGACGGCCGGTACGCCCAAGCGGCCGTCGACCCGGAAACAGGCGGCTTCCAACTGACGCTCGGGGTCGGCACGGCATGGAGTATCGCGCTTGTGCGCGCTGACCCACAGGCAGAGAGCAGCACCCCGCTCCTGTTCGACGTGGCCGGTATGGAGTCGTCGACCATCCCCCTTCTCCAACTCGCCACAGGCGGGCCCATCGAGTTGGGGTTGATCATCCCCGGCGATACCTATGCCCTGGCGGAAGACCTTCGCGAACTGCTGGCGCAAACGAATGAGCCCATCGATTTACACGATTACGACGACAACGGCCTCGCCGACGCGGTGGATGAGTTGGTGTTTCCACTGCCACTGTCCATTCCCATCATCGGCTTCGAGCTGCCCCCAGAACTGGATGTGGATAATCTGACGGCGAAGGTGTCCCAATGTCTGGACACGGCCTACGACGGCGCAGCGCCGTTACCGGCTCTGACCGGGATGGAGCAGAACGGCGTGCCGGACTTTGCCGACCCCATGCTCCACTGCTTCGAACAGGCGCTCAACCAGTGGCTGGTAGATGCCGAAACCGGGCTGAGCCCGAGTGTGATCGATTTCTATGTGGACTTTGTGGCGGATATGATCGAGGACGAATTGCCGGAATGGCTGGCCACCTTCGAACACCCCGATCTCACGGACTTAAACGGGAACTACATTCCCGATTACCTGGAAGACCACTTGAGTGTGCCCGGCGTGTTCGACAATGGTGCGTTGGGCATAAACGCCGCAGGCATACCCTATTACATGCAGGACAGTACGGGCAACGGCATCCCGAACCTGTGGGATCCGGCCGCCGCTACCGGCGACGATGTCGATGCCGACGGTGTACCCAATGATCGCGATATCGACGCCGACAACGACGGCGTACCGAATTACGCAGACGCCGAACCGCTGAACCCGGACGTCCAGTGAGACAAGAGCCAGGCAGCCGCCCATGAGGGATCAGGTTGATAGCGGCGCGCGCACGCGGCGCTGGCCGGCTATGGCGGTGGTGATCGCCGTTATGGCTTCGATCGCCTTGGCCGCAGAGTTGCGCGTCGGCGAGGAAATCGCCGACCCCGGCGAGGCCGGGGTGCGCGTGCCGGTGAACATGGTGCCCGGCGATGGGGAAAGTGTGGCCGCAGTGCAGTTCGATCTGGTGTACGACACCGGCGCTTTTCCCAGTTTCGGCGCGGAGCCGGGCGAAACCGCCGAGGCCGCCGGTAAAACGGTGCTGACGAGCACCCCGGAAGCAGGAAGATTGCGCGTGATTGTGAGTGGCTTGAACCAGAACGTCATCGCCGAGGGCACGGTGGTGCACACCGTGCTCGATGTGGCCGCCACCGCCCCCGATCGGGCGTTCCCGCTCACCGTGGAAAACGCAATCCTGGCCGCGCCAGACAGTACGGCCGTTCCGGTGGATGCGTACAACGGGACGCTATATGTCGGCGATGCGGCCATGCACTCGGCCGATACGAATGGCGATCACATCATCAGCCTCTCCGAGTTGTTGCGCGTTATCCAGTTGTTCAATCAGGGCGAGTTCCATTGTGACCACACGACCGAGGACGGCTATGCCACGGGGCCCGGCGACCAGACGTGCCCGCACCACGACAGCGATTATCTGGAACCGCGCAACTGGCGCATCGACCTGTCGGAATTGCTGCGTCTCATCCAGTTCTTCAACGCCGGCGGATACCGCACCGCCCTCTCCTCCACCGAAGACGGCTTCGCCCCGGGCCGGGCCATGAGGGCCGCACCGTGATGGGCCGGCGCACATACGGCGTGGTTGCGGCCGCCTTGCTGTGCCTGGGCGCACCGGCCTTCGCGGCGGATCTCGTGGCGGAAACTCCCGCCGCCGCCGGCAATTTACTGGCCGTGCCGGTGACCCTGTGGCCGGGCGCGGGGGAATCGGTAGCAAGCCTGCAAGTGGACGTCGTTGTCGGCAGCGGCTATGCGCTGCACAGCGTCGAGCCGGCCGCGGCCGCCACGGCCGCCGGTAAGGAAGTGGTTTTCGCGCAGGACGGTGCGAATGCGCGGCTCATTATCGCCGGGTTCAACCAACGCCGCATCGATCCCGGCGCCATTGCCACGGTATACCTGGCGCCCGAAAGCGGCAATCCGGCGGGCGCACATTTGCGCCTGGAACAGGCCCTGGCGGCAGATGCGGCGGGCAAAGCATTGCCCGTGACCGCCAACGTCACCCCCAAGAGTGAGGCCGGGCCGGATACGCCAGACAACCCGGAAGCCGCGCCACCCGCACCAGAACAAAGCGAACCGGAACGCGGCCCGCGCAACGCTTCTGCCGGCACCAACCCGGATCGGCGCGGAGAATCGAAAACCCTCGGCGATCTGCTCGCGGCATGGGACGCCCGGTTACAGGCCGATGAGGACGCGGCGAATCGTATACACCCTGCCGGGCCGGGACCCCCAGCGCAAGGCCATACACCAGACCCGGACCCGGGCAGCGCCCCGGCCGGTTCGCGTGGCCCGCGAAGTCAGAAGCCTGACCGGGGCGCAGCCGCTGCTGGAAACGGCGAAAACGATGGCGGCATGCGCATGATGAGGCCCTGCAACGAACCCGCCATCGTGCGGCTGGCGGACAACGAGGGCGCGCAGGAAAACAACCCGGCCTTCGACGCCACCACCAAGGGGCAACCGGACGCCGCGTATCCCGGAGGTCCAGAAGACAGGCACGCGGCGGCACGTCCCGCCGCCAGCCAGACACACCGGCGGGCGAGGCCCGCGGATATAGCCTGGTTCGCCGGCCGCGCAGACAGCTCCGTGGGGGATGTGGCCTGGTTCCGCTGGGGCGGCCTGGTGCTGATCGCCGCTATCCTTGCGCTGGTTCATGCGCTGCGGCGGCGCTTGTTCGGGAGGGGCTGACGCTCCATGGCATCCTATGCAGTATGCACTCCGCGCCCGCTGGCGGTACTCGCCGGTGCGGTGCTTTGTGCAGTGGCCGCCACCGCCCATGCCGCCACTTTGACCGCGGGCACGGCCGAAGCCACACCCAATACCGAAAACGTACGCATCGCGGTCACGCTCGATACCGCAGCAAACGACGCCATTTCGGGCATTCAATTCGACCTGACGTTTGACCCCGCCGCCGCCGCACTGGAAGACATCACCGCCGGCTCCGCGGCCGAGGACGCCCAGAAAAGCGTGTCTTTCAACACCATCGAGCAGGGCCGGTGCCGCGTCATTGTGGCCGGCCTGAATCAGAATCTCATCGGCGAGGGAACCCTCGCGTTGTTGCATTTCGACATCCCCGAACACGCCATCAACGGCACCCACACCATCACCCTGGACAGCCTCGTGATGTCGGACCCGCGTGGGCGCGCCGTTTCCGCCACGGGCACGGCCGGCACGCTCACCATTACCGGCGGAGCCGACCCGCCGCCGCCCACACCCGGCTGCGGCTGCGGCACGACGGCGGGGCGCGGCAAAACCGGCGCATCAACCGCGTTGCTGGCAACCCTGGCGCTTGTGCTGGGCACACACGCCGCGAAGCCCCGGCCGCGATCGCTACCGCCCAAGACATTTTTGCGGTAACCGTTGCAGAATCGCAACAGGCCGTCATTTCCGCGCAGGCGGGAATCCAGAGCCGACGTGCTATGTAAACCTATGGCTCGGGCTTTCTGCCCTGTGACGTGCGGGGCGCCAAATGACCTGGGCAATCTGGCCCGTGATAGCCACGCCGTTGGCGCTACTTTGGAGTGCGGTGGCTTGCCACCGCTATTGCGCGCGTGGGTGAAGTGTGTGTGGGTGTCCAAGGCGGGCGAAAAACCGCCCGCAGTTATCACCTCGGATGATGCTTCGAGGGAAGGGAGCGACGCAGCCCCCTGCGTCCTCTTAACACCGTTTCTGTCGACGGGGAAAAATGACCGCAGATGACGCAGATGACACAGATGAAGAGATTGCCTGGAATGGGGAAGTACAATTAGTACGTAACGTAATGGGATCTGTCCGTGAAACTTTCATCTCCTGGCCGGCAAAGATGTTTGGATCGGAGGAGGAAATAGACAGGATGGACAAGATGGACAAGATGAAGAAAAGAAGACACTACTGTCCAAGACATTTT
>CAZMVU010000091.1:0-17847 GCA_964569295.1 uncultured Nitrospirales bacterium
TACGCTCGCCCTCCCTGGGAGCACCTGTTTCCGGCTCGCGGGTACGCTCGCCCTCCCTGTAGATGAGAACATGGCCTTTCTTCAGGGCCAACGGCCCGTACGATACCAGCTTGGGCCGCAGGCCCAGGTAATCCTTGAGCCCACGTGCGCAAAGACGGCGGCAAGCCAGCGCAGTCCTAAGTAGCGCTAACGGCATGGCTATCCCCGTCGCACGCTGGTATTCGCTATCAGGGGGCAGATTGGCGAAACGAGTGCGCTCCCCTTGCACCATACGGCTAAAGTTGCGGAAAAAGAAAACGCGGCCCAACGCGCGCCGGGCAGGATTGGGCCTGCCCCCAAAAAAGGCGCGCAGGAACACGGACACCGTTCCTGCGCGATAGGATCGAATTTGAACTGGAAATGGGATAGTGCGCGGGGCTTACTGTTGATCTTGCACGGCCCGGGCCACCGCCTTCGCCAATCGCCGCCGCCGCTGCTCACTGGGTTTCTCGAAGTGCTTGACCTCTTTCAACCGCTGCATAAGGCCTTCTTTATTGCACTTCTTTTTGAAGCGGCGCAATGCCTTTTCGAACGGTTCATCAGACTTTACACGAACCTTCGTCACGAAGCATACACCTCCTCTCGGGTATGTTATCGTTGCTCTTCTTGGGCGCCCCTGTCATCCGGACAGGCCAGCGCACGGACATCACAGGATAGCATTTCAAGGGCCCGCAGTCAAAAGGGCGAAGCGCCTTTGAGATAGCGCCCGAATCCGGATGAAAAACCGGATTTCCCCACCATGCTGAACACACCAGGGCGGCGTTGCCGGATCGCGCCGGCCATTCTGGGGACGTGCGAAGAGCAGATGTTACCCGGGGGGCGTCACCGGGGGAGGCCGATTGGGATGAGATAGAGCGGTACGTTATTCTTGGGCAGGCCCAGGACACGCTGGACGGCGTTGTCATCGAATGCGCCGATGGACACCGCGCGTACGCCACAGGCTTCGGCCTGGAGATAGATGTTTTGTCCCACGTGGCCAGCTTCCATGTGTACATAGCGTATGCCGCGGTCGCCGTAGCGGCTTGTGGTGCGCTTGTAGACGCCGGCAATGACAAGCACCGCCGGCGCTTGGCGCACGGGATCCTGGCCAAGGGCTGCGCCGGCAAGCGCTTCGCGCACATCTTCGTCATTCACTTGCGTTAAGCGGTGGCTTTCCGGCAGATAGTGATAGACGCCAGGCGTGAGTTCGCCGGCGTTACCTGCCACCACGTACAATTCCAGGGGATAGCGTGCGCCCGCCGAGGGCGATGTGCGCTTGCCCTCCGCGCCGGTAATGCCTTGGCCCGCCCACAGAAGCTGTGCCAGCACATCGAGTGCTACGGGGTCCTCCGAATAGGCGCGTACCGACCGGCGCTGCTCGAGGGCGGCTTCAACAGACACGCTGCCGTCTTTGCGGGGAGCGGGCAGTTCGCTCGAAGCGCTCGATGCTTTCTGCAGCGTGACGGAGCCCATGGCAAGGGCCATCCCGATTGCTGCGGCTACCGCTGTTGTCTTGATCCACATGGTGATTCTCCTGTTCATAGAAGGCGTTGTCTGTGACATATAGCAACTTGCGTTTCACGATACCATGGTTGCGCGAGTTTTGCCGGCCATGTCGGTGTTTTCCGGGATATAGGCCCTTGCGCCAAATGGCTACGAATCCAGAACAGCGGCAGCAGACGAACGGCTCCCTTCATTGGGATGTGTGCGGCGAGGAAAAGAAGGACCGGTATGGCTATGGGGTCATGCGCCGCGGTAGATGCATCGGGAGGAGGGGGTCTCCTGCACGACGACGGCGCTGGGTGTCAGGCCGCGTGCGGTGAGCCAATCCCAGATGTGGCCGGATATGACCTCGACCGTGGCCTGATCGAGGCCCTGGAGTCCGTTCAAGTATTGATGATCAAAATAGTTATAGAGTTCGGCGAGGTGCGGTTCGAGGGCGGACAGGTCGTTTGCCGCCACTTCGATGCGGTAGCTGTGACCGTGGACCTTCTTACAGGGGTGATCGCCGGGCAGGGCCGGTAACGACTGGGCTGCCTCGAAGGTGAAGCGAATGCGATCGGGCAGGTCTGCGTAGTGATCGGCGGGCAGGCGCACGGGGGCGAACGCGAGGTCGCCCAGAATGCGAACACGTACACCGTCCAGCCAGTTGGGTTTCGGGCTGATGCGTGCATCGAGCCAACGCGTGATAGCGGGCACGGTGGTGTCGTCAGCGAGGCCCGCGATGTTGTTGAGGTGGGCGTGGTCGAGGGTCTCGTACAAGGGCGCGAAGATTTGCTTGAGTGTGGCGAAATCGACGATCCATCCCACGTTCGGGTCTGGCGTGCCGCTCGCGAGGATGTCGACCTCGTAACTGTGACCATGCAGCCGCTGCTGCGCCGGGCCGCCTTTTGGATTGCTGTGGGCGGCCTCGAAGACCAGTTGTTTGATGAGCTCGACTTTCATGGTGTCAATTTCCTGAGTAGCGGGGTGCAGGCCCCGACCGCTTTATACGGTATGTCTAACCTTGCCGCATGGTCACCGGCTAGAAGCGCGTGCAAGGCTTAGACGCTGGAGGGGTGACGGACTGTGCCCAGTCGTCACACGCCTTTGGTGTCCGCGCCCCAGAGGATCTTGTGCATCTGGATTTGCAAGCGCACAGCGAGGCCGTCTTCGAGAATCCAGGCGGCGAGGTTCTTTGGATCGACGGCGCCCCATACGGGGGAGAACAGGACCGCCTTGCACTGGGATACGAGCGCATTCTCCCGCACGATGCCTCGGGCCCATTCGTAGTCGCGGCGGCTGGCGATGACGAACTTCACCTCGTCGCGGTCCGCGCGCAATGCCTCGATGTTGGGCCAGTGGTTCTTGTCCGACATGCCGCTGTCCGGGCATTTCACATCCATAATAACAATAACGGCCTCGGGAAGCACGTCGATGGGAAGCGACCCACTGGTCTCGACGAGTACGGTGAAGCCGGCGCCAATGAGTGCCTCGGCCAGATGCGTGCATGTGAACTGGGCCAGGGGTTCGCCGCCGGTGATCTCGACCAGGGGTATGCCGGCGGCGTCGGCCTCGGCAACCAGCTCTTCGATGGTGCGCTTATGGCCGCCGTGAAAGCTGTAGGCCGTGTCGCACCAGGCGCAACGCAGGTTGCAGCGGGCCAGGCGGATAAAGAAACAGGGCAGTCCGGCCCAGGTCGATTCGCCTTGGATCGAAGGGTAGGTTTCCGTGACGCGCAACGTGTTTTCGGACATGGGGTCAGGATAGGGCAAAGAGGAGGGGCCTGCAACTGGCACGGCGGCTCAGTCTTTTCCCGTGTTGAGTACGCAACGGAAGCCGACGCTGTTGAGCCGGGATTCGGCAAAGAGCCCGCGCCGGGCGGTGCAGCGCAATTCCGCTTGCGGCGATTCCCACGAGCCGCCGCGTACGGCGCGCCGCGTGGTTTCAGGGGCGTGTTCGCTGCCGTTGGGTTTGGCGTTGTACGGCCGGAAAGGATCCTTGGTCCATTCGTACACATTGCCTGCCATGTCCTGGATGCCCTCGGGGGTGGCGCCGTCTTCGTGCATGGTGACGATCGAGGGCATGCCGAGGTATTCGCCGAAGTTGGCGAGGGTGGTATCGGGCGGGAGGCTGCCCCAGGGGTAGGTGCGGTTTTCCTTGCCCCGGGCGGCGAATTCCCACTGGATTTCGGTGGGCAGGTTTTTGCCGGCCCATTCGGCATAGGCCATGGCCTCGTTCCAGGTGATGCCCACCACGGGCTGGTCTGCCCCGTTGTATTGGGGATCGCGCCAGAATTTCGGCTCGGGTGTGCCGGTGGCTTCAAGAAATTCGGTGTATTGGGCCACTGTGACGGGGTAGGAGTCCATCCAAAAGGGCGCCACGTACACCTCCGTTTCCGGCGCTTCTTCACGTACGGCGTTGTTGCCCATGAGAAAGCTGCCGCCCTCGAGGTAGACCATGTGTTCGGTGGAGGCGCCTGGCCGCGCGCCTGCGGGTATGTGGACGGCGAGGGCCTGCTCGCCGTAGGACTCCCGGAACGCGCGGTCGAGGGCCGTGCGGAATTCGCCGGCGGATTGCCAGCGCAGTTCTTTCTCGGGGCGAAGGGCGCGTTTGAGCACGTCGAGCAGTGAGGGGGAGATATCGTCGCGCACCTGCGGCACGGTGACGGGCTCATCGAGCGGCGTGCGCAAGGTGAACAATTCGTGGAGCAACAGGCCCACCGCATAGATATCGGCGCGCAGGTCGACCTGGCGGTTACGGCGTTGTTCGGGCGCGGCGTAAGCGAGGGTGCCCACCATTTGCTTCTGCGCGGTGGACTGATCGAGCAGTGCTTCGTGCACCGCCTTGGCGAGGCCGAAGTCGAGCATTTTGACGTGTTCGCCGGGCAGGATGAAGACGTTCTCGGGCTTGATATCGCGGTGGATGACGGTACGATGGGCGTATTCGAGGGCGGCGAGCACTTGGCGCAGGCAGGTTACGGCCAAGCGTACGGAAACGAGCTGGCGTTTGTTCCGGTGATGGCGCAGCAAGTTGCGCAGGGACTGGCCCTGGAGCAATTCCATGGACAGGTAGAGCACGCCCTCAGTGGTCCAGGAGACGTCGTGGGTGGCGACGATGTTCTCATGGCGCAGGCGGCGCGCGATTTGCGCTTCTTGGATGAACAGGCTGCGGCCGCGGTCGGTGTTGAGCATGCGCGGGTTCATGAACTTGAGCGCCACGGGTTCGCGCACGAGCGTGTCGACCGCCTCGTAGACGACGCCCATGCCGCCTTTGCCGATGCGCGCGCGGATAGTGTAGCGGTCCGAGACCCGGTCCCCTTTGGCGAAGGTGAGGTTCTGGGGGTTGTCGGTGCTTCCCGGCGCAGGCACAACAAGGGGGTTGCCGCAGTTGAAGCATACCCCGCGGCGTCCCTGTACGGTGGGCGGCACCATGATGCGCAGCCCGCAATGTGCACACACAACTTCGATCATTTGCCTCATAACCCCATGCACCGTAACGTGGCAAGCAAGGCAAGTGTAGCATTCATAACGCCTCAAGGCCAGTGACCCGGCTCCGGGTGGCGCACTTACGACGGTTCGGAGCGGCGTTGACTGGGTGCGTGGCGCTCGGCTAAGGTGGTTCGAGCCGCCCGGCGGGGTGGCGCCGGAACCGGGGGTATTTGGCTTGCGCATGCAGGGCGCCGCGCTACGCGCGTGGTTACGGCCAGGACGGCGTGTTGTGCGGCAGGTCCGCCACGCGGCGATTGGCAGGAGAAACGGATACGATGAATACACCTTTGCAAGTGACCGGCCGTGGCTGGGCCGGTGTGTGGTTCGTGGGCCTGACCGGTCTGCTGTTGGCTGCGGCGGCCCATGGACAGGCGGGGATCACCGTGGATCTCGGTGATGCAAGGGGAAACGCGGGGGACACGGTGGAGTTCGCGGTGTCCTTGGAACCGGGGGATACGCCGCCGGCCACGATCATTCTCGTGCTGGATTACAGCCCGGATGCGTTGCGCCCGGATTTCGAGTTCTATGAAATCACGCAGACCGAATCGGGCGGCGACACGGTCCGTTCGGCGGTGGACCCTGGTCCTGCGGTCGAGGATGCGGGCAAGAATGTCGATTTGAACGAGTCTGCGCCCGGCCAGCTCCGCATTGTCATCACAAGCGTGAACGACGAGGTCATGCGCGCCGGGGTCTTGTTTGATCTGGCGATGACCATTCAGGAGGGGGTGACCGACGGGGCTGCCGTCAGCTTATCGGGCAACCCTGACGCCAGCAGCGCCACGGACGCCGATGGCAGTGGGGATTTGCCGGTTGCCTTCGAGGGGGGTGAAGTGGGCGTGGGCTGCGTGCCGCCGGCGGCCCCAACCAATGTGAATGCGAGTTCGGCCCGGGCCGAGGGGGTTGAGGTGACGTGGAGTGGCGTGTCCGAGCCGGGCATTGCGTACCGCGTCTACCGGGCCGATGCGGCGGATGAGGCCGATGCGGTCCCCGTGAGCGGCTGGCAATCGGAAACGAGTTACTTTGACGTTACCGCGAACGCGCCGCAACCGGTTGGCGCAGGGGGGTGTTGCGCGCCCGGCGAGACGGAACCCTTCACGCATTATTACTGGGTGCAGGCCCGCACGGACGAAGGCTGTGCAAGTCCGTTCGCGGGGCCGGCTGCCGGTTCGCGCGGTGACGGCAAACGGGGCGGGCATGAGGCCATGGGCAGTGCGGCGCCGGCGGGGTCGTGGGTGGTGCTGTTGCTGCTCGGCGCGTGTGCTGCGTGGGGCTCTGCCCACCGGCGCTCCGCAAGCCGCAAGCCCCATTAAACCTCGCGGGAGCGCATGGTGTACCCAGTACTGTTCAAGATTGGCCCGCTAGAGTTTCACAGTTATGTGGTCATGTTGTCGCTCGCGTTTCTGCTCGGGGTCTTCCTCTTCTTTCGCAGGAACGAGCGCCGCGAGCATCCCTTCCCGGTCACGCCCATGGGCGCGCTGTGGATATTCCTCGGCATTCTGCTCGGATCGAAGATTTACTATGTCATTGAATACGGGGATTGGAGCCAGGTGGCGGGTATCTGGCGGGTCTGGGAAGGCGGACTGGTCTCCCTGGGCGGTATCATCGGGGGCATGACGGCCGGGATCATATACATATGGTGGGCCGGTGCGCCCGTGCGCGCCGTGGCCGACATGGCGCTGCTGAATGTCCCGCTGTGCCACGCCGTCGGGCGCATCGGCTGCTTTCTGAACGGCTGCTGCTACGGTGCTCCCACCTCGATGCCCTGGGGGTTGCACTATCCGCCACCCCCGGCCGATGTGACGCCCGTGCCGGCCAACACGCACGACTATCTCTTATACGAACACGTCGAGGCCGGGCTTGTCGAGGCGGATGCCGCGCATCCACTGGCGGTGCATCCAACACCTATCTACTCAGCTATTGGCTTGGTACTTGTTTTTGCTGTCCTCCTCTATTGCTATCCGCGCCGCCGGTTCGATGGCGCATTCTTGATTTTGTATCCCGGGCTCTACGGCGCCATGCGCTTTGTGGTCGAGTTCTTCCGCGGCGACACGCCGGATGTGATGGGCGGTTTCTCACGGACCCAGCTTGTCTGTCTTGCGCTGGCGGTAGCGGCGGCGGTGGTGTATCCGGCCATGGCGTATGCCGTGCAATCCAACAAGAATGCGCAAATGCCGCCCGGGGTTGACTCTGGCCCGGGTGAGTGCTAACATGCCTCATGCTTATCAGGGGAAGGCGAATAATGAACGAGGCTGGTGGTTTTCGAATCGGGACTGGTACAACCATGGGGATGGTCAGGGATCCCGGGCGCCCGTTGGTGCTTTTTTCTGCCTGTGTTGTTGATCCACAGCACCTTGTCGGGTTTGATAGTGGAAGCTGAGATAAGCAAATAAAGAGTTGACAATCCTCCTGTTCGACTTTATAATGAGCACTCATAGGGGTGTTTGTGAAGTGCGAACCAAGAGATGGAGCAAACGCATAAACGGGAGGTGGACTTCCTCGACCGGCCACAATGAACGTTGGAGGCAGTCTGCATTTCGCGGAACGGATAAGAAAAACGCAGCGGCTGAGCCAGCCGATGCGTGATCGAGATGGTTAGTAGCAAAACGGTGTAAAGGAGAAATTCGTCATGGGGACCCGCAAAAAGCTAGTTCTGGCATCACTCGTCAGCTTGATGATGGTGCTCGCCCTAGGCATTGGGTGGTTACCTTCTCAGACGGCCGCCCCCGTGGGCGCCGCCGATTCTGGGCGGGTCGATGCCTCGGAACTGCTTGGGGAAGTCTTGAACTTCGCCAAGGTAGACAATGAAAACGTCCAGGCCAAATCGGACCTGGACAACCTGCTCATTCTGACGCCGGACGGAGGGGACACGGATCTCGCCGTTCCCATGGAAGCGGCCGTCGGTGGCGCTGCCGAGGGCGACACGGTCCATTACGTGACCGAGTATATCGGCCTCGACCCTGACACCGGTGCTCCGATCGCCGCCGCCACCGGGTTCGATGTGGCTGACCCGCTCGAGGACTCCCTCCCGCTGTGGCAAGGTCCGCTGAGCCAGATTACCGGTCCGTTCGGCGGCCTGGACTTTGACGAACCCGCCGAGGCGGGCGCTGCGCCACCCTCGCTCACGCCGTTTCTCGAAGCGGGCATGAGTTCGACGCTCGGCGCTTTTCGTATTTACGCCCTGGTTAATGCGGTGCAGCAGAAACAGACTGCGGCGTTTGAATACGAAGCGGGCTCGCGCCCGGGCAATCTTATCAATGGCCAGCTCGTGCTGCCCGGCCGCCCCATTCCGGGCAATCCCGAAGAAAACCTCGAAGCTGCCCTCGGCAAGGGCGAAACGGTCGAGGTGCTCGTGGAGCTGGTTGACGCTGCCCGGGACGCGGACGGTAACGCCCTGCCCGACGACGGCGACGTCCCTGCCGGCGCTATGTGGCATTCCATTGCGAATAACCGCGCGGTGTACCTGGCCAACCTGGACGACTCGAGTCTCGGATCGAAGCAAGACGGCTCGCTCACGATTCAGGCCGGCCCCGAGATCAGTGTTGAAGTACCCACGCAGGCGCAACTTGCGGCTGAGGGACTCATTGGCAACGACGCCTCGGCGCTCGTGCTCGTTTCGGTCGTGGACGACTTCGAAGCGGCCGTCGACGAGGTGGGCGGCGACAGTTCGGCCACGGCCCTCGAGGATTGGGCCGACGATGTGGCGGATGCCGCGCCTGGCGAAGCCGATGCACGCCTGGGCGCCCTGATCGAGGTCAGCATTCTTACCGCGAATCCCGGTGAAACCTACACCGAGATCGACGACCTGAGTGACACCACGCTCTCCGTGGGCCTTACCATTAGCAGCGCGGACCTGACTGGCGCCGTGCAGCCCCTGCTCTGGTCCTATCCGACAAACGTCGCCGATGATGGCGCCAATATCCTGCTGACGGCAGACGAAGCGATCGGCTCCTGGAATCTCGTCGCGCCTGGCAGCACCACCGTCGACGCCGGCGCAGGCACCCTTTCGGCCACGATGACCGAACTGTCCCTGATTGCCACGTATGACAGCGGCGTTCTCCTCGACGAAGCCACGCCCGCGCGCGTGCCGCAGGACTTCGCGGCCGACATCGAACTCACCGGCACACTGCCGCTCGATGCCTCGGGCGTCGAAACGACGCTGACCGTCGTAGAAGCCAATGACCGCTTCGAGGTGGAGATTGACGGTGCGGCTGCGGACTTCCGCGATGGCACCGGCAGTGATGTAGCCGTCGAAACGGACGGTACGGGCGCTACGACCCTGTACGTCACCACGCCGGAAATGGCTGCCACGGGTGCCAAGAGCGTGACCATCACCGCGAATCCCGGAGAGGCCACTGAAAATACACGCACCTTCGACGACTTGCTTTCGGTGGAAACGCTTTACACCATCGATCGCGAAGTGCGCGACTCTCTCTCCGGCGACGAGGCCGATGGCTCTGGAGAGATTGTGTTCTCGCCGACGCAGTCGCCGGACCTGCCCGAAAACTATCCGGATCCGGTTGGCGCCTTCTACGCGACCGACCTGAACGGCGATGATCAGGAAGTCCAGGCCATCTACGACGGGTCGCTCGGTCCGCTGCAGGACTGGGAACTCGCCAGTGGTGCGGCAATTGACGCGGACGGCAACTTTACCGTCAGCGCAGACGACACCGTGACGGCTGAATACTTGCCCGGCTTCGTGCTGAGCACGGATGTCAGCCCGGCTGACGGCGGCGCCGTGCTGTTGTCGCCTGACCCGGACGGCACGACCATGGGCGGCGAGGCTGTTTACGAGGAAGACACGGTCGTCACCCTGACCGCAGAGCCGGCCGATGGCTACGAATTCCAGGAATGGGTGGGCGACGTGGCCGATCCCAACGCGGCCACAACCACCGTTACCATGGATGCTGACAAGGCGGCGACCGCCAATTTCCGGCTCGAAGGCACGACCGGTCTGGCGCTCGATGTCACCGTGACCCCGGCAGATGCGGGCACGGTTACGCCGGATCCGCCCGGCCCGACCTACGCGGAAAATGCGGACGTCGAGCTGACGGCCACAGCCAATGAAGGCTATGTGTTTGTCGAATGGCAGGGCGACCTGACCGGTACGGATAACCCGGCCACGCTCAACATGGGCGTCGCGGACAAGAACGTGACCGCGGTCTTTGAAGAGGCGTTTACGCTGACGACCGAGGTCGATCCGTCCGACGCCGGCACAATCGCACGCGACCCGGATCAAACGGCCTACGAAGACGGGACGGTTGTCACCTTGGAGGCCAGCCCGAATTCCGGATTCCAGTTCGATAGCTGGTCCGCCAATGTGACGGTTCCCGACGACGACGAACCCACGGTGGCCCAAGTTACCATGACGGCGGACACCACGGTAACAGCCAGCTTCACGGAGGTTCCCGAAGGTACGCCAGTCTTCAATGACGACGCCGCAACCCCGTTCCAGAACGCAAACGGCGAGGTGGTCGGCGAGGCCTGGTTGTTTGGCGGCATCGTCCTCGAAATCCAGGGTGCCGGCTTCGCCGATGGCGACAGCCTGCGCTTCACGCGCCTGGACGAAGGCGGCACGGTGGTCGATCCGACCGATTACGTCGAACAGCTTGCCTTTGCGGATGACCGGGACAACGACGGAACGAACGAGACCTACATCGTCATCCCGCCAGTGAAGGGACTCGGCTGGTTCGAGGACGATACCGACGGCCGCGTCGAAACGGAAGTCACCGCAATCGATGGCGACGATGGTACCGAGTCTGCCCCGGCGGCCGACCCGTTCACGTTCAAGCAGTATGATGTCGTTACCGAAAACGGCATCGATGTGAACACCACGGCGTTCCTCTTGAACGCCCCGGACGAGTCGAACACCGTCCAGTTGTTTGACGGTGCGGATCTCAACGACATGGCGCTCGAATTGCCGGCGCTGGACACGGAGGCCAATGTCTCCCAGGTGTTCGGTATCGCGCGCAACGTGATCACGGACAACAGCAAGACGAACACGGAAGCCATCGGGACGGCGGCGTTGAACAATGCCAACGTGCTGCCGGAAGACGAGCAAGAGCGCCTGGGTGATGAGATCGAGGACGGTGAATTCGATTTCAGCATGCACCTCTGGCAGCGTGTTGAGGATGGGAAGCAGACCACGCCGGATGCCGGCATGGCGGCCTTCCCGGCGCAGGCGAACCAGTTGGCGGCCTTCGACGAGAACCTTGACAATGCGGACGTCGAGACGCTGGCCGATGTCTCCTCGGCACTGCTCACATTCCCGACGGTTGGCAGCGGGCTCACCCAGGACGATGTCGACGATGGCCTGCGCATCTTCGGCGTGCAGCTTGAATACGACTACGCCTCGAACGAACTCCAGCCCCTGGCGGTTCAGGATGTGGCGTACCAGTCCGAGCTGTATGACACCGAGGTGGAGACCGACGCGGACGGCGGCGATGTCGAGGCGCTCCTCGAAGCGCGGCTGTACAGCCTGAACGGGTTCACGCTACGCCGTAATGCGCTCTTGCTGGAAGACGTGACTGACAGCATGCGCGTGGTTGGCGACACCGTGCGGCTCCAGGGCACCGATGGCGGCGATGCGATCGAACTCCTGTCGGAGCTTGGTGGCCTGGGCCGGGTCGACAGTGTCCAGTTCGTACCGCAAGGCACGACCGGAAACGATGTGTTCATCGAGAACCCGGACCTGGGTGGCGCCACGGTCGACGATCCGACGCAGGGTGGTGCGGCAACGCCGCCCACGGAGTATGAACTCGCGCTGAACGCCCCGGCCGTCAGCGAAGCCGGTGTGTACGATGTGGTGCTCTACCTGCGGTCGAACCCCGATGTGGCCATCTCGCCCAATAACCTCAAGGGTGCGGTCGAGTACCGTGCGGCTGGGCCTGGCCTTGGCTTGCTGCTCATTCCGCTGCTCATCGGCCTTGGTATCGGCATCCTGGGCCTGATCGAAGGCGCCGAGGCAGGCGGCGGCGGCGGCGGCGGCCCGTGCTTCATCGCGACGGCGGCCTACGGTACGCCGCTGGCCAGCGAGGTGGGCGTGTTGCGCCACCTGCGCGACAGCGTGCTGCTCGAAAGCGCTGTGGGCTCGGCACTGGTCGATGCCTACTACACGGTGAGCCCGGCGGCTGCCGACGTGGTGGCGCAAAGCCCGATGCTGGCTGCGGTCATCCGCGTGCTCCTGGTGCCGATTGTGGTCACGAGCCGCGTGGTCCTGGCCATGCCGATGCTGAGCGCCGCGCTCGCGATGCTCCTCAGCGCCGGTTGGCTCCTGCGCCGGCGCGCGCGCCACGCACGCCAGTAACAGCATAGACACTCGTTAGACCCAGCGCCCCGGCGGGAAGCCAGACAGGCCTCCCGCCGGGGCTTGTGTATTGGGCGGGGGGGAGGGCGAGCCACAAGGCCGTGGATACGCTGCATCGCGGAAATGGCAAGGCCCTGGCAAGAAAACACTTGCCAGGGCCATGTGGTCCGCGATTGGGCCGCGTTCAGTCGGGCGGCGGTTCGAATTCGATTTTGGCGGCCTGGAAAAGCTTGAGCAGGCCGTCGCGGTCCACCGCTTTGCGGTACGCTTCGAGCGGCTCGACGACATCGTCCTTCACCAGCCGGGTAAGCTCTTCATTGAGCAGGGTCATGCCCTCTTTCTTCGAGGTCTGCATGATGCTCATGATCTGCGAGCCCTTGGCCTCCCTGATGAGCGAGGAGACGGCGGGGGTGGCGACCATGATCTCGAGCGCCGCCACACGGCCGCCGCCCTTCTTCTTGAGCAGGTTCTGCGCCACGACGCCTTTGAGATTGCCAGCCAGCATGAGGCGGATTTGCTGCTGTTGGTCTGAGGGGAACTGGTCGATCAACCGGTCGACGGTGCTGATGGCGGTGGTGGTGTGCAGCGTGCCGAAGACGAGGTGTCCCGTCTCGGCCGTCTCGATGGCGATGTGCGTGGTCTCGAGGTCGCGCATCTCGCCAACCAGCACGACATCGGGATCTTCGCGCAAGGCGGCGCGTAACGCTTTCTTGAAACCGTCTGTGTGCTCTCCGACCTCCCGCTGATTCACGAGGCAGCGGTGGTTCTTGTGCACGAACTCGATGGGGTCCTCGATGGTGAGTATATGGTCGTTGCGGGTTTTGTTGATGTAGTCGATCATAGCGGCCAGGGTGGTGGACTTGCCGCTGCCGGTGGGTCCGGTCACTAGCACGAGGCCCTTGCCGAGGCGGCAGAACTTCTTGAGCACTTCGGGAGATTTCAACTGTTCGAAGGAGAGTACGTCGGAAGGGATGAGCCGCGCCACGCCGCAGATGCCGCGATAATCGCGGAAAACGTTAACGCGGTAGCGCCCGACCCCCGGCAACTCGTACGCGAAGTCGGTATCGCGGGTCTGCCGGAATTCCTCCTTGCTTTTCTCTGGCATCAGTTCGAAGAGCATCTTCGAGGCCTGATCATTCGTGAGTTCGTCCGCATTCTTGAGCGGCATGATGCTGCCATCTTTGCGAAACATCGGTTTGCAGCCCGTGCACAAGTGCAGGTCCGATGTGCCATACTCGACCATGAGCTTGAAGAACCGGTCCATTTCGGCCATCAGTATTCCTCCCGGCGGTTGAACAGTGAAGGGCGGGCCGCCTGCGCAGTCCGCCACCCGCTACATGGTGCCTGGAGCATGATTTAACCACGTCCGGCGGCGGGATACAAGCGATTCGTGGGGGAATTGTATACACCGGACCGGCATCGGAACGGAGTCAGTACGGAACACATGTGAGAAGCAGGCTGCGGGCTCGGCGCGCACACCGCGGTATGGCACGAAGTGCCCGGTGTCTGCCTTTGGCCACGTGCATCGGGCCGGTGATGATCGATGCCGGGAAGCCATGTCATAATGCCGTTTGGCGGTATGTTGGCCCCCGCACGGGCGCCGGGAGCGTGAGCGTATTGTGAAGGAGTACTTCTTAAGCGGTTTGCCGTACTTCATGGGGCTGCCCGGTATCGGCGCTGGGAGCGGTTCTGGCCCACTGGCGGCCTCTATGAGTCACGATGCAAGCGCCCTTTGGAGTGCGGTGGCAAGCCCCGGCAGTCCAAAGTGGCGGTGGCGGCATGGCTCACGCGGCTGCACATGGGTGTTGACTATCACGGGGCAGATTGGCGAAACCCGTCTGCGCCCTTGCGCCATACGGCTAAAGAACTACAAAAGATGCAGGTCTGGACGTACAGTCCGGCGCAGGACACCCTATGCGATGGAATGCGGCACGTGCCGGACTGGGAAGACCACCAGTTTGAACTGGATATCTCCGAGGCGATAGCGAAGTATCGGGAGGAACACGAGGTGGTTTCGGTTCCATGAGCCAGGCGTGATGCGGGCGGGCAGTAATGCGTTGGCAGCACGCGCGGCCCCGGTGCTGTGTGGTTCGCCTTTGGCAACCGGTTGCTTGGTGCCGGTAGCGTGGCCGTGTGCGCCGCGAACGGAAAGAGGAAGACATGAGCGTGGAAAAACTGGGGTGGCACAGCCTGGGTACGGCGTTTGATTGTGCCTGCGGTGTGCGCCATGAGCTGCCCATCGAGGAATGCCATGTGGGCGGCGATGCGGCGAAACATCTCGCGGATTTTGCGCGCGCGCGTTGCGGGCGGCATGCGCTCGTGGTGTCGGATGAGAACACGCGACAAGTGGGCGGCGAGCCGGTGCTGTCGGCATTGGGCGCGGTGGGCAAGCGGGTAACGGAAAAGGTGTACCCCGGTGAACCGCTCGAGGCCACGGAAGAGCGCGCGAACGAGGTGGCGCGGGCGGGGCAGGAGTGCGACTTCTATGTGGGCATCGGCGCGGGAACCCTCAGTGATTTGGCGAAGAGCGCCGGCGGCCAGCAAGACAAGCCGGTGCTGCTCTTTCCGACAGCGGCCAGCATGAACGGTTACACGAGCGCTATCGTTGCGCTGAAGGTGCGCGGGCTCAAAGCGACGCTTCCGTGTAAGCCGGCGGTTGGGGTGTTCGCGGATCCCGCGGTTGTGGCGACGGCGCCGCAGCGCATGGTAGCGGCGGGGGTGGCGGATTTCCTCAGTAAGTGTTCTTCCGCCTCCGATTGGTACCTGGGCCATCGGTTGCGCGGCGGCTACTTCTGTGCACGGCCGCGCGAGTTCAACGAAGGGATTCAGGAGCGGTTGTTCGCGGAAGCGGGTGCGATCGGCCGGGGGGAGCCGGCAGGCGTCGGACTGGCCCTCGAGGCGCTGCTGTTGTCCGGGCTGGGCATGGTGGTCGCCGGTTCCTCGGCGCCGGCTTCGGGCGGCGAACACCTTGTGTCCCACTACCTGGATATGAAGCACGCGCTATACGGCACCGCCAACGATCTGCATGGGGTGCAGGTGGGCGTTGCCACGGTGTACACGTTGCGGTTGTGGGAGCAAGTTCTCGCGCTCGATCCGAAAGATGCCGATCTGGGCGCGCTCGTGGCGGCCTATCCCGATGCGGAGACCATCCGCGCGCGCGTCATGGAAGATTGGGGCGATCAAGTCGGTGCAGAGGTGTGGGCGCAGTGGGAGCAGAAGGCGGTCTACGGGGCCGCGTTGCGGGAAGAGGCCGAGAAGTTCTTCAGTCTACAGGACGAACTGCGCGAGCGCCTCGCGGCCGATCTCGAACCGGCGGAGACGGTGGCGGCGTGCATCGAGACCTGCGGCGGACCGGCGCGCCCGGAGGATATGGCGGCCGACACCCACGTGTTCTACGAAGCCGTGCAACGGGCGCGCTACATCCGTAACCGCCTGACCATTCTCGACCTCGCCGCGGAAGTGGGCGTGGCGCCGGCATAGGTTACGTATATCGTTTTTCCGGCGTCATACTTCAGCCGTTTGCCGTGGGCCGTTTCCCATACGTCATACGGTGCCCCGGTATGACCGCTGAGAGCGGTTCTGGCCCACCGGCTGTTTCTATGAGTCAACGGTCTGCGTATCCCGGCCGCACGCCGGTATTCGCTATCACGGGGCAGACTGGCAAAATGCGTTCGCACCCGTGCGCCATACGGCGAAAGAATTACTTCCCGGCAAGCCGGTTTGACCGCTTGTGCGCGCAGCGGCTCTGCGCTCAAAGGCGTTACCGCCGGCGCCGCTGAGCCAGGCGCACCGAGAGCAACACCAGCGCACCGATTAACAAGTCGCCTGCGGGCACGCGTTGGTCCGATGCGTCCCGGTAGGCCTTGTTGGACAGGCAGCAATCCGGTCCCGGGGGGCCGCTGTCCAGCGGGACGGAAAGATTCTTCTCTTCGCTTTCGGCCACCTTCGTGTTTTCATCCTTGTCCGTGTAATCCGGTGCGCTCACGATAACCGTGTAGTCTCCAGCGGGGATGCCGTTGATCGTGTATTCCCCGTTCACATTGTCGGTGATCGGGAAGAATGCGCCCGGCGTCACGGAAACGGCCGCATCTGTAATGCGTTTACGGGTCACGCTGTCCCAAACGGTTGTGGTGATCGAAGCGGGGAAGAATCCCTTGGGCGCGATTGGGTCGGCATCCGCTGGCCCGTTGATGCGCCGCTCCGCTTCCTCGATGGTGTCCACATCCCAGTCGTTATGCTCCATGAGGATGACCTCGGTGCGCTCATTTACGACCGCGAACCCGTCGACCTGCGCGAAGCGGTTGTACCCGCTGGTGAGATCCTCCTGTTGGCCGAGGGTATTCGGGCCGGTGGCGGCGCCCGTTTCGCGGATAACAATGCCATCGCCGCTGATGCCGTCGAGCAGGCAGCGCCGGATTACGGGTAATGCCCCCGCCACCTCGATGCCCGTGCCGGTCCCGGTGATCTCGCTGTTGGCGATGACCACGCTCTCGGCCACGCTGCCGTCTATGTGAATACCCACTGTGCCACTGCCGTCCCCCTCGACGCGGACGCCGTCGACAACGACCGAGGCGTCGTCGATTGCGAGGATAGGGCTGCCGGACTGCTTGCCTGGGCCGGGCGCGAGCACGAGGCCTTTGAGCAAGCAGTTGTCGCTCGTGCGTAGGGCGCCGGCGATGGTTGTGGCGAAGCGCTGGCGGGCGCGTAGCTGATACCCTTCCGGCAGGTCGACTGTTTCGCGGAACGTACCCGGCAGGAGCACACAGGGCACCACCTCGCCCATGTCCTGCTTCATGGCCGGGCGTATCTCCGTCGAGATAACCTCGATGGCCGTGGTGATCCCGCGGAAGGGCCGTGCCATGCTGCCGTTGCCTGCCGGTCCCGCGTCCGGCGAAATGAAGAAGGTGCGGTTCGGGTCGTTCGGGTCGCGCGGGTCGCTCTCCCGGATAAACTCCTCGAGGTTGGTCAGGCCATCGCCATCGAGGTCATCACCCGGCCGCACCGGCCGCGCCGGATCGTCCGGGTCCGCCAAAGAAAGCGGGGCCAACCGGTGCTCGACCTCGAACAGGTCCGGCATGCCGTCGCCGTCCGTGTCGGGATTGTGCGGGTCCGTGCCATGGAGGTTGGTTTCATCGTAGTCGCTGAGGCCATCCCCATCCGAATCCACCTGCAGGTCCGGCAGCGGTGTGAGCGCGAAGTCCGCAGTGACAGATCCCTCATAGGCTTCGATAAGGACCTGCCGTTCTGCCGGTTCATAATTCTCTGCCGTGACGAACACCTCGATGGCGCCGTAGCGATTCAACGGAATGGAAAAGACGCCCTCGACATTGCGTGAGTACACATGGTCGCCGGGCCGAATCCGAATCACCGCATAGGGTATGGGCGCGTTGCTTTGCGCATCTTCCACCCGCACGATGAGCGTTGCCACCGTGTCGCCTTCACCTTCACCTTCACCTTCGCCTTCGCCTTCACCTTCACCTTCACCCTCGCCCTCGCCCTCACCTTCGCCCTCGCCTTCGCCTTCGCCTTCGCCTTCGCCTTCGCCTTCGCCTTCGC
>CAZMVU010000092.1:0-17804 GCA_964569295.1 uncultured Nitrospirales bacterium
ATCATTTGACGTATCGACAGTCCGTCAAGGCTGTGCTGCTCGCGAAAACGCTTAATCCCAGCGATAACGTCAGCGTCGGCGTATGCCTGCTGCTTCGAACTCGCGGGCAGAATAACCGCGACGGGTTCACCATGCCGCGTAATGGTGATGTGCTCGCCATCGGCCACACGATCGAGAAGCTCGAACCACCTTGCTTCCGCTTCAGAGGCATCGACACGCTGCATAACTGGACCTTTCTTCCATTGTGGTGCATGGAACCCGCATGCGTAATGGCAATACATCGCAGCCGCGCAGCTTTACCTTCACCCCACCACCCCACTCACGCCTTCTACCGCGCGGTGCGCCGAGACCACGCAGTCGTTGAGGCTGACGCCGCGGTAGGCGTTGCCGGCGAACATGACCCCGGGGTTGTGGCGCTCTGCCTCTTCGATGGCCTTGAGGCGCAGGCCGTGGCCGAGGAGGTACTGCGGTATACCGCGCGGATGCTTGAAGACACGCACGAACTTGGGTTCGCCGGAAATGCCGAGCATCTTCCCCACTTCAAGCTGTACGAGATCGAGGAGCGCGCCATCGCTGAGTTGCACGGCCTCGGGGTCGGTGTAGCCGCCAATCATCGTGCGCAGGAGCACATGCCCCTCGGGGGCGCGGTTGGGAAACAAGGACGACGTCCAAAGACACCCGAGAATACGCGGTCCCTCGACGCGCGGCACGAGGAAGCCGAAACCCTCGAGGTCGTGCGCGACCTGCGCGCGTTCATAGCCTGTGCACACCACGGTGATACCGGCGTAGGCCGTGTTGCGCAGCGCGTTCACGAGGTCCTTGCCCATGTCCGCGCAGAATTCGGCGGCGGCATAGGTGGGCGTCGCCACCACGACCGCCCCTGCGTGGAAGGTTTCGCCGTTGGCCGTCTCGACCGCGTAGCCGCCGCCCTCTGGGCGAAGCGCGGTGACGGGGGTATTCAGGCGCAGGCCGCCACCGAGTTGTTTTGCGGCGGTCTCCGGAAGCACGGCGATGCCCTCGCGAAACGAGGTCAACGTGCCGCCCGGGCCCATGGCCGATGCGCCGCTTTTCTTCAAGGCTCTCATCGCCTTGAACAGCCCGCCGTAGGTGCGCTCCATCTCCGCCATGCGCGGGAAGCAATGGACCAGGCTGAGCTTCTTCGCGTCGCCGCCGTACACGCCCGACACCATGGGCGAGACCAAGGTGTCGGCGGCATCACGCCCGATGCGCCGCCGCGCAAACTCCCAGATACTCTCTGGATCGTCGTCGCGCTTGGCGGGAATCAGCGGTTCACCCAGGAGACGAAGGCGCCCGCGGATGGTCAAGGGCGGCTTCAGCAGAAACCCGGGCGGCGGCTTGAGTTCGTGGAGGTTGCCGTAGCGGTAGATGAACCGGCGCGCCGCAGCCTCGTTCGCACGCACGAGGCGGTCCGAGAGCCCCAACTCGTCGATCCACTCCAGGGTCTTCGGTTCCTTGTCCAGGAAGCCGTTCGGCCCCCACTCGCACACATAACCGTCCGCGCGGTCCGTACGCGCCGTGCCGCCCGGGGCGTCTGCCGCCTCCAACACGGTCACCGCGTCCGTATCGAACCGCTTGCGCAAATAGTGCGCCGCGCACAAACCGGACATCCCAGCGCCTATGACGATGATGGGGTTCACGAATCTATGGCCTTGGTGTGATCGAAGACAGCTCTGCTACGAAGATTTGTCAAGCTGTTTTAGCAAGCGATCGATATCACTCGTCATTATGACCAGCTTACTCTGAAGCACATTCCACAGGATATCTCGGTCTATTTTGTCATAACCATGCACCAGAATGTGGCGAAACCGAACAATCCGGGCGTGCTCTGTAATGCGAGAAACCAGATCAGGGGCAACCTTTTCAAGCATTATCGCCGCTTCCCCGATTATTTGCAGCTCCCGCTCCACGGCCGACCGAAAAGCGCGGTCGTTTCGCAACTCATCCAAGGTCCGGCCTTTCGAAAGCTCCTGCAGGAAGCGCGCCGAGTCGAGCATATCGAACAGATATTTCTCCGGCTCATGCGGCATAAATGCTAGTCCGGGTCTCGTTCACGCGACGGAGGAAGTAGGGATTGGTTATGGCCTGTGTTTCCACCAGATCGACCGGCTTCTCCAGTAGTGCTTCAAGCCCTTCAAGCAATCCGAAGTACCGCTCGTAGTGATCGGCGGGAGCACACGGCTCGAACTCGACGAGAAAATCCAGGTCGCTTGTTTCGGCGTCAAATGCTTCCCTGGCTGCCGAACCGAAGAGCTCCAATTGCTTGACGTGAAAGCGCCGGCAGAGTTCGGCCAACTGTTCGCGTCTGCTTTCAATGGCTGTGTTCATGAGATTCTAGCCTCCTACACCGTTCTCGAGAAGGCGGTGTAGCCGCCGGGTTTCTTGAGGTACGCATCGAAGACCATGCAGATGTTGCGGATGAACACCTTGCCCAACGGCAACACGCGCAGGCCGCGGTCCTCTCGCACGAGGAACCCGTCGTCGTACAGCGGTTGCAGGGCTTCCTCCTCTTCGGCGAAATAGCCGGCGTAGTCCACGCCCCATTTCTCGGCGAGCGAGGCAAAATCGAGGTAGAAGTTGCACATGAGCTGGCGGATGACCCAACGGCGGATTTCATCATCATGGCCGAGCCGGAAGCCCAGCATGGTCGGGAACTGGCTGGCGTCGATAGCCTTGTAGTACATAACCGGGCGCTTCTCGTTCTGCGCATAGGCGCCGCCCACCTCGCCGATGCTCGACACGCCAAGCCCGATCTGGTCGCAGCCGGGCACCACGGTGTAGCCCATGAAGTTCCGGTGCAGGCGGCGCTCGTCCATGGCGATGCTCAGCTCGTCCGTGGGCAGGGCGAAGTGGTCGAAGCCGATGGCGCGATAACCTGCCTCGAGAAACAGCTTGCGCGCGAGTGCGAACAGCTCGTACTTCTCCGCGCCTTCGGGCCGCTTGTATCCTTCGAGCCGGCGCTGGTGCTTGATCTTGCTCGGGATATGGGCGTAGCTGTAGACGGCGAGCCGGTCGGGACGAATGTCGATGGTGCTTCGGATGGTGTGTTCCCAGGTTTCCACCTTCTGTTCCGGCAAGCCATAGATGAGGTCAATGTTCACCCCGCCGAAGCCAAGCTCGCGACACCAGGCCACCAGTTGGCGCGTCTCATCTTCCGTCTGGTTGCGCCGCACGACTTCCTGCACCCGGGGGTCGAAGTCCTGCACGCCCATGCTGATCCGGTTGAAGCCGAGCTGCCGCAGCGCCGCGCACTGTTCGTGCGTCGTGACGCAGGGGTCCACTTCGATGGCCAACTCGGCATCCGGCGCGACATCGAAATGTCGCACTACTTTACCATGCAACTCCCTCAACTGCTGCACGCTGAGAAACGTCGGTGTGCCGCCGCCAAGGTGAATCTGCCGCACATGGCGCCGGCGGCCCAGGGCTTCCGCGGTCATGGCGAGTTCGCGGTAGAGGTATTCGAGATAGTTCTCGGAGACGTCCTGCCGCTTCGAAATCACCACATTGCACCCGCAGAACAGGCAGCGCTCGCGGCAGAACGGCAGGTGCACGTAGATGCTGAGCGGCTCCGCCACATTCTGCGCGGCCCGGCCCAGCGCCTCGCGGTAGTCGGCCTCCGTGAACTCGGCACGCCATTCCGGCGCGGTGGGATAGCTCGTATAGCGCGGGCCGGGCGTGTCGTAGCGTTCGAGGAGATCGCGCGTGACCTCGATTTCATGGCGCGGCGTGTCGTTGATCATAGCCCAATGCGTCTTTTTGGGTTGCTTTTTCTGCCTCTAAGGCGGAACCCGCCACAGCCGGCCGGCTATTCCAAGCCCGGGCACGACGGGTATTTGCGCGGGTTTCGGACGGAAGGCTATACTACGCCTTTCCAACCGCGCAATCCAGTCTCTCATGAAAGGGAATACGGTGTTCAAAGGACTCGGCAATCTCGGCGATATGGGCAAAATGCTCAAGCAGGCCATGGAAATGAAGCAGAAAATGGAGGCGCTCAAGGAGGAGCTCGCCGACGAAGAGGTTGAAGCCTCCGCAGGCGGCATGGTGCGCGTGCGCATGAACGGGCGCATGGAGCTGCTCGAACTCGAAATCCAGCCGGACATTATCAGCCCCGAACAGCGGGAAGAGCTCGAGGTCATCGTGCGTACCGCCGTGAACGAGGGCATACGTAAGACGCAGGCCATGATGCAGGAACGCATGCAGGAACTCACCGGGGGCATGGACATTCCGGGGATCACCTGAGGTGCGCACAGTATTTTTCGGAACCCCCGAGTTGGCCGTGCCCTCCCTGGCAGCCGTAGCGGCACACCACGAGGTCGCTGCGGTGGTTTGTCAACCGGATAAGCCCCGGGGCCGCGGCAAGAAGCTGGGTCCGCCGCCCGTCAAGGTGTGGGCCCGCGAACACGGCCTCGCTGTGCATCAGCCCGCCAGGCTGAACGACGGCGGCTTTGAAGCGTGGCTACGCGAACAACGTCCCGAACTATGCACTATCGCCGCCTATGGACGCCTGTTAAAGCAGCCCATCCTCGATGTGCCGCCCCATGGATTCATCAACATGCACCCGAGCCTGCTTCCCCGCTGGCGCGGCCCCTCCCCGATTCAAAGCGCCGTACTCGCGGGTGATCGGGAAACCGGCGTGTCGATTATGCAGCTCGCTCTCGAAATGGACGCCGGCCCCCTCATACTGCAAGAGAAGGCCACCATCGGCGCGCACGAATCCGCCGCCGAACTCGCGGGCCGCCTCGGGCCGATCGGGGCACGCTTGTTGCTCGAGGCCGTCGATGCCATCGCGCACGGCACGGCCACCTATACCCCGCAAAACGATGCGCAGGCCGTCTACTGCCGGATGCTCAGAAAGGAAGACGGCTTCATCGACTGGTCCAAACCGGCCCACGTGCTCCATAACCAGGTGCGCGGCTGCCAGCCGTGGCCCGTAGCCCAATGTGTCTGGCATGGCGCGGTGTGCCGCATCCACCGCTCCGCCGTGCTCGACAACCCGGCAACGGCCTCGCCGGGCACCGTGACGCTGGTCGCGAAAGACCGTATAGGCGTAGCCACCGGTGCGGGTCAACTCATCATCCTCGAATTCCAGGCGCCAGGGAAAAAGGCAATGTCCATGGAAGCCTTTTTGCGCGGCCATACCATTGAGCGTGGCGAACGTTTCGAAAGCAGGACATAGCCTATGCCGGTCGATCTCGTCCGCGACGCCGCCATCGATGTGCTTCTGCGTGTCTTCGAACGCGGCTGGTTCCTCGACGCCTCGCTCAACAAAACCCTGCGCCGTAAGACCGACCTCTCCGCCCGGGGCCGCCGCTTTCTCTCGCAGCTCGCGTATGGCACGGTGCGCCACCGCATGCTGTGCGACCACGTCCTCGCGCATATTCTCACGCAGCCGCTCGACGGTCTTCCCGCCCCGATCCGCGCCATCCTGCGCATGGGCGTGTTTCAATCGATCTTCTGCGGCCAGGTCACCCACCCCGCCATGGTCAACACGTCGGTCGACCTCGCCAAGCGCCGCGGCCACGCCGGCACCGCACGCCTCGTGAACGCCGTGCTGCGCCGGACGCCCCAATCGCTCGATAACGTGCAGTTGCCGGCCTTCGCGGAGAATCCCGTGGAATACCTCGCCCTGCGCTACTCGACCCCGGTGTGGCTGGTAGCGCGTTGGCTTGCACGCTATACACCGGAAGCGGTCACGAAGTTGTGCGCCGCGCTCGATACCCAGGCGCCGATAACGCTACGCACAAACACCACGCGCATCCAGCCAGACAAACTCGCCGAGCGCCTTGCCAAAGCCGGCTTCGACACACGCAGCACCACGCCCATCCCTGAGGAACGCACCCTCGTTACCCATAAATCGCCGCTGAAATCGAAGCTGTTTCAGCAGGGATTCTTCATACTCCAGGATCCCGCCTCCATGCTGCCCGCGCACCTCATGGAACCCCGGGACGGTGAAAAGGTATTGGATCTCTGTGCCGGGCCCGGCGGCAAGAGCACACACCTCGCCCAACTGGCCCCCGGCACCTGTGTGTACGCGCTGGAACTGGTTCCACACCGGACCGGCGCCATCGTGGAAAACGCGGAACGGCTCGGGCTGGACCATGTGCATGTCTGTTGCGGCGACGGCCTCGCACCCCCTGTTGGCGGCGGGTTCGATGCCGTGCTGGTGGATGCGCCCTGCTCGGGCCTCGGCACGTTGCGCCGACACCCGGATCTCAAGTACCGGGTCGATGCAGCCGCCATCACGCGGCTGGCTGCGTTGCAGGCGGGCCTGTTGCGATCCGCCGCGAAGCTTTGCAAGAATGGAGGCCGTGTCGTTTATGCCGTATGCACGTTCACGCCGGAAGAAACCCTTGGCGTGGTCGAGGCCGTGCAGAAGACAACCCCCCTTGAACCCGAAGACGGACCGGAGTGGATGCAACCGTGGCGCGTGAGCATCGGACAATACCAGACCCGCCCCCAAGACGGGGACTTGGACGGATTCTTCTTGATGCGTTTTCGAACACCGTGTTGAACGCCGTCTTCATCGTGCTCGGCTTCGTCGGCTGGTGCATCCGCTGGACGGCCGCCGCGGTGGTCTTCCTGATCGTCGTGGCGGCAAGCGGCTACTTTGTGTACACGGAAGCGCTCGAGCCCGACGACACGGTTGTCGTGCCGAACATCCTCGACCTCCCCATCACCGAAGCCTCCTCCCTCATCGCCGAGGCCGGCCTCGATATCGGCAAGCAGATTCAAGCGCCGCATGACGTCGTGCCCAAGTATCATGTCATCGCGCAGCGCCCGCCCGCGGGGCATGTAGTGCGCGTGGGCCGGCAGATCACGCCGACCGTCAGCCTGGGCGCCGACTCGGAAATGGCGCCGGACCTCTTGCGCAAATCGCGCAAGGAAGCCGAACGAGAAATCAAGTCGGCCCGGTTTCGCCTGGGGGCTGTGTCCCGCATCGTCGATAATGCCCCGCGCGATACCGTGCTCGCGCAAGACCCGCCGGCAGGCACGAACGTGCCCCGTCATGCCGATATCAGCCTGTTGCTATCCGCCGGCGACCAGCAGGACGGCGCCTTCATGCCAGATATCCAGGACAAGCCGGTGCGCGAAATCAACAGCATACTCGCCCCATTCCGCGTGTATCTCAAACCCAACATCGTCGATATGCCGAACGCCCCCACTGATGTCGTACTCAACCAGTCCCCGCCACCCAATACGCTCATCCAACCCGACACCGTCGTCACGTATGACGTGATGCCTTCGGGCAACATCACCCTGCCCACGGATATCTACCGCACGGAAGTCAGGCACCGTATGCTCTTCGACTACCACGACAAGGAAGTGCGCATCGACGTGGTGGACCATGAAGGCAACCGCGAAACGATGCAGAAGTATACGCCCAGCTTCGAGGAAGAGGCGCGCCAGACCCGGGTCGCCGGCAGCCGGATTCGCATTGTCGTGCCGTATGTGGGCGAGGCGACCGTCGAAATCTATGTGGACGGCGAACTGGTCCAGTCCTATTACCTGAGCGAAGGCGCCAAACCTGTGCCGGAAAACGCGTGATCCCCGCGAAAGAGAGTGCTGCCCCGTGCCCGACATTAAAGTTCATCCCGCCCTCATGGCCGCCGACTGCGGCTACCTCGCCCAAGCCGTCGAGACCGTCGTAGACGCCGGCGCTGAGGCGGTCCATATCGACATAGCCGATGGCCGGTTTGCTCCGTACTTCACCTTCGGCGCCGCCGCCATCGCCCAGTTGCGCTCACATTGCGCCGCCCAACTCGACGTGCATCTCCTCGTCGAAGAGCCCGAGATTCTCGTGCATGACATAGCGGATGCCGGCGCTGACGCCATTGCGGTGCCCATCGAGACCGCAGCACGCCCCCACCACATCCTGCGCACGGTCAAGGAACGCGGCCTGCGCGCCGGCATCGCGGTGAATCCCGCCACGTCGCACGACGCACTGGAGTTTGTCATCGACCAGGTCGACTTCGTTATCGTGCTCACGGAAGACCCGGGCTATAGTGAGCGGGCCTTTCTTTCCACGATGATGCGCAAAGTTCACGATCTGCGTGCCATGCTCGGCGAACGCGATTTGGCCGTCGAGGGCGGTATCGACGAACACACCGCCACGGCGTGCATCGAAGCGGGCGCCAATGTGCTTATCCCTGGTGACTATGTGTTCGGACATGTGTCCTGCATCGAGGCCATCGCCAGCCTGCGCCACGCGGGAGAGCCGGCGTAGGGGGCATCCAGCGCGCCGCCAAGCGGAGCGCATCCTATGGAACTGCGGTACCGAAGAGCAGGAGTCGCGTAAGATCGAGGGCCACGGGCGCCCCCAGGCATACGGGTGTACTGCCGGCCACCCGGTCACCCAGTTCGACCCGTACACTTCCCACCACCGTACCGGAAGGCGCGGGCGCAACAATTTGCGCCGGGTGCTCGCCCACGAGCGTAATGTTCGCCACGTCGTCCGCCGTACAAGTCACCGAAACATCCTTCACGGCAACCAGGGGCGCATACTGTTTCGTACCGCACACAATGGGCAGCGGGTCGCCCAAGGGGCGGCCAGCGGTGGCCACCTGCACCCGGCGCACACGCGCAAAGCCATCTTCCAGCAATGTCTTTGCGCGGTCAAAACGCCCATTCGACGAGGTCTCGCCCATCACCACAGCGATTAACCGGACACCATTGCGCTCGGCCGTGGCCGTAATGCAATGTCCGGCCGCCCGGATGTACCCCGTCTTCAAACCATCGCAATCATCCATACGCCAAAGCAGCTTGTTGGTGTTGTAGTAGACCGCCTGGCCGGGCTTGAAACGGAGCTCCTTCTGCCGCACCCATTCCATGAGCCTGGGCACACGCACACAGGCCCGGGCGAGCAGCGCCATATCCCGTGCCGTGGTGACATCGATCTCGTCACCCGGATCCGGCGGCAAGCCATGCACACTGTGGAACCGCGAGTCCAACATCCCCAGTTCAGCGGCCCGCTTGTTCATGGCCGCCAGGCACTCCAGCTTGCTGCCAAAAAGGCCCTCGGCAATCGCCATGGCCGCATCGTTGGCGGAAGCGACACAAACGGCCTGCAACAACTGGCCGAGGGGCCAGGTCTCGCCTTCTTCGAGATAGACCTGGGTCCCCCCCATGTATTGGGCATGACCGCTAACCGGCACGGGCGTATCAAGCGTCCACGTCCCCGCCTCCACCCCCTCGCATACGATCAGCATGATCAGCATTTTCACCATGCTGGCAGGGGCGCGCCGCACGTCGGCGTCCGACGCCGCCAGCACAAGCCCCGTTTCCGCCTCTACGCAAATGTAACTGGGCGCACGCGGCTCGTCCGCCGCCACGGGGACGCAAAAGCCGAGGCCCAGGCAAGACATCGTGATTAACAAAGACAGACGGGGCATTGAGCCAAAAAACCTCCGGTGCGCTACACGAACTCACGAGTCCGCAGCAGAAGCCGCGCTTCCCGCAAGACTTTCCAGTACTTTGATAATGTCGTTTACAGAGAACGGTTTACGCAGCACGCCGGCGACGCCCCGCACCGCAGGCCGGTAATTCGGCATACCGGTCATTACATACACCTGCGCGCCCGCCGTGGTCTGGGCCTCGAGCAATTGTGTCACACGTTGTCCCGCCTGTTCTTCGGGCATATCCACATCCACAAGCACCACATCGGGCGGTTCTTTCTTCGCAATATCGAGGCCGGCCAGTATATCGGGCGCACAACAACAGGCCACCCCGCGATAATCCAGGGCGACTTCGATCCATTCCAGGAGGTGGGGGTCTGGATCAACCACAAGTACACGCAGGCCGACGTGGCTGGCCTTCTTCTCCCCTTTTTCTTTCTTTACCAGTTCCACAGGTTCCTCGCCGAAACACGCCGTCCGAAGGAAAGCCACCAGACGCCGCGCCCCAAAAGGCTTCATCAGGAATAACACGTCGGGACTCATGGACGAGGACTCGCGCAACGCTTCCGCATCGCGATCCGAACACACGATCACCGGCAGATTCGCGCCGCCGGGCTGACTGCGAATAGCGGCCAGCGTTGGCGCGCCCACATCCTCCTGTGCCGCATCGTTCAGAATTACCACGTGCGCCCCCTCTTCCGCAGCGGCCCGGGCCCCCTCGAAATGCTGCGTGAACCGGCTCACCGTGCAGCCCCACCCTTCGAGCAACTCCCCAATGAGCGTACGGAATGGCTCGTTGGCAGAGATGAGGGTCACCCGCAAATCCGCGAAGTCCTGCACGCTCTCCGGGTTGTAAGATTTGTCGAAAGTGGCCTCCGGCAAACGGATGGTAAAGGTGCTGCCCTGGCCTGACCGGCTCTCGAGCTCGATGTGGCCGCCGTGCGCCTCGACGATGCTCTTGGCGATGGACAGGCCTATCCCCGTGCCGCCGTAGCGCCGCGAACGCGAGGCGTCGACCTGGAAAAACTTGCTGAATACCTTTTCCTGATACGCTGGTTCGATGCCGATCCCCGTGTCCGATACGGCAATGGCAAGACTATGGTCCGGCCCCTCCTCGACACGCACGTGAATCATGCCGCCCGGGTTCGAGAATTTCACCGCGTTGTTCAGGAGAATGTTGAGCACTTGTGCCAGCTTCTCGCGGTCCCCCCAGATCGGTGTGTCGGCCTCCTCGATGAAGGTATTGAGGCTGAGATCCTTTGGCAGCGCCGCAGGATGCACCGAGGCCGTACACTCTTCGACGAGATTCTTGATGTGGAAAAGCGCCATGGTCAGTTGAACGCCGCGAATCTCCATGCGGCTGAATTCAATGATCTCATTGATATGCCCCACCAGCCTGTCGACGTTGCGGCGCATCACCCCGAGCGCGCTCTGCTGCGACGCATCGAGCTCGCCCAAGCCGCCCGACTCGAGCATCTCGAGGTAACCCTTGATGGTGCTCAGTGGTGTGCGCAGTTCATGGCTCACATTCGAAAGGAAGCCGTCTTTCGCCCGGTCGTGCATGCGCAGTTCTTCGTTCACTTTTTCGAGTTCGCGCGCCCGTTGCTCGAGCTGGTGCTGCATACGTTTGAGTTCGAGCACGCTGGTCACCACCAGCGAGTAGCGCATCTCCTCCTTGCTCTCGCCCGGCACATAGCTCACCGCCACCACCACAGGCACCAGCGAACCCTTCCGGTCGACAAAATTCATTTCCCGGCGCAAATCCGCCCGCGCGCGCCCCGCCCCCTGGGCCAGCAGGTTCAACAGGTGCACGCGCCCGGTGGTGTCGATAAAATCGAAGACCTCGCGCTGGACCAACTGCACTTTTTCTATTTGAAGCAACTCACAAATGCGCTCGTTGACAAAGCGGATGTGGTAGCTGTTGTCGAGCGTGAGAAAGCCCTCGTTCATCGAAAGCAGCAACTGCCGGAAACGTGTTTCCGACTGCCGCAGCCGCTGGGTTTGTTCCTCGACAAGCTGCTTCAGCCCGCGGTTGTATTGCTCGAGGCGATTGGCCAGTTTGTGTTGCTCGCTCACATCGCGTACAAGCCCGAGCGTGCCGGTGTGGTTGCCGTGGCTGTCGAAAATGGGGCTACCGCTCACCCACAGCCAATGGTCGCGCCCGTCAATGACACACTTGATCTCGTATTCGGAGGCCACCCCCCCCGGCCGCTTCGCGAACTGCTCGAGGATCGCCCCGCTCTCGAACTCTTGCGCGAGCGCCGTGGTCTTGCGCCCCACCACCTCATCACGCTCTTTGCCGAACAGCTCCAGCAGCTTCGCGTTCACCAGCAGAATCTCACCCGTGGCGGACGACAAAATGAACCCGTCGTTGATGTGCTCGGCCAGATGCCAGAACCGATCGGCGAGTTCCTCCACATCCTCGCCAGTGCGCATGACCGCATAAAGTACCGCGAGCAGGCCGGTCATCAGGCTGATGAGGCCGAGTGTACGCGAGATCTGGACGACCTCGGGCGACAACATCTCGCGTTCGAGCAGCGAATCCGTCAGGCCGGAGAGTGTTACTGCCGCGCCGGTCAGCAGCATGAGCATGCCGAGGAACAACAGAAACCGCTCGATCCGGCCAATGCGCGGGCGCGTGATCACGCTGCCGCTCGCAAACAACGGCACCGCCACAGAGAACAACACCACCGGCAGGCGCAACGCGCTATCATCCAACTGCCGGGAAAAGATGATGCCGCTCATGCCGAAAAGAATGGCAAAGAGATAAAACGGAAACCGTCTTCTGGAGTGTCGCCTGTAGCGCATTTAGTGCTTGTGTTTCTTGCGTCCCGAACCGCCCCCATCCCGCAGGGCCCGGCGCGCCTCATGGCACAGCGCATCGCATCGTTCGTTGAATATAATGCCCGTGTGCGCGGGCACCCAACACCATGTAATGTCGTGGTGGCTTGAGAGGGCGTCCAGCTTCATCCACAAATCCTGGTTCTTCACCGCGCTCCGGCCGCACGTTTTCCAACCGTTGCGCTTCCAGCGCGCCATCCACTCGCTGACCCCTTTCTTGAGGTACTCCGAGTCCGTGTGCAGCTCGACCTTGCAAGGCTGTTTCAGCGCTGAAAGCGCCTCGATAGCGGCCGTCAGTTCCATGCGGTTGTTGGTCGTATCCGCCTCGGCGCCCGAAAGCTCCTTCGTCACGCCGTTGCACTGCAGCACCGCGCCCCAACCGCCTGCACCCGGGTTCGGGCTGGCGCCGCCATCCGTATAGATTACTACGCTTTTACGTTTTCCAGTCACTGTGCGCATTACTCCCCGGGCGCCAGCGCCCGCCGTTGCCACATAATCAGCCGCAGCACATTGCGCGCCGTCCTTTCACGCCCGTACTTGCGAGCCAGTTCAAGCGGCGTCATGCCCGCGGCGTTCTTCGCGCGCAGATTTGCGCCATGTTCGCTCAACACCCGCAACACACCCGAACGCCCAAACACGACAGCCGTGTGCGCCGGGGTATCGCCGAAAACATCCCGCGCCTCGACGGGCGCACCATGACGCAGCAACCAGGCCGCCTCATCCACAAACCCCAGCAGTGCCGCACTGTGCAGCGGTGTCATACCGGTCTCATCACGGGCCGCCAGATCGGCGCCGCGCGTGCTGAGCAGCGCCATCATGGCGATACGGCGGAAACTCACCGCGTGGTGCAGCGCCGTCTTACCCAAGTCATTCCGGCTATCTATCAACGCCGGGGCCGCATCAAGCAATACTTCAACTGCCCGGCGATCGCCCCGGGCCACTTCATCGTGCAGGGAATCCTGGCAACCGGCGAGCACGGCTCCGCCCGTTATCAGCGCCCCCACGAGGATCAGCCGTATTACGGAAGCCATGCACCGTCCTCATCTATATTGTCCCGGGTATAATAACGGGAATCGAGAGTGATGTGCTTGGGCACGTCGTCACCTGCCAGAATAGCGAGTGCCGTGTCGATAGCCTCCTTGCCGCCCGTGGGATACTCGAAAGTCACATCGAGAATCCCTTCGCGCACATACATCTGCCCTTCCTGCGGCAAACCGTCGATACCCACGAAAACCATTTCCTGTGCCCGGCCCACCGCCTTTGCGGCGAGATACGCGCCGTAGGCCCCCGGATCATTGTGGCTGTAAACCAGGTCGATATCGTCAAAGCGGGTCAAGGCCGACTCCATCTCCTGTTGTGCCTGGTCCTGGAGCCACTCCATATCCGCCCGGAAAACGACTTCGATATCGCTGCCCGCGATCCCGTCGAGAAAGCCCTCGTGCCGGTCCTGGCCGGGCACGGAAGTCATGAGCCCCATCAGCTCAATCACGCGCCCCTCGCCATCAAGCCGATCACGCACCCATTCGCCGGCCGCTTTACCAATCTTCACGTTGTCCGCCCCAATGAATACCGTGTATTCCGACTCCGGCACGGCCCGGTCCAGAATGATCACCGGCACCCCCACCTGCGTCGCCCGGGTAATGGGCTCGACAAAGGGCGCCGCCTCCTTCGGGCTGATGATTATAGCATCCACACCCTGACTCACGAACTCCTCGAGGTGCGATACCTGCACGAGCGTATCGTTCTGCGCATCTTTGAAAACCATCTCGATGTTCGGGTGTTCGGCAGCGGCATTGCGGATATCCGTATTCATCTGTACGCGCCATGGCTCGCCCAGGTTGCACTGGCTCATGCCGATAACGTACTTCTCCGCCGGCTCTTGCGGGGCGGGCTCGGGCATAGCCGCCTCTTCCGCACTTTCGCCGGAGGGAGCAGACTCCGCGCCGGTGGCTTCTTGCTGTGCCTTCTGCGCTTCCGGCGGCGGTGAACACCCCAACGCTCCAGCAAGGCAAAGCATGATAACCAATACAATCAGGCCTGTATGTGCGCGCATGGCGAGTATCCTCCCATAGATCCCATGCAGGGGACAGCCACCGGGCATAGCGCAGATGCAAGCCCATACCTTGACATACAATGCAAACCTTTGAGTAACGGATCTGACCGTAACCAATGGTGACTGCCTCCCTACTCCTTATTCCGTTGCAAAAGCACCGCCGTCACGATGATGGCGCCGGTGAGCATGAGGCGCCCCGCCTCCTCGACGGCGTTGATGCTCAGTATCTTCTCAAGGTACCCGATGGTGAGTGTGCCGAGCAACGTCAACAGGATACTGCCCCGCCCGCCCATGAGATTCGTACCGCCAATCACCACGATGGCAATGGTCGTCAACTCGTAGGTCATGCCCGCGTTCGGGTCGCCCTGGGTCTCCTGCGCCGCCTGACATATGCCCGCCACGCCCGCGAATACGCCGCTGAGCGCATACGCCAGCACCTTGGTTGTCCCCACCGGCACACCCGACAACCGCGCGGCCTCCTCGTTCCCGCCAACGGCGTAGAGGTACCGCCCCACCCGCAACCGCGCCAGGAGAAACCACGAGACGCCCACGCACGCGAGAAACAAAACGGTGATCACCGCCACGTTTCCGCCGAAGACACGCGCGTTCAGGATCTTATAAAGACCGGGCAGTTCCACGAACGTAAAGCCTTCCTCCGCCATGATGCTGCGGGAAATCTTCTCGCCGCCCGAAACGAACTTCGCCAGACCCCGGGCGAACACCATCATGGCGAGCGTGGCAATGAACGGCTGCATACGGAACCGCGCCACGAGCACGCCCGAGGTGCTACCGCAGGCCCCGCCGATCAGCATGCACGCCGGCGCTGCCAGCCACGGACTCCAGCCCCAATGGATCGTGAGAATGGCCGAGACCACCGCCACCAGCCCGAGCACGCTGCCCACGGCCAGGTCAATGCCGCCGGTGATGATGACGAGCGTCATACCACAGGCGAGGATGCCATAGCGCGAGGAGTGCCGCAGCATGTCGCGGTGTGTGTCCCATTTGTAGAAACTGCCGCCGCCGCTGAACAACACGCCCAGCAGCAGGATGAACATAAGTGCCAGGAGCGGCCGCTTAATATTCCACTGTGACACCACCACCACGCCCATGAGCCAGGCATAGAACGCGAAAATGAGCAGCCGCCCGCCCACGATGCCATGCATCTCCGCCGGGAGTTGGCCGTGACCGATGTACCAGCCCAGGTGTTGCAGGGACTCGCCGTTCTTCACCGACAGCTCAAGCAATCCCATCCCCAAAAAGAGACCCAGCCACAGCACCACGCTCCACCCCGCCGCATACAGCCCGCCCGGACCCGCGCGAAAGCCCGCCCACACCCACACCGCCAACCACACCGCTCCCGCCCCGAATAACACCTCGACGCTGCCCGGCCACACGAGGTTTTCCGGCGCGGTGAGATTCATGAGGTACCAGCCGATGTGCCCCATGGCGCTTAGGTTGCGCAGCACCACGCTCGCGAGCATCAGTACCGCGAAACCTGCACCCCAGCGCCGCAGAATCGCACCCATGAGGCGTGTATCGAAGCGTTCGTTGGCCTGTTGACTCACGCCGGCACACCCTCCCCGCCCATGGCGGCCGCCAGCACGTCCGGCTGCGTGGCCTCGCCTTGCTCGAAGGCAGCCGTTATACGCCCGCGGTGCATCACGATCACCCGGTCACTGAGCGCCAGGAGTTCCGGCATCTCCGAGGTGATCAACAACACTGCAATGCCCTGCGCCGTCCATTGGTTGATGAGCTCGTATATCTCGTGTTTCGCGCCCACGTCAACGCCCCGGGTCGGCTCGTCGAGCAACAGCACCTTCGGCCGCGTCTCGAGCCACTTCGCCAGCACTACCTTCTGCTGGTTACCACCCGAGAGCGTGCCCACCTCCTGGCGCAGGCTGGCCGCACGAATGCCGAAAACCCCCTTCTGCCGCGCCGCGGCGCGCGCCTCCATGCCCTCGCGCAGCAGCCAACCGCGTGAGTACCTCGGAATCGATGCCAGGGTCACATTACGCACGATGTCCATACCGGGCACGAGGCCATTGCGTTTGCGATCATTCGTCAACAGGGCCAATCCCGCCCGGATCGACTGCCGCGGCGACACAGGGGTAAACGGCTGGCCATCCAGCATGACTTCACCCGCCACGGCGCGGCCGTAAGCGCCGAAGAGCCCGGCAAACAACGCACTCGCCCCCGAACCCTGCAAGCCGCCCACACCCAGCACCTCGCCCGCATGCACCGCCAGCGACACGCCATCCACCGCCGGGTTCGGGCGCCCTCCCGGATCGGGTACGGTAAAGTCTTTTACATCGAGCAGCACACCGCCGCGATTGGCCGCATGGCGCGGAAACCGCTCATCCACCTTGCGCCCCACCATCCAGTGAATGAGTTCCGAACGCGGCAGTTCCCCAGCATCGGCCGTACCCACATAGCGCCCGTCACGCAGCACGCTGATTCGATCCGCCACGGTGTAGATTTCTTCCATCTTATGGGAAATGTAGATGATGCCGCAGCCGCGGGCCTTCAAATCGGCGATGTTCTCGAACAACCGCGCGACTTCGGGCATTGTCAGCGCGCTCGTCGGCTCGTCCATCACGATAATACGCGCTTCGAAGGCCAGGGCCTTCGCAATCTCGATGGTCTGTTGCACGGAAATCGGATAGTCCTCGACCAACCCCCCCGGGTCTATATCCAGCCCGAGCCGCGCAAGCAACGCCCTACACGCCGCCTCTTCCGTGCCGTAGCGCATCCAGCCGCCCGGACCGCACCGCTCCCGCCCAAGAAAGATGTTATCCATTACCCGCATAGACGGGATCAACGAGAGTTCCTGGTGGATTACCGAAATGCCACATTTGTTTGCATGCTGCGGCGAACGGAACCGCACTGCCTCCCCCCGCAGCCGTATCTCGCCCTCGTGCTCGCTGTGAACACCCGCGAGTATCTTGATGAGCGTGCTCTTGCCCGCGCCATTCTCCCCCGCCAGCACATGCACCTCGCCGGAACGCAGATTAAAGTGGACATCCTCCAGCACGCGCGCCCTGCCGAAGACCTTGCCCATGCCGGACATGGCCAAGAGGTGCGGTTGTTCCGATGTGGTTCCCTCGCGCAAAAACGGATTCCTCAAAAACCAACACAGCCGCGGCATCCTGCACCGTTACAAAGCGACTGAAAGCCTCCTCAAAATGGACGCGCCGGGGCTGAGTATACGGGTTTCCCGGCCACGCTTCTAACATAGGCGACGCCCACAAGCCAAGGACGGGAAGCCGTGTTACGTGGTTCGTTTTTGGTGGTTGGTGGTTCGGGGTTGGTGGTTCGGGGCCACTTGTGCTTGGGAGAGACGCTCGGCATGAAACCCGGGCGCTACCTGTTTCTCGAGGATTACCTGGACCTGCGGCCCATACGCGTTAACTTAAGGATGCAGCCCTGACAGTACCGCCTTGCATCATCACCTGAGCAAACAAAGGGACTGTCCTCGCGAGTCCGCGAGCAGGGACTGCTCC
>CAZMVU010000093.1:0-17792 GCA_964569295.1 uncultured Nitrospirales bacterium
TCCGCGAAGGCGGGCGCACCGTCGGCGCCGGCGTCGTTACCAAGGTCATCGAATAGACGGCCTGGAAGGAATTTGCTATAATGCGTGAACAAGTGCTGCTGCAATGCAGCGAGTGTAAGCGGCGAAACTATACCGCCATGCGCGACAAGCGCAAGCGTCCCGATCGCATCGAACTGAAGAAGTATTGCAAGTGGGATCGCAAGCACACGGTGCACAAGGAGGTGCGCTAGCACCCCGGTCTTGGCGCCGCGCACAACCCGACAATAACAAGCAGTTCAGCCGCAGGGGCGTAGCACAATGGCTAGTGCAGCGGCCTCCAAAGCCGAAGGTTGGGGGTTCGAGTCCCTCCGCCCCTGCCATTTTTCGATCGTGAAAGCCCGTTTCCACTGGGACCCGGCCGCGCCGGCGCGACAGTGGTGCGCTGGAGTATACAGGATAGGCCCTTGGGCGGGTGCTACGCACACAGCCCCGGCCATACCTGAGCAAGGAGTGTTCGCCATGGCAACGCAGGCAGCCGGCAAGGAAGGCTTTATCGCAAAGACAAAAGCCTTCCTTGACGAAGTCTATGTGGAAATGACCAAGAAGGTCACCTGGCCCACCAAGGATGACCTCAAGGCCCAGACCCAAGTCACGCTTATCCTGCTGTTTGTCATGGCGGGTATCATCTTTGTGTACGACAAAGTCTTCGAGGTTGTCGTGATTGGGCTCCTCAGCCTGACCCAATAACGAACGTAGGAGAAGCCTTCGTGGCGGACGAAGCGAAAGAGAACCAGCACGACGACACGCGCGAGTCGCTAGTGCCCGAAAACGCGCCGGACGTGGCAGCGGACCAGACCGAGGCCAACGCCCCGGGCGACGTGCAGGCGGAAGACCAGCCGGCCCCCGAAGAGGCGCAGGGCGCGGAGCCGCCACAGGCATCCGAGCCGGCAGCGCCGGAGTCGGAGCCGGAGTCGGAAGTGCTCGAGGTGCTCGAGCCCGACCCGCCCAAGCGCAAGAAAGGGGCCAAGAAAGGCGACGCCCTGCCGGAAGACGAACCGGCCGACGCACCGGAGGCCCCGGAAGAAGCACCCGCCCTCTTGCGTGACGTGCCGGATGACGGCATCCCGCGCCGCTGGTACGCTATCCACGCGCACTCCGGGCAGGAGGGCAGCGTCAAAAAGATGCTGCTCGCACGCGCGGAACAACACAACATACTTGATCTGATGAGCAACGTCTTCGTGCCCATGGAGGAAGTCGCCGAAATTCGCGGCGGCGAAAAGAAAGTTTCCAAGCGCAAGTATTTCCCCGGCTATGTGCTCGTACAACTGCCCGAGCATCCGGAGCGCTACCCCGATCTGTGGCACCTTATCCGGCAAACGCCGGGCGTTACAGGCTTTATCGGTTCGCGCACCGTGCCCGTGCCGCTCGAGGACGCGGAAGTGCAGGCGATTGTCGAAGAGATTCGCGGCGAACGCGAGCGACCGAAGCCAAAGGTGGACTTCGACAAGGGCGAACGCGTAAAAATCATCGACGGCCCCTTCGCCAATTTCGTCGGCTCCATTGACGAGGTGAATGCCGAGCGCGGCACGGTCAAGGTACTGGTTGAGATATTCGAGCGGCTTACCAGCGTCGAAGTGGAATTCTGGCAAGTCGAACACATCTGAGCAACGGCTAGCTAAGCGGAGAGACGCACCATGCCTCCCAAAAAACTCAAGGCGGAAATCAAGCTGCAAGTCCCGGCGGCGCAGGCCAATCCCGCTCCGCCCGTCGGCCCGGCACTGGGCCAGCACGGCGTGAACATCATGGACTTCTGCAACCAGTTCAACGAACGCACCAAGGAGCAGCAGGGTCTCATCATCCCGGTGATCATCTCGGTCTTTACAGACCGCAGCTTCACCTTCATCACGAAGACCCCGCCGGCCCCCGTGCTGCTCAAGCGCGCCGCGAAAATCGCCAAGGCTTCCGGCGAACCGAACAAGACCAAAGTCGCCACGGTAACCGATGCCGATGTCGAAGAGATCGCCAAGACCAAAATGCCCGATCTCAACGCGGCAAACCTCGAAAACGCCAAGCGGATGGTGCGCGGCACCGCCCGATCGATGGGAATTCTGGTCAAGGGCTAGGCGCCCGCCCAGTATGCACAGGTGTGTTGTGCTTGGCGCGGCAAGACCGTGCCAAGTGTGTTTGTAGTAAGCGGCTCTCGCAGAGCCTGACGTGGGAGGGACCGCACCCGCAGGCCCGCATGCACCACAGGAGAAAACAGCATGGCCAGACACAGCAAGCGCTGGAAGACTATCCAGCAAGAGCACGACAACGATCGCGTCTATCCCCTCGATGAGGCGCTCGAAGGAATGCGCAAGTTCGCCACCGCCAAGTTCGACGAAACGGTCGAGCTGGCCTTCCACCTCGGGGTTGACCCGCGCCACGCCGACCAGCAGGTACGCGGCAGCGTAAGCCTGCCCCACGGCACCGGCAAGACGGTGCGGGTCATCGCATTCTGCAAATCCGCCGACCAGATCGAGGCGGCCGAGCAGGCCGGCGCGGTGGCGGTCGGCGCGGAAGACCTCGTGAAGAAAGTGCAGGATGGCTGGCTCGAGTTCGACGCGGCCGTCGCCGCGCCGGACATGATGAGCCAGGTAGGTAAGCTCGGGCGTGTACTGGGCCCGCGCGGTCTCATGCCCAGCCCGAAGGCCGGAACCGTAACCCCCGATGTCGGCACAGCGGTCGAGGAGATTCAGAAAGGCAAGATCGAGTACCGCGTCGACAAGAACGCCAATATCCATGTGCCCATCGGCAAAGTGTCTTTCCCCCCCGAGAACCTGATGCAGAACGCCGGCGCGGTCATCAGCGCTATCGTCAAGGCGCGTCCCGCAGCCTGTAAGGGAACCTACCTCAAATCCTGCGCCCTCAGCAGTACGATGGGCCCCGGCTTCAAGATGGACACCGCCGGCCTCGTGTCGCGTTTCCGTGGATGAGCGCCGCATTCGAGATCATGCGAAGGGTTGCACCGGCGCCCTGATCGCTGCCACAGTGAGGCGCATCCACAGAAGCGGTGTTGCCGAGTTATAAGTGGACTTTCCGCGGGCGACACCCGGCGCTTCGGCCCGGCGCCCGCGGTTTTCTTTCCCGGCCGCACGCCAAACGCCCCCAGGAAGGAGACCGGCATGAAAGTCGAAGATTTTGCCCACCGCGTATCCGTGCGAACCATGGAATTGCTTGGCGAGTTGCAGCACTACAAGATCACCGAGGATCTTCAAAAGGAAGTCACCAAGCGCATTCGCACCGAGGTGAACCAGATTCTCAAGGAGTCCTCGTAGCGCCCGGCGCGGGCCACGCGGTTGGCTGCCGCGCCAAGGAGACCACGCTCACACATGCTCCGCCGGTTCGGCGGCGCTCAGCGTGCGGCTGCACACGGCCAACAAGCCTGCGTACGCCGCGATGCACAGGACGGGCGCCACGAGCACGGTGCGCGTCGGGTATTCGATGTTATAGGGGCCTGCGGCAAGGTCCAGGGAAATAGGGCCGGCCATCCCATCGGGAAACAGCATGACACAGGTGCTGTGCAACAGGCCGAATGCAACGCTCAGCGCCGCCAGATTCCGCCGCCGGTCTTCCATAAAAATGTAAGCTGCCGGAATCATGAAAAGCCAAACCACGCCGACCAACAGCATCGATCCAAGGTGCAGGCTGGCGAAGCAACTCGCCGTGAGCGTGGCGACAAGGAGCCGGCGCCGTGCCCGGGCATAGAACCAGCCATAAACCAGGGCAAAGGGCAGCACAGCCAGCGCCAGGGAAAGCGGCATGCGCAAGGGCACCGCGTCCACCCCGTGGCGCAGGCGCAGCCCAATGAGTGCGAAGATGTACACCCCGAGGGCAATATTTGCGCCCACGAGCACGGACGTCAGCAGCGCGCGTCCGGCCCGGGGCGGATAGGCGGGTGAGGGGGCGGGCGCAAAGGCTTTGCGGAAACGTGTGCCCAAATAGCCGCTGAAGATGAGCTGCTGGGCGAAGGCGCAGGCCCCGTAGCCGAAGATGCCCAGTAGCCAGGGGCGGACATGTATGGCCGAAAAAGCGGCCGGCCCGCGGGCATGCCAGGCAACCACAGCCAGCAGCAGCAGGAAAGGCAGCGCGATCTGCAATACCATGGGAAAGGCCACAAGAAAATTGTCGTAGCGCACGGCGCCAAGCACGATGCCCGCCGATAACACACCCCCGATGGCAAACACGACAAACCGCCCCGGATATGCACGGTGGACCTTCCCAAGCAAGGTGTCGTCGAGCTCGAGGAAGCGCATTACCTCCGGCCAGTACAAATAAAGCACGCAGTTCAGCCCGGCGAAAAGAACCACCAGCACAGCCGCGAACAGGCCCCGGCGCCAGCGCGGACCCGCCTCGAGCAGGCGCAACACCGTGCGCGGACTGCCAAGCCCCCACGACCGGCTTGTGTCCCGGTGCAGGAACGGCGCGATGAGCAACAGGTAGAGACCGCCGCCCACCAGCAACACATTGGTCACGGTGTTGGCCGGATCGAAGGCGCGCAACACGCCAAGGTAATACCCCACGCCCCAGAGGGCCACCAGTATCAGCGTGATAAAAGCGAGTCCCTCGACCGCGTTTTCCCGCCGCGACAAGGTCTCCCGTTCCAATTCACCCGCGGGTGTCCGCAACGCCGGCGCCCACTCTTCCGACATGCTGTCCGCGTCGCTCTCATCGGAAATGGTGGGCCCCTCCTCGCGTGGTGGTTGCACACGCGTCGTATCGAGCACGGTCATCTCTCCCAGAATCTCTCCTGCAGTCGATCATAGGATACACACACACCACGCGCATTATACCAGACACGCGAACAGCTTTCACCCTAAAAGTACATGTGGCGCGCTACATATTTTGCGTAGATGCCGGCAGGCGCCGTGCACACCACACGAACAGCGCGGCATACGCGGCGAGAAACAGAAGCGGGAGAATGATTACCCCCCACACCGGTGCATCTACATTCCACGGGCCGACACTGTAGTCGATCTCGAGCGCGCCCGAGCGGCCCCGGGAAAAAAGCCACTGGAGGGTTGCACCGTTCAACCCGTGGATGAAACCCAGCGCCACGAGGTTGCGAAACCGGTCTTCCATGAAGATATAGGCGAGCGGGATTCCCAGCAGCCAAGTCCCGAGAACCAAGCCGTACGAGTCAATGTGTATAAGCCCGAAGAAGCTGGCCGTAAGCGTGGCCACGAGCATACGCTTCTTATCGCGGGCGTAGAAATAGCCGTAGATCGCCCCGGCGGGGAACAAAAACACCATGAACCACAGCGAGGCGGCGGGCCGCACGAGATCGGCGGTGTAAAGCGCGCGCAGCAGGAAAAAGATGCCCGGCCCGCCAATCAGCGCCGCCGCCGCACCGAAGCCCAGCGCCCAGCGCCAACGCTTGCCCGCCAACACCACATTGCGCGGCGAGGCACTCGGCGAAAACGCCTTGCGCAGCCGGGTACCGAAGTACCCGCTGAACAGCAACTGTTGTGTGAAGCCCCAGAAAAGGTAGCCCAGCACCCCGAGCCCGAAGCGCACAGGGTCGAAGTCGGCAAATGCGGCAGCCCCCCGTTGCACCCAGGCGCCAATGCAAATCAGCAAAAACACCGGCAGCGCTATCACCACGGCGGCACGCAACGCCGAGAGAAAGTTGTCGTAGCGGATGGCGCACGTCGCAATAAGAAGCGACAGTGCGATACCAAAGCCCAGTACAAACACCTGCCCGGGCCCATCGCCGTCACGGGCGCCTTCGAGCACTGTGCCGTCGAACTTGAAGAAATCCGCCACCTCGGCCCACTGCCACCAGTTGAGAATGTTCAAAAATGCCATCAACACCACAATGATCAGCACAGTAGTCCAGCGCCGCCCGGGCGAGGCCGCCTTCAAAAACCGCCACAGCGACACCGGATTGCCCAGCCCCCACGACGTGTGCCGATCACGGTGCAGAAAGGGCGCCACGAACGCGATAAACACCACCCCCAGGCCAATGACCACATTGGCCATGGTCTCCGCGCCGGAAACTCCGCCCATGATGCCCAGCCCATAAGCCAACGGCCATAGCGCAAAAAGCACCAGCAGGTAGAGGCCGATGGCCTCCAACGCGTTGGCGCGCCGAGACTTGGCTTCACGTTCGAATTCGCCCGCCACGTTTGCGAGGGGGCGCGGGCCGTGTGCGCGGGGCGTGGTCATGCTGGCAAACTCCTCAAGCCGCGTGTTTTCCGGTACATTTGCCCTGCCGGGAAGTACGGTTTATACTTAAATTGCGAGGAAAGACCCGAATTCGAGGCTAAAGGTTTCGCCCTTCGATGCCGATAAAATGCTTTGGCGGATCCGGCGCCCGGTCGGCGTTTGTATTCCGCGTGGTCACAACCCGGAGGTATGCACGCCTATGAGCGGAGGCTTCAGCGCAGGCGGGCTCATCAGCGGGCTCGACTCGAACACGTTAATCCAGCAGCTCATGCAGATCGAGCGCCAGCCTATTCTGCGCTATCAGGACCGCATCGAGCAACTCGAAACCCAACAGACCGCTACCCGCGGCCTGCGAACCACCCTCTCCAACCTGCGCAACACGATGCAGGACTTCCGCCTCAACGATGCCTTCGACCAGTTTTCCGCGGCATCGAGCGAAGAAAGTGTGCTCACAGCGGAAATCTCGGGGTCGAACCCGGTCACCGGCAGCTTCAGCCTCGATGTGACCCGCCTCGCCAGCGCCACGACAGCCGCATCGAGCGCCGTGATCGGCGGTCCTATCGACAACACGGCCACCCTCGACAACAGCGGCATCGCCGCGGATATCACCACCGGCACCTTCTCGATTAATGGCGTGGCCTTCAATGTGGATCCAACCACCGACAGTCTCGACGATGTGATGGCCCAGATCAACGCGAGCAGTGCGGGTGTCACTGCCACGTATGATGGGACCGCCGACACCGTGACCATCGCCAACAGCACGGCGGGCGACACAAGCATCATCAACTTCGGCGCCACCGGCGACGACAGCAATTTCCTCGATGTCCTCCGGGTGACGCAAGCCACCCAGGAGACCAATGGTGACGGGTCCACGGAGGTCACCAGCACGCGCAACCTGGGCAGCGTCGACGCCACGACTACCCTCGACCAGGCGAATTTCGCCAACGGCGCCGTGACAGCGGGCGCCTTCTCGATAAACGGCATCAATATCAGCGTCGATCCGACACAAGACAGCTTGCAGGACATTACCGCGCGCATCTCGAATTCCGACGCCGGGGTCAGCGCGAGTTACGATGGCACCAGCGACACGATTCGTCTGACAAGTGCAACGCCGGGCAGCCGCACAATCAACTTCGGCGCGGCAGGTGACACGAGCAATTTCCTCGCCATCGCCAACCTCGATACCGCCGTGCAGGACGCCGGCAACGATGCCGAGTTCTCCGTAAACGGCGGCGCGGCGCAAACCCGGAACTCGAATTCAATCGACGATGTCATCGACGGCGTAACGATCAACCTGCAAAGCACCGGCACCAGCGCCGTCACCGTGGCGGTGGACTCCGATACAATCGTCGAGGATGTGCGTGGTTTTATCGAGGACTTCAACACCAGTATCAGTGAGTTGCGCGAGCTCACGGGGGAGGAGGGCACCCTCTCGGGCGACTTGACCCTGCGCCAGATCGACAACTTCCTGCTGGGCAATGTGTTCAACAACGTGGAAGGCGTCAGCGGCGACCTGAACACGCTGCTTGCAATAGGCATCAGTACGGGCAATGACTTCAGCGCCAGCTCCACACCCACCCTTGAAATGGACGAAGACGCCTTTCGCACCGCCCTGAACGACGACCGGCAGACTGTCTCGCGGTTGTTTTCGAACGAAGACGGCAGCGGCATCGCGGACAAGTTTTTCAAGTATCTGGACGATGTAGCCGGTTTCTCGGGGTTTTTGAACGCGCGGGCCAAGTCCAACGGTACGATTGACAGGCAGATTCGCGCCGTCGAGGATCAGATAGAAAGTCTCGAGCAGCGGCTCGTGCACAAAGAAGACCGGCTGCGGAAGTCGTTCCTGCGGCTCGAAGAACTCAGCGCCGGCTTTCAGAACCAGGCCTCGGCGCTCGGCCAACTCGGCGGCGGCATTGCCGGGTTTTAAGCGATTGTAAGGAGGACAACCTATGTCGGCTGTGTATCAGAAAGCGAGCGCCTACACCAAGGTAGATATAGAAACCGCGTCGCAGGGCAAGCTCATCGTCATGCTTTTCAACGGCGCCATCAAGCGTGCCGAAGAAGCCAAGCGCCAACTCGCCAAGGGCAACCGGCAGGAAGTGCACAACAACCTTATCCGGGCGCAGGAAATCATTGCCGAGTTACGCGGCGCACTCAATATGAAAGCTGGCGCCATCGCAACGAATCTGGACCGTATCTACGAGTACTTCCAGCACCTGTTGATCACAGCGAACCTGCGCAAACAGGCCGAGCCCATCGACCAGTGCGTGACGTTGATGAACACCATGCGTGACACCTGGCAGGAAGTGTTCGACAAAATCGCGCAGGAAGAGGCCGCGGCCAAGAAACCGGTTACAGCGCCGCCCATCAATCAGCATGGCAACAGCATGTTGAATATGCAGGGTTGACCCCAACACGGCGCACGAGCGCACCCAACACCATCACCCCAGCGCGCCGGACCGCACCTCAGAGCCCGGCGCGTTGATTTAAGTCCTGCGACAACACCACCAGCGTTTGGGGCGCCACAAGCGTCCAATCACGCACCCAGCGCCACCCTTGCGGCTGCGTGCCGTCCGGGAAGCCGCCGGGCGCGGGCAAGGCCGTATGCACCCGGATATACCAGCGCTGCGGCGGCAGCGAGAACCGGACCGCTTCCCCGGTGTTGTTGAACAGGACACAGAGGCGCACACCGTTATTGCCCGCCGCGCAATAGAGGGCGGCCACCGGCGTTTCGCCGTTTGTCCAGTCGGGTTCCTCGCCGTTCGGAGCAAACCAGGCCAGGTCGCGTTCGCTGCCGGGGCCTTCGACCGGCCGTCCGCTGAAGTACGCCGCGCGTTGCAGCACGGGGTTCTCCCGGCGGAACGCGATCATGCGCTTGCAGAACCGGTGCAATTCCGCGTTCTGATCGCACAGTGTCCAATCAAACCACGAGATTGCATTGTCCTGGCAATAGGCGTTGTTGTTGCCGCGCTGCGTGCGGCTGAACTCATCGCCCCCAAGCATCATGGGCACCCCCACAGAGAGAAACAGGGTGGCCAGGAAATTCTTCTGCATGCGCAGGCGGAGCTGGTTCACCCGTGGGTCGCTGGTCTCGCCTTCGACCCCGAAATTCTGGCTGATGTTGTGGTTTTCGCCGTCCCGGTTGTTCTCGCCGTTGGCGAGGTTGTGTTTCTCCGTGTAGGAGACGAGGTCGCGCAGGGTGTAGCCGTCGTGGGCGGTGATGAAGTTAATCGTGTGCTCCGGGCCGCGCCCCGCCCACTGGTAAATGTCCGCACTGCCGGCGATCCGCGCGGCGAAGTCACCCCGGCTGCCCGCATCGCCGCGCCAGAACCGGCGCACATCGTCGCGGTAGCGCCCGTTCCATTCGGCCCAGCGCTCGTTGCCGAAATGCCCGACCTGATACGCGCCGCCCGCATCCCATGCCTCCGCGATGAGCTTGGTCCCGTTCAGGATCGGATCCTCGGCAATGCGCTCGACCAGCGGCGGATTCGGCAGGACATTGCCCTCCTGGTCGCGCCCGAGGATCGAGGCGAGATCGAACCGGAACCCGTCGATGTGCATGACCGCGACCCAGTAGCGCAGGCAATCGAGAATGAAATCGCGCACGACGGGGTGGTTGCAGTTGACTGTATTGCCGCAGCCCGAATAGTTCGCATATTCCCCGCCCTCTTCTAGAATGTAGTAGATGACATTGTCGAGCCCGCGGAACGACATGGTGACGCCCTTCGAGTTCCCCTCGGAGGTGTGGTTGAAGACCACGTCGAGGATCACCTCCATGCCTTCCGTATGCAGCGCACGCACCAGCTCGCGGAACTCCTCGACATGTTCATGGTTCGTCGCGCTCATGGCATAGCGCCCGGTGGGCGCGAAGAAACCGATACTGCTGTAGCCCCAGTAGTTCACAAGCTCCTCGTGCGTGTCGAGGCTGCACCGTCCGAGGAGGGTCTCACCCATCTCGTGGATGGGCAGCAACTCGACAGCCGTCACCCCGAGCTCCTTGAGATAGGGAATCTTCTCGCGCAGGCCCGTGTAGGTGCCCGGATGGGCCACGCCGGACGACTCATGCACGGTGAACCCGCGCACGTGCGTTTCATAGATGATCGTTTCCTCCATGGGAATCAGCGGGCGGCGGTCGGTCCAACTCAGGTCGTCATGGACGATGACGCTCTTCATCGTATTATCGTGTACTTCGCCGGCAAATGCGCGCGCGTACGGGTCGAGCAGATAGATATCCGGGTTGAAGCGGTGCCCCCGCGCCGGGTCAAAAGGGCCATCCATACGCCACAAGAAGTAGATGCCTGCACCCAGGCCGCGCACAAAGATGCTCCAGATGTCCCCCGTGCGGTGGCGGGCCGGGTCGAGCTCGAAGGTCCAGGCGGGCGTTTGGTCGGGCACATTCTCGAACAGGGCCAGCCACACGCGCGTGGCGTGGCGGCTGAAAATGGAAAACCGCACCCCGCCGTCAAGCACAACCGGCCCCAGCGGCTGAAGCCGCCCGGGCGTGACCTCGAGCGTCGAGAAATCGAAGGGGGCCATGGACTATCCGCCTTTCTTGCAGCCGCACCGCACACGCCATACGGGTAAAGAGACATCCGCAAAGCGCCTATTGTGCGCACGGCGCGCGCGGCGCGTCAACAGGAGGACAGCGCACGGCCTGCCGCCGCCCGCAGCCGTTCAGCCGAGAATCCCCGCCACACAAGCCGTGCTGAAGCAGGCGAGGGTGCCCCCCACATACGCCTTCACACACAACGCCGCCACCTCATCGCGCCGATCCGGGATCAACGCCGCCAGCGCACCCAGGAGGATACCCAGACTCCCCGGGTTCGCGAACCCGCACAGGGCATAGGTAGCAATGGTGATCGATCGCGCTTGCAGCGCCTGTGCGGCAATTTGCTCCTGCATCGCTTCGTAGGCGAGGAACTCGTTGAAGACCGACTTCGTCGCCAGCAGCTCGCCTACGGCCGGCACATCCGCCGCCGGCACGCCCATGAGAAACGCGAAGGGCCGGAACACCCACCCGATGAGCTGGGTTGTCGTGAGGCCGCCTTCCGTGACAAGCCCCGTCCCCGCCACCACACCGAAGTCGAGCAGGTGAATCAGCCCGACGAACACGATGAGCATGGCGCCCACGTTCAATGCCATGCTCAAGCCGATCCCGCCGCCGCGCGATGCCGCGTCGAACAGGTTCCGGCTCTCGACCGGGATCTCGATGCGCTCCGCCCCGAGTGTTTGGGGCGTGTGCGTTTCGGGCACCAGCAGTTTGGCCATCACCAGCGCGGCCGGCGCACTCATGATCGACGCCGCCAGCAGGTGCCCCGGCTCTGCGCCGAACCCGGCGTAGGCCACCATCACGCTTACCGCGATCGTCGCGAGAAAGGCCGTCATCAGCGTAAACACTTCCGAGCGGGTCATGGTCTTCATGTAGCTCGCAATGGCGCTGCACGACTCGATCCCGAGAAACGCGAGCAATGCCGTGCCGAAAGTCTCCGCCCCCGAGGTCTTCAAGGTGCGCCGCATTACCCACGCCATCGCGCGCACCACCAACTGCACCACCCCCACATGCTGCAACATGGCGGACAAGGCCGAGACGAAGATGATAACCGGCAGCACCTGAAAAGCCATGACCGCACTTATGATCAGCGGGGAAACGCTCTCGGGCCCCGTCTCCCCCATCACAGCCGCCTCGTCGAAGATGATGACCCGGTGCAGGTTACCAAAGACAAAGGCCGCACCAGCGTTACTTGCATCGGTGATGAGATCGAAACCGGCCTTCACCCATTCGAAAAGAACCCGGCCGAACTGCGTGCGCAGCACCAGTACCGCAAAAGCGAACTGCAAGCCCACCCCCCACGCCACCACGCGCCACGCCACCCAACGCCGGTTCTCGGACAACAGCCACGCCAAGCCCAGCATCACCCCAAGGCCCAAAACGCTGATGCCACGCAAAACTATCGGATTGTTCATGGTGCCTCCCCGGTTGTTCACTTCAAAAGGGCAGCCATAAACATGCCCGAACGGGCGCGCAAATCCAAGCCCCGTCATGGCGCAGGAGGCGGATGCATTGTTCCGGAGCCGCACCGGTTATCAACCTCCCGCACGGCGCCGCTCACTGCGGCCTGCAAAGATTGAAACGGTGCATCTTGTGGTAGACCGTGTTCCGGGCGACGCCGAGCAGGCGTGCGGCCTTGGCGACATTCCAGTCGGTGCGTTGGAGGGTATCGAGCACCGTGTCCCGTTCCAAGTCGCGGGCGCGCGGGGCAACGGGGGGCGCTGTGTGCCAGGCGCCGCTCTCCTGGCTCAAAAGCTCCGGCGGCAGGTGCCGCGGCAGAATCGTGGTGTCCTGGCACACGATGCACGCGCGCTCGAGGCAGTTCTCGAGTTCACGCACATTGCCCCACCACGGGCAGCTCATGAATATCTCCATGGTTTCCGGAGCTACCCCGGCAATCTCCTTCTTAAACGCGGCATTGAAGCGGCGGCAGAAATAATCGACCAACGGCGGGATGTCCTCGCGGCGTTCGCGCAACGGCGGCATCGCAAGGCGCATGACGTTCAGGCGGAAGTACAGGTCTTCCCGGAACCGCCCCTCCTGAATCTTGGCGGCGAGATCCTGGTTGGTCGACGCGATAACCCGTACATCGCTGCGCATGGGGAAGGAATCGCCCACGCGCTCGAATTCGCGCGCCTGCAACACACGCAACAACCGCAACTGCAACCGGGGCGACACGTCGCCGATTTCATCGAGCAGAATGGTACCGCCGTCGGCCGCCTCGAATCTCCCCACGCGGTCGCGCAACGCCGAGGTAAAGGCGCCCTGCACATGGCCAAAGAGTTCGCTCTCCAGGATGTCTTCGGCCAGCGCGGCGCAGTTCACCTTGATGAGCGGTCCCGCGCGCCGGCAACTCGCGTCGTGCAGCGCTTCGGCGGCGAGTTCCTTGCCTGTGCCGCTTTCGCCGCAGATAAGCACGGTGGCATCGGTGGGGGCGACATTCTCGATAAGAGCGAGCACATCGCGCATGGCGCGGCTCTTGGCGACCATGTGGGTGAACGGCTGTTGATCGGCCACCTCTCGTTCGAGCAGCGTGAGGCGGGTGACGTCGCGCACGGTCATGACCACATCCGCCTCAGCGTCTTCCCCGCCTACCAGCGGGGTGGTGGCGAGCACAAGCACCTTCTCCCCCACACCCGGCACCCAGGTCTCGACCCGCACATCGCCCATGGCGCGGCCCTCGGCCAGCGTTTTCTCGACGGAGCTGCGCGCGGGCGCGAGCGCCCCCGGCAAGAGGTCGCCTATACCGCGCCCCGCCACCGGCTCCGCCGACAACCCGAGCATGGCAGTGAAGGCCTGGTTCGCCTGACGAATGCGCAATGCGGCGTCGAGTACGACAATGCCCTCGTTCACACTGTTGAAAACCGCCTCGAGGTTGCGCCGGTACCGGTCCACGCGTTCGGCGTAACGGTTGCGCTCCGCCTCGAGCCGCGTGTTTTCGATGGCCAGCCGCACGACCCGCAGCACCTCGGGCGCCGTGACCGGTTTCACGAGGTAGTCGAAAGCACCATGACGCACCGCCTCCGCCGCCGTGTCTGCCTTGGGCGCGCCCGTAAGCAAAATGCACTTCACGCGCGCATCCTGCGCACGCGCACGCCGCAACAGCTCGAGGCCATCGCCGCCATCCAGCTCGATGCCCAGCACACACACCGCATAATCGCCCGCGGACAGCTTCGCAAGGCCCTGCGGATAGTCCGGCGCCGTCACGACGGTATGCCCCTCCTCCACCATCGCACGCTTCAGCGCGAGGCGCAGCACCCCCTCGTCTTCCACAATCAGTACATGTGCCACCGGCGCAGTCCTTTCAGACGGCAACTGGACACCGCCCAACTGTGTATTGTAGGAAAAAGCGGGGGCGAGGTCTAATCCGGGGCAACCGGCGGGATGCCGCCGCTGTCCGCGTTTTCGCCCAGCGCCGCATCAGCCAGAAATTGGCGTGTGGTCGTATGCCGTATCTTCGCAGGACTGTCCAGCCGCAGGTTGTCGTCGAGGGCGCCCGACGCCAGGAGCAGCCGAAAGAAGGCCTGCACCCGTTGCACAACAGCCGCTTCAAACTCCGGCATGTTCACTGTGTAATAGCCATGGCGCCGGCAGTAGTGCCGCACGCGGACCCAGTGCGCCCGCTGAACAAGGTACACGATGATCTGCTCGCGGGCTGGGCTGGAGGCCACGAAACCCTTTTCGCCAGGCTTGCGCGCCCGCGTCCATCCACGGCCTTGGCAGGAAAAGCGGTGGCAAGCCACCGCAGTCCAAAGGGTGCTTGCATCGTGACGCATAGCGATAACGGGTGGGCCAGAACCGCTCCCCGCGCCGATAGCGGGGCGCCCGATGAAGTAGGGGAACCGGCCCACGGCAAACGGCTAAAGAATTTCCGCCGCCGTGGCGGCTTAGGCCTTCACCGGCGTGTCCGGGCACTTGACGAGAAAGGGCCCGAGGGCCAGGTAATCGAGGTGTGCATTGAGAAACGCGGCCACACCCTCTTCCGGCGTGCGCACGATGGGCTCCTCGTGGATGTTGAAGCTCGTGTTCAGGATGACCCCCGTGCCGGTGTGTTCTTTGAACCGGCTGAGAATCCGGTGGAAACCGGGGTTGTGGTCGGCACGCACAAGCTGCGCCCGGGCGGTGCCGTCCACGTGCACGATGGCCGGATGCTCCCGTTTCATGCGGTCCGTGCAATCGAAACACACCGTCATGAACTCCGCACTGTGCCGCGCGGGCGCGACGGCAAGGCAGTATTCCTCGGCGTCTTCGGCGAGTACAGCCGGGGCGAAGGGCATGAAGTCGCTGCGTTGCAAGCGATCATTGAGCTTGCCGACGACCGCACGGTCGCTCGTGCGTACAAGTATGGACCGGTTCCCGAGCGCGCGCGGCCCCCACTCCATGCGGCCGTCAAACCGTGCGACGATGTGCCCGGCTGCCAGCAAATCCCCTACGCGTTCCGCCGGCGCATCCATGCGTTCAAAGTCCAACCCGCGCGCCTGGATGGCCGCGCGCAACGCGTCTTCCGGGTAGTCCTCCCCGAAAAACACATCCGCGACAGGGCGCGGCGTCAGCTTCTCGCCCGCGCAGACCGCGCCGAGGCTGAGCCCGCCATCGCCCATATTCGGGTAGACAAAGAGCCGTTTGCAGGCATCCAGCGCATGCAGGCGCTGGTTCAGCTTCACATTCCCATATACACCGCCCGCCACCGCGAGGTTCCCCATGCCCGTCTCCTCCAGCCACCAGCGGGTCACCTCGATGAGATGTCTCTCGAGCAGGTGCTGCGCCCATGCGGCGATGTCTTCGCGCCGATAATTCTGTAGCAGGTGCTCGTTGACCCACTGTACACCCGCCCGGCCGTGGGGGCCCACATACTGCAAGCGGCCTTGTTCGAGGTGGAAGGGGTCGGGCTCGGTGATGGCCCCCGGGTCGCCACACGCCGCGATCCCGGTAATCTTGCCCTCATCGCGGCAGGGGATAAAACCAAAGGCTTCGGTGATAGCCTCGAAGAAGAGGCCGAAGCTGTCTTTCGACGACGCGAACCATAGCCGCTCGATACCGTCCTCCGCTGTGCAACGCGACACGGTGAGCGACAGACCGTCGCCCATGCCGTCGGCCGTTACCGCCAGACACCGATCGAAACCGGACAGGGTCCAGGCGCCGGCCGCGTGGCATTCGTGGTGCTCGATGAAGTAGATGGGCTTTGAGCGCAGCGCTTTCGGCAGGCGCCGGCGCGTTACCCAGGGCAGCAGCGGCTGGGCGATCGTGCGCATCCATGAGTCTTCCGAGGAATGCGACACAGGCGTCAGGAAGGTGACGCAATCCATGAATTTCTTGAACCAAGTGTCTTCCTTGCTGCGGTGTGCGTTGAACCGCAGATCGTGCAGGAACGGAAACAGGCGGATGGGCAAGGGCGGCGTCATCAGCCCGCACACATAGATGCGGTCGATATCCGCCGGGGTCACCCCCGTATAGTCAAAGAGCGAGGCGAGCGCATGGTGCGGCCAGCCGCCTTCGTTCTTGCGGCGGGTGTAGCGCTCCTCGTTTGTGGCGAACAGGATCTGGTCGCCGTTGGTGAGTGTAGCGCCCGCGTCGAAATGATCCTCGCTGATACCCAAGCAAATCATGTGCATCCCTTGCGCCGCGGCTTCAGGCTTGCATCAACGCGGCACGCTTGCGCGCCGCGCGCCGGTTGACCCAGGTCAACGCAAGCCAGCCAATGGGAATCCAGAACCAGAAGGTTATCATGCGAAACGCCGCCACCGCCAAGGCGAGGTGCGCCTCCGCCATCTCGAGCAGGCGCAGCGACACGCCGAGAAATCCCTCGATAGCGCCCACACCGCCGGGAAGCCCCGTCGCCACGCCCAGCAGAAGGTTGGCCGGCGCCAGAAAAAGCGCCTGCCAGAGGGCCGGCGCACTGGGCACATGGTGTGTTATAAGAAAGAGCAGGGAGCCGTTCACTATCCAGCCGGCCATCGAGGCAAAGGCGACAAACATTACCCGCGGCCGCCACCAGAACCCGGCGGGAAGACGGATCGCCGTGCCCGTGAGCAGGCGGAACGCACGGTCCGCGAAAAACAAGAAGCCGAATATGAGCAATGCCGCCGTTGCCGGCGCCAGCGCCAGATGAACCCGGCTCGCGACAACCGCGGCCAGCACGGCCACATTGCCCACCGCAGTCAACCCGAGCAAGACGGTTTCCGCCTTGATCGCGCTGGGCACGGGGCCGTAACCCAGCCGCCCGATAGTCTCGGAGCGGATGAAACGCCCGAGCTGCAATGGCAGCAGCAGCCCCGCATAGCCCGCCATAAAAATCAGCGAACGCGTTTTTACATCGATCCGGATGCCGAACTCGCGCAGCATGAGCGCCCACAGAAACGAGTCGAATGAAATATCCGCCGCCTGCAATACCAGCGCCAACAGCATGAGCGGCCCACGGCCTTCCCAATAATCGAGTGCATCGCGCCAATCGCTGCTGAAGAACGTATATGCGCCGTACGCCGTTACCAGCGCCAGCAGCAAAAAGGCGATAAGCCTCAGATGCCCTTTGAAAAAGCCCATAGAAACAGGTGCCCTGGTTATGCCCGTACGCCGGGATGACCGTCTTCCCCGCACAAAAACCCCAAGCATTGACCACCACCGCCGCCCGGGAAGTGCGCATTCTAGCACAGGCCCGCCAAGCACAGGAAGGTCATGGAAAACAGCCTCCTGGCCTCCAACTCAAGTGTCCTGCTCATGCACCCGAGAAGGATTCAAGGACACCGCTGGCGACGGCGGGCGGTTGCTCGCCCGCCTTGGACAAATGCGTGCATTCAAGCCCACGCGCGCAATAGCGGTGGCAAGCCACCGCACTCCAAAGTAGCGCCCACGGCATGGCTATCCCTATGGCACCCTGGTAGTTGCTATCACGGCCTTGCCGAACCAAGTGCGCCGCCTACAACCCAGAACACAGAGGTCCGGGGAGGGCGAGCGTACCCGCGAGCCCAATATGAACCATGGCGCACCAACGGGAGGGCGAGCGTCCCCGCGAGCCGAATAGGAACCATGGCGCACCAACGGGAGGGCGAGCGTCCCCGCG
>CAZMVU010000094.1:0-17542 GCA_964569295.1 uncultured Nitrospirales bacterium
AAGCCGTTGTGCGGGCAACCGTACCGTGGGTTCGAATCCCACCCCCTCCGCCATCCTTCGCTCGCGAGCCCTGCGAGCAAGCGAAGGATGCCCTCCGAAGCCTTGGCGAAGGGGGGCTGTTCAAGTCCTGCTACAAACCCCGCGAGCTTCGGATGGCACGCCATCGACCCGAATTTGCCTTGCGAGCAAGCGAAGGATGCCCTCCGAAGCCTTGGCGAAGGGGGGCTGTTCAAGTCCTGCTACAAACCCCGCGAGCTTCCTCCTCCGCGCGGAGCGCTATGGAGGACAGGCCGGATGGCGCGCCATCTGACGCTACTGGTTTTATTCCAATGATTTTGCTACAAGATCGTGCATGTTCTACGTGTACCTACTTCAGAGCGAATCGCGCCCTAATCAACGCTACGTCGGCTTCACAGAAGACCTGAAGAAGCGCATCACTGCCCACAACGCGGGGCAATCCGTTCATACCGCCCGACACCGCCCGTGGAAGTTGGTGACCTACCTGGCCTTTGCCGACCGGCAACGGGCGCTGGACTTCGAGCGCTACCTGAAGAGCGGTTCCGGGATGGCCTTTGCCAACAAGCGCCTCTGGTAAGCATACCAACGCCCGCCTGCCGAACGCGGCGTTGACCCGGCGAGCGCCCTGCGACGCAAGGCCCAATGCCCGCGCCCGAGCGCGCGCAGGCGCCCATGCGCCGCCAAACGCCCGCAGCCACAAGCCCGATGCCAGCCCCTCGAAACCCAGGCCCGCCTCGCTCCGACGGCGTCATTCCGCGATCCGGGAGAACCGCCTTGGCGTTTACTCACCGCGCGCCCGAAACCCATCCCCGGCATGCCGCCGGTTTTGCCCCGTAGGTGCCCCGTAGAACGCCAACTGCATCTATGCCGCGCGAAGCGCACGAAGAACCGAGGTCGCAGTGCGGCGTTGCTCAGTCGAAGGCCGTCTCGTCGGCCGTGGCGATGGCTTCGTAGATGACGGCCTTGTTGGCGTGGATGGTGATGCGCCAGCCATGTTCCCGGTCGGTCTTCTGCCAGCCGATCTGGTGCTCGGCCTCGGTCATGATCTGCGTGGCGATGTCGGTGGGCACGATGATGGTCTCCATGTGGTCGATGCCGTAGGCGTTCACGAAGGCCTGCGCGAATTCCTCGCCCTCCATGTCCTTCGCGTTGAAAAGATGCGCGGCAACGGGGCCGGTGAGGTGCACCTCGGTCACGCGCTCGGTTTCGTCGGCGGTGAAGCGCCACATCATGAGCATGCCCTGCGCCGCCTCGACCATGGGGTTGCCCTGGTAGTCCTCCTGGATGATGTGGTCCCACCGCAGCGTGCCGCCGTCGTTTACCCAGTCGGCCTGCAGGCCGCCGTGGTCGTGCATGACGCGCACGGCGGCGCGCAGCGGCATGCCCACGTAAAACCCCTTGACCACGGGCACGCCCTCGGGTGGTTCCGTCGTCGTTGGCTCAGGCGCGGCTGGCGCCCTCGGACCTTCGGCGATTGGTTCCGGTTGCGCTGCTGCGGGCTCGTAGCCCTCGGGGAAGAGGCTCTTCAAACACTCCGTGCGCGCGATGGCGAGGGCACTGCAGAACCGCTCCCGGCGTTCGGGGGCGGTATCGCCACCCGGGATGGCGTCCACGGCTTTCAGGAAGGACTCGCGAAAGGCCTGCCATGCCTCCTGCGCCCCGGTAACCTTGTCGGCGTTGTCCGGGTTGTCTTCGACGTAATCGCTGTAGACCCGGCGCATGGCGCGCTCGGCCTCGGCGCAATCGGCCGGCGCGTCGGGGCCGGCATCCGAGAGCAGCGCCCGCAGCATGGCCGCTTGGTCCCGGGTGAGCGCCGTGGACGCCTCCGTGGCCATGACGGGCGCCAGGGTGCCGCCCGCGTAGACCGAGGACGCCGCCTCGATGGCCGCATCGCGATAGGGTATCCACGCGCGCTGGGCCTCGCGCAGCAGCGTCTTCTGTTCGTCGTCGAGGATCGCCATGACGGCCTTGTACGAGTTGTTGAGCGCGGCGTCGGCCCGCTGGTATGCGGTGTCCGCCTGGACGCGGAGTTCATGTGTGGTCTGCGCGACCCCGCAAGCGGCAACCGCCAAGAAAGCGACAAGAAGAATGGTTGTGCGGCTCATAGGCCCTCCCTTCCATGTTGTCAGCGTAGAGGCACTTATACCCAAATGTCCAACGCACCGCCGCCCAGCTTATGAGGAAATGCCCGCGCCGTCCATAGCGGACAGCGCGGGCGTGGCGGAGGCGGGTAGCCTGGCGCCTCCTGAAACCTCACCGGATATGCACGGTCCCCTCTGCTACCTTCTTTCCGCCGCTGGTCTCCACCTTGATGTCGTAGTCGCCGGTTTCGTCCAGCAGCACGGGCGCGGCGTAGGTGTCCCACTCGGCCGAGACCGTGTGCTGCTCGAAGGGCGCCCAGGCCTCGGTGCCTGATTCACGCACGAAGACCGTCAGCGTGCTGTCGCTGAAAGGCTCCGTGCCGCGGATCACCATGTGCACCCGGCCCGTCGAGAACTCGGTGCCCTCGTTCTTCGTGTCGAGGTTGTCGTCCACCTCCTCCGCAAAGGTGATGGTGCCCGTGCCGCTCCCGCACATGGAGAGCGCCAGCAGGCAGACGACCGCCGCACCGACGGTCAACTGGAACGCCCGATTGCGCAGCAGCCCCTTCGCGCCGCCCTCCGCGTAGGCCCCGCGCATCGACGCCATGCCTTCCGACACCTTGCCCTGAAAATCCTGTGTGTTGTTCTGTGTTTGTTCGCTCACGATTCGCTCCTTCCGTTGCTGTGGTTCATAGAAGTCCGGTCTACGTGCATCTTCTCCTGTCTGTTGCTGCCTCCTTTCCCGGTTGCTGTGCGCTTGCATTTTGCACCGGCTACGTTCCAGACTCCGGAACGCCGCCGCCACTTCCGGAAAAAAGTTGCGTTCCGGGTTCTGGAACCCCGTGCACGTAGAAAGGAGGCATGATGCCCGAGAAGAAAGACCCCTACGCCGGCCCCGGCCAGAAGATGATCGGTTTGTTCGGGCTGTTACTCTTCTCCGGCCGGGCGCACTCGCTCGCGCAACTGGCCGAGGCGTTCCAGTGCTCGAAGCAGACCGTGCTGCGCATGCTCGACGAGATCGAGCGCAGCCACTGGCTCGCCATCGACACATGGACCGACGCGCGCCGCCGCAAGTGGTACCAGGCGCGCACGCCCAAGAAACTGCCGGATGTCGCGCTCGACGCCGACGCGCTCGGCCAGCTCATGCTCTGCCGCGACATGGTATGGCACATGCTCCCCGATACCTACCGCGCCGCCACGAGCCGGGCGTTACAAAGTGCGACGGTGCTGCTGCCGGCGTTCGACGACCGGGCCGATGCGCTCGAGTCCTACGTGCGCACGAAACCGAAGGGGATGATCGACTATTCGGACAAGGCCGACCTCATCTCCACGATCACCCGCGCCATCCGCGCGCGGAAGCTATGCGACGTGACCTACCGCGGCCCGAACCACAAGCGCGCGCGGCGCTACACCGTGGCCCCCTACAAGCTCATCATCTTTCACGAAGGACTGTATGTGCGGTGCCGCCCGGAAGGTGCTATAGAACAGGCAACCAGCGATACAGACAAGACACTTGCAATTCATCGTATGAATAAGGTAGACCTATGCCCCAAGGGATTTGCCCCTATTGAGGAGCAGGGAGCCACAGGCACCGCGGCGGGACCCTTCGGGCTGCACTGGGAGGAGCCCTTTACCGTGAAGGTCCGCATCGTGCCGAAGGCCGCGCAGTACGTGAGGGAGCGGATATGGAGCGACGACCAGACCATCGACCCCCAACCCGGCGGCGGCCTCATCCTCACCTTCACATCCACCAGCCGCCTCGAGACCCTCTCCTGGGTCCTCAGCTTCGGCGGCGAAGCCGAACTGCTGGCGCCGGAGGGGCTAAGAGCGGAGTTGCGGAAGCGGGTGACCACCATGACGGCCATGCACAAGCACAAGCCTGATTCTCAATGCAAGGAGTACGACACGTGAGTTTTGATTTGACGGTTCAGCGTCCTGCAGACATGACGGTGGAGGAGGAGCATGACTTGCAGGCGAAACTCGATGCGGCCATCGAGCGCTATAAGAAGAGCGCCGTAGACCTCACCAAACTGAGCATGGAGTGCACCACGCTCGCCACCGCCACGGAATCACGCGCCCGCCAACTCACGGAACAGGGCTTTCTGCGGCGCTTCTGGAACGGCATCACCGGAACGAACCGCAGGATGCGCGACCTCAACACGCGCGATCTCGCCCGTGGCCAATATGTTGCCCAGCGAATGCTTGGCCGGCTCGCGGAACAGAACGCGCTCACCATGCAGACCACGATGGCAGTGGGCAACATGGTTTGTCTTGCCACAAAACGCGTCGATGACTTGCAGGCCAATCAAGTCAACATGTGGAAGACGATAGGTGTTCTCGCAGCCGATGTTCAGCAGAAGTTGCAAGACCATTCGGAGCGTCTGCTTCAACTGGAGCACAGCGACCGGCTGAATCGGTGGAACGACACGTTGCTTGTCAGCGAGGAACGGGGCGTGCCTTATGCCGATCTGCCCCTTGAGGCCAGGCTGGTGGTCGTGCTCAACGAGTTTCACGAGACAACAGCGGGCAACTGGGATCCCGTCGAAGACTGGAAGATACTTCGGGCCGCGTTCCTGAAACTGGGAATTCATTACAGGAACGACACGATCGTTCCCATGGTTTTTGCAGAGAAACTCTGGACAGAGGAAGCCCTCTCCAACCGGCTCTTTCGAGGTTGTGCCGGTGACCTCGATGACCTGGAGTCGCCCATATACTCGCCGCCGCTCTATGGCGTACGCAAGATGCTCTCCTTCAAGAACGGCGACCGGTACATCCTCGAAACTGCGCGGGCCGTGACCGGGCGCGGCGAGGAAGCAGATGGCGAACTGGCACTGACCCTGAGCAACCATTTCGTGCACCAGCTCACCGCCGTGGATCTCTCTGCGGCACTGACGATCGACGAGTTCGCCCGCTCTATGCTCATTGGCATGAAGTTTGTGCAAGCCACGGCAGAGCGCACCCAGGCCGAAGCGGCCGACATGCGCGCGGCAGAGGTTGAGGTGACGGCACAAGACGCGCCGGTTGCTCCTGAGCCCGTTGCGAGTCTTACCCCGCTCTACGAGGTGGGGAGCGCCGAGCATGAAATGTGGGAGAGCGCATTCAAGATTCTCGACTGGCTGCTGCCCCAGGCGCCGAAACCAGCCGCTGGGGAAGAGTTTCCCCTGAACTTCGACAACTACCCAGGGACGGACAACCCGCAGCTGATCGGGGCGACGGCAGTCTTAGCAGTTGCTCTTGGCGAATCCTTTCACTGGGAAGATAGCGATGGGAACTCTACAAAAAGCTTGGAAGCCGAAATAGCTCGGCTTTGCGCCATCCTGAAGACCAAGCCGGGAGAACTGAAATCATTCTCCGAAACATTCTTGCTGCCATTTATGGGTCGTCTTGGCTTGGGTGTCGAAGAGAATAACACGATTCATGAGGCATTGCCGTGGATTGAATCCAACACAAGCAGTGCTCTTAATTTCCTGGATTCGGGACTCGCGACCCTAATCTTACTCGCATTTCACCCCAGGGACACCAGGGGAAAGTGGGTAAGGGTGTACCCGGATGTGAAACGCTCCGCTGTCCTCTTTTCAGATATCTCGGGGCTTCGACAGAAGCTACTTCGACTTGCCGCTAACCCGCTTGAGTCCTCCCAGAATTTTTTAGGAGTTCAGGGCGATTTACACGCCCTTCTTCCCAAGGAAACCTGCCGTCTGCGTGCTGCGCAACTTGGCGACGAAGGCTTTCTCGGACTCCTCTTCGACTACTTTCGTTCGCGGAATCCCGGGTGGGGCCCGGAAGAGATCTTTGCCGAGGTATACAGCTATGCGTCTAATGAGCCCATGGACGATCTGACACGCTGGCATTTCGAGCGGGTATTGCGAAGCCGCTTCGGCCAGGTTGGGTAAGACTGGAGATGGCTCTTTCTGATAAAGGGCGCATCGGCCTTGTGCTTTCCGGGGGCGGCGGAAAGGGTAGCTACCAGATTGGCGTGTGGCGGGCGCTCGAAGAGTTCGGCGTTGCGGGCAACGTGTCCGCCGTGGCGGGCACATCGGTGGGCGCGCTGAATGCCGTGCTCTTCAAGCAGGGCGACGTCGAACTGGCGGCGCGGATCTGGCGTAACCTCAAGCCCGCTGATGTCCTTCACAGGGCGCCCGACAGTGTGCTGCGCGTGTTGATGGCGGCCACGAGCGTGGTCGGGCGGCTCGGGCTGCCCAGCAGCCCGGCATTCGTTGGTGCGCTGGCCACCCGCGGTGTCTTCTCCCGCGATGGCTTAAAGAAACTCAGCGCCCAGTGCATCGACTGGGAACGCGTGGCGGCGCCGGGCTGCGCGGTGTCGGCCACCGCCCTCAGAATACCTTTGGGCGGCGTGCGCCATTTTCCGCTGCTCGGCCAGGTGCCCGGGCGCTGTCTCTCCATTCTGCTCGCAAGCTCGGCCATTCCGGTCGTCTTCCCGCCCGAGGAGATCGACGGCGAGCGTTTCATCGACGGCGGCATACCCGGCATCGGCTGCAACACGCCGGTCGAAGCACTGACCGGCCAAGGCTGCAAACTCATCATCGTCGTGTTACTGGCCCGCGATGACACCTTCGATGTAGAGCGTTTCCCAAACCACCAGGTCCTCCCTATCTTTCCCCAGGAAGACCAAGGGGGCCTTTTCGGCGGGACCCTGGACTTCGACGGAACGCAGGCCGAACGGCGCATGCGTCAAGGGTACGATGACACGGTGCGCATCCTCGAGCCAATCTACCGCATGGGCCGCGCGCAACTCGACTTCGAGCGCGCGCTGGATATGGTGCAGCGACAGCAATGTGAATGGCAGGCACTCAACGCAGCTTACGAAGCACGGCAAGAGGAATTGCACCAGGTCGAGGCCGATGCAAAGGCAGCCATCGAGCTTCTGCGCAAGATGCCGCAGTAATTCAAAGGATCAAGCGATTGAGCAAGCCCACGGCGCCCGGCCAGGACGCCGTGGGCGTTTTGTTTTGGTCACGCCGGCGTTCAGTCGAAGGAGACGTCGTCGGCCTTGGTGATGCGCTCAAGGCGGATTTCCTTGTTGTCGCGGATGGTGAGGGCCCAGCCGTGCGCGCGGTCGACGTAGGCCCAGTCGCCCGTGCGGTCGAGGCGGCCGGTGATCTGCGCGCGGATGGTGTCGAAGGCGTCGACCTCGGGCTGCATCTCCGGGATGCCGTAGGCGTCGATGAAGGACTGGGCGAACTCCTCGGCGCTCATGTCGGCGGCGTTGAACAGCGCTTCCACCGCGTTCGGGTAGAGGAAGATGGCGGCCACCTGGCCCTCGCCGTCGGTGTACATGGTCCACGAGCCGGGGCCGGTGCGCTTGAGCATCTTCCCGCCGTAGGTCTCCTTGCCGAGGATGTCCGAGATCATTTTGTCGTGTTCCTCGAACTGCAGCGGCGCCTCGCCACGCCAGGGCCCGCCATACTTGTAGGGCAGGCCTTCGGGGTACTTCTCCTGCATGTACGTCGACATCCTTGGCAGCTTGGCGCCCTCGGGCAGGATGCCGGTGTAGATTGTGCGGCGCAGCTCGATGTAGTGCCGTTGCATCAGCGCCGGCACCTTGTCGACGGCGAACGCGCCCTGGGAATCGAGGTATTCGAGCGCTTCCTTCGTGCCTCCTATGCGGTCTGGCACGTCGCTCAGGTAAACGATGTGGATCAGGTCGCTGTCGCTGTAGTGCTTCAGACTGAGCCTACCCCTATACTCCGTCTTTACGTATTCATAGCCCCGAATACCAAAACCGTGGTATAAGAAACTCGTGGACATGCTTTGACCTCCTTCCAAGTTGTTTCACACATAAACATTGGAATACGTCAGCATGTCCACACTTTTCAACCTTCAAGTACGCGAAAGCCGGATGAGCCATAAAGACCGCGGGTGGGCCAGAAGCGCTACCCACGCGGATACCGGGGCGTTCTATGACGCAGGGGAAACGGCTCATGGCAAACGGCTAAAGAATTACGTATATTGTGGTTCGTGGCCGAGGCTGGCCGCAACAGGGATTGGACACGACTGTCCTTGTTAGACAAAAAGTCGGCGTTTCCCCGGGCCATGCGCCGCACTTGCGGTCTTGTCAACACTGCTGCGATTGCGGGGCTTACGAAGCCGCGCTACCGTCTGCCTACGCCACATCCACCCCCGGCGGCGCCTTGCCCCCGCCCGGCGCATGCGCCACAACCACACGGTTACGCCCGGCGTTCTTCGCGGCATACAACGCCTCATCCGCCGCAGAAACGAGCGCATCCGTGGTGTGCCCATGGTCGGGGTAGGCCACAACACCTATGGAAACCGTGATGCCCACGCTCTGTCCCTGAAACGAGAAGCAAAGTTGCTCGATGGTGCAGCGCAGGACCTCGGCGCGTTCCTCGGCCACGCCGGCTTCAGCGCCCGGCAGAATGACGATGAACTCCTCGCCGCCATAACGGCAGGGCACATCCTCTTTGCGCACTTTTTCGCGCAGCAGCCGCCCCAGCACCGCCAGCACATGGTCGCCCGCCTCATGTCCGTACGTGTCGTTGAGCTTCTTAAAATGGTCCACATCGAGCGAGACCAGCGCCAGCGGTGTTTTTTGGCGCTGTGCACGGTGCCACTCCCGATGCAAGGTCTCCTCCATGTACCGCCGGTTGAAGAGCTCTGTGAGGGAGTCGCGGATGGATTGCGCACGCAGTTCGTCGCGCAAGCGGATGTTGGTGACGGTCATGGCAATGTGTTCGGCCAGGCCGTTGGCCAGGCGGATAGTGGCGCCCATCGAGCGGCGAAAGCCCGGCGATGCGTCGGGCGTGGCACGGTTTTCCCGCTTGATGTGGAGCATGCCGATGAGTTCCCCCTTCGCCCCCATGGGCAGGCACAGCGCGCCACCGGAGGTGACGGCGTGCTGGTGGGAACACAATAGCGAGGTGTCTTCCTCATTCACCACATGCACCTGGTCGCGCCGGAAGGCCCAGCAACTCTCTTCCGGAACATGCACTTCTTGCTCGATACCCTCGCCCCAGCAGAGTACCTGTGTGAGCAACGCCTCCTGCTGCAAGTGAATGTACAACGCGCCGGAATCGTGGGGGAAAAGCCGCTCACAGAATTGCTGGACCACCTTGTACAACTCGTCCATGGTGTTGCACGATTGCAGAAAGTCCTCGAGTTCGTTGATGAGTGCGATTTCCCGGTAACTGCGCCGCAGGTCCTCCACGGTGTCCGAAAGGCTCCGGTTGGCCCGCTGTAATTCGTAGCGGGTGCTGTGGCGCAGGTTGTAGAAGCGTGCGCCCAGCCACGCGAAAACGATCACCAGCCCGGCCACGAAAGACGAGGTCCAGGTGAAGATAGCGCGCACCGGGCGCATACGTACCGCGAGGGCCGACTGGGACACGAACGACGCAATCACCCAGCGGCCGGCCGGGTCCACAGCCGGCTCATCGCGCCGCCCGGACATATCGGGGGGGGCCGCGCGGCGCACCACCGCCTGCGGATACAACGTGGTGAAGGTATACAGGCCCGCCTCGGTATATACCTGGCCCGTTTCCCCGGCCTGCATGGCGGCCCAGGCAGCGGGATCGTCCTCGGCGAGAGTCCAGTTGCCCCCTTCGTCGCCGTACATGAACCCCCAGCGGCGTTCGCGGTCGGGCCCTTCGATGTAATACGCGGCGCCATTGAGCAGAAGGGGGCGGCCGGGCGTGTTCGCATACAGGCCCCGCACCTCCCGCAACAGGGCCGTCCCGCGCACATGCAGCATGAGTACGCCGCGCGCGGTCCCCGCCGCCGCCTCAACAGGTGTGGCAAAGTGCATCAGCGGGTTCGGCGGATCTTGCACCTGCCCATGCTGGACACGGAGCCTTATTGGCGACACGTACACCTGCCCGGCCTCGAGTTTGGCCGCTTTCTCAAAATACGAGCGGTATGCCTTATCTTGCTGTTCGCCACGCAGCGGCGGCCGGACAGCCATCCGCCCGCCATCCACGCGCATCACCTCCGCTCCCGAATCATCCAGCAACCGCAACTCGGCGTAACCCGGCTTCCGTCGCACGAAGGCGGTCAGTGTATTGCCCACGTGCTCGCTGGACGCCGCATCCTCCGTCAACAAAGCCGCCAACTCGTCCAGCTCTGCCAGGAAGCGCAGGTCCGACACAACATTCTGGAAATGCTGCTTGTACGCGCGTTCCTGAAGCGCGGCCTGCTTGCGTTGGTGGGCGTGCAGCACGCCGCGCACCGCCTGCATCTGGGAGCTATAGCTGACGTACAACAACGGTGTTATGATGGCGGCTGCTACGGCGAACAGCAGGAGAAAGGTGCTCAGGGTGCGGCGCGTGCTGGGCCGTGGCGGCCTCAGGTCTGGTTTTTCCGGGAGTTGTTCGATCAGTTCCTCGTTCATGGCGGCCTCCCGGGGTTGGGCGCGGTGTTCCCGTACCGGAACCTCCGGCTGCCGGACGAGACGCTAACGCGGTGCGTGTCAACTGTTTACATCTTACCTGATTTCAACGCCCCGACCAAATGAAAATCCGTTGTAACAACCGGTAGCGTTCATAAACACAGGCGACCACAATATGTATTGCCTGTGAAAAACACTTGTGGTACAATCAACTTCTGGGAGGTTCAGATCGTGGCATTTACCAAACGGAAGCGGAACTGGCTAAACACGCGCAGCCTTTTCGGCGAGCGCAAACCGGACGGTGCCTCGGCAGTCTCCGCGGAAGACGAGGCCCAAGACGCACCGGCGCAAGACACCGGGCCGGCCCCCACTATCGAACACCAAGTGACAGGCGATCCAACCCAGCGCTTGCTCACGGCTCTCGGCCGTTTCCAGCGGCAAGTGAGCCTTGCCGAACAAGGCGCGCCGCAAGAGCAGTGGATCGACGAGTGCATGAACCAGCTCATCAACGGTATCGAGTTGGCGCACAGCCAAGGGTGGGAAAGTGTGCAGGCGGCGCTCACCGATACGGCACGGGTTCTCCATTCCTATGAACGCGCCGAGCGTGCCCCGGAATCTGTACATTTCCTCAAAGACAGTTATGAAATCCTGTGCCTCATGGTGGGCGATATCATCGTCGACAATGTTCGTCCGGGTGTCATGGACAAGTGGCAGGTTCGCTATCGGCAGGCAGTAGAAGATTTGGCGGAGGCAAGAATCACGCTGGTGAAAGACGAAGAAGAAGCGGAAGCCGCCCCGGAATACGCCGTGGACGAGGCGCCCGCCAGCGAACCGCCCACGACCGGGGCAGTAGCGCCTGATCCACCGGAGAAAAGGCCCATCCCTGCCGAGGACGGCCGCGACGAAGAAACGGCCTTCCCAGATTATGACCCGGCGTGGCATGCGGCAAAGGCGCCTGACAATGACCAGGGCAATGCGCCCGCTCAGGCTTCTGAACAAATGGCGCATGAGGCCCATTGGCCTGGGGAATCCGCGGCGGCAGCCAGCGAGGAAACCTCCCCCTTCGATGAGCCCTACGACAGTACCGGGGAAGAAATCGCGCGGGAAGCCGGCGCACTCGAGGATGCGGACAGCGAAACGGACACCTTCCCATCCCTCTCCGCCTTGTTCAGCGCAGAAGAATCTCCGGCCAATACGGAGCAAAGCGTTCGGGCGGACGATAGCGAATTGGATCTCGCCAACACCCTCGATGTGGATCCAGTTGCGGGTATAGACAACCAGGAACCGGCGCCGGAAACCACCGCTGCCGAACAGTCTGCAAATGCTTCGGCACCGGAAATGACTTATGAAGATCCACGAACACCGGCGCCCACGCCCCCTGTTGACGAATCTGAGGCCCACAAGCCGGCCCCCGCATCAGAAGCGCCCCCAGAGGTGTCTCTGGAGAAACCGGAAGACAAGACCGAATCACCGGCGCCGAGTGCACCTGTGCCCGAGGTCGAACAACAATCGCTGTTCGACGAAGAACCGCCCTCGACAGAATTTGGACCGGCCATGGAGTCAGCATCAAACACAGAACCCCAGCCCATGGCGGATTCGGAAACGGCCCGGGAGTCAGCGTCACGCATAGAACCGGAGGCCCCTGGGGAACCGGAGCCACCAATCGAGATGGCGCATGATGCGGCACAAACGCCTGAACCGGAACCCCCACGGGAAGCGGTGCTTGACGTGAAGGCGCCAGCGGAACCGGAAGGCCCCGAAGCGCAACTCACACGCGCCTTGTCCGCGGGAAACGTCGCCGACGTCAAATTGCTCGCCCTCGAGTTGGCCGTTAAGATGGCCCGGGTCGAAGCGGAGCATGCCGAGGCGAAGGTAGGCGAATGTAAGCAGCGCGAGGACCGGCACCAAGAAGCCATCGCAAAGGCCGAGTTGGACGTGCAAGCCTGTGAGGAAGCCCTCCTCGAAGTCGACAAGCAGGTCAGCACCCAGGAAGAATCGCTGCAGGCGCAGTGTGAACAGCACAATGCCCTGGACGAAGAAGTGGCCGCTGTGGATGGCCGTATCGCCAGCATCGAGGCGCAGATTCGGGAACTCGAGGCAAAGCGGGATGCCGAGCGCCAACAACGCGAAGATGTCCTGGAACGCTTGCAGGATGTCCAGGAAACGAAAGACAGTATCAAGCAGCGGATCGAAGCGCTCAACGAGACGGCGCGCGCGTCCCACGAGGACCTCGAGGCCGCCCGCGATCACGTCGTCCGGCTCAACCAGGAACACAGGACAAAGCAAAAGGAACTGGATGAAGCACGTCGCCACTTCGAACAGCGAAAGCATTCGGTGGCGGAAATCGAGCGTACCATCGCCAGCGTGCAGGCCCTCCTGGATGCGGCCGAATCCTCTTCGCAGGACGAAGAAAGCCATGAGCCGGACGACAAGCTTCTCTGAGTGCGGGCGCCCAAGAGTGCTTGGGCTTGGGCTTGTGGAATGATTGAGGCGGCATGCGTTCAGACGCTGCCCAGCAGGCAGGAGATACAACAGGGTGGCTAAACGGGGCGATATTATTGGCGCTATCGACTTTGGGTCGCGTCATGTGCGCGTGCTGATCGTGCGCCAGAACGAGGACGGGGGACTGCAAGTCATTGGCCACGGTACAGCCCCCGGACGCGCCTGTGTCTCCCAGGGCGTTATTCAAGATCAGAATGCGGCGCAAATGGCCCTCAAAGAAGCCCTCGACCAGGCGCACAAGGAAGCCCGCGTCCGGGCGCCGGTGTGCTTCTGCGCCGTGAACGGCAAGAATGTCGAAACCTTTATCCGCACCGCCAACGTAACCCTCGACAATGAAGTGGTCGAATACCAGGACCTCGAGCAGGCCATCGAAAAAGCGCAGAACGAGTTGCTGGCTGCGGGCAAGACTATCACCTGTTCTATTACGGCCCAGGAGTGGTATGTCGACGAACTGCGGGTCATCGATGCCCTTGGCCAACGCGGCACGGTGCTCAAGGCGCGGGCACACTTCGCGCGCATGCCGGCCACTATCGAGGAAAACCTTGCCTATTGCATCGAGTCGCAAGGGCGCGAACTGGAAGATGTGATCTTCATGCCGCTTGCAAGCGCCCTCGGCTGCCTGACCCCGGAAGACATGGAACTGGGCGTAGCCGTGCTTGACGTGGGCAGGTCGACAACCTGCCTCGCCCTTTACCGGGACTACCGTATTCTGGCCAGTCATGTCTTCGAGTGGGGCGGCTACCACATCACCCGCGACGTATCGGCGGGCCTCCAGGTTAATTTCGATGAAGCGGAGGAACTCGTGCTTCAATATGGCGTGCCCGAGGGCCACATCCGGGCACTCGAGAATAGCGAGGGGGTGACAGACACCCCCGATTCGGCCTCTCCCCCACACGACGACACAGCCATCAAACTGAAGACGGCCGTGCGCGGCGCACCCAACTCCGTGACCCGCAGCGAACTCGACGACATCATCTTCGAGCGCTGCAAGGAACTCATGACCGAGGTACGCCAGTACCTAACCTCCCGGGGACTCGCCAAGCACTTGGTGCGCGGTATTGTGCTCACCGGCGGCGCCGCCGACCTCAAGAATATGCCCGACCTCGCCGACGCCGTCTTTCAGGTGCATGTGCGCCGCGGCTATCCCGAAGGCATCGCCGGCTTGCCCGCGCCGGTAAACACGCCCGAATACGCGGCGGTGACCGGCGTAGCCAAGCACGGGGCGGCTTTTCGCAAAGCCGTGCGCAGCGGCCGGGTTCCAAGCCGGGGAACGGGCGGCTCATTATGGCGCCGTCTGCTGAAGTGGTTCCACCGCTATTTTCTGTAGAGCAACGCAGTTCGTGCGTGCGTACGCTTCCCTTTTAGAAGGCTGCCGTGCTATCGTTGGCCCCCACACCGGACGTGTGCGGCGGCGACAGTGCTGGGGGAACACCCCTCGGAGAGGGCGCTGCGGCGCTGACCGTACAAGCCACCCCGGCACGTTCCCGGCGTTACCCATTTACACCGTGCACCGATCGACAACACCGGTGCAATTGCCCCAAGAATGTGGAGGTTACAAAACATGGCCACCGTAAAACGTTATACGGTCGTTCCCAAGTTGCCCGAGCGCATCGCCAAACTCATCGATGTGGCAGACAATCTCTTCTGGTGTTGGGAACCCGAGGCCATCGAGCTGTTCATGCGCATTGACCGGCGCAAGATGTGGACGGCCGGCCACCAGAACCCGAAGCGCATGCTCGGCGAAGTAAGCCAAGTGCGGCTCGAGGAACTGGCGGAAGACGACTCGTTCCTCGCCCACCTCGAGCGGGTTGTCAATAAAATGGATGCCTACCTGGCCGCCGACCCGTGGAGCGCAAAACACCCCCAGGCGCCCGAGGGATTCACTGTGGCCTATTTCTCCGCCGAATACGGCATCCACGAGTGCCTGCAAATCTACTCCGGCGGCCTCGGTGTGCTCGCGGGCGATCATCTGAAAGCCGCCAGCGACCTCGCACTGCCGCTCATTGCCTTCGGCCTGTTGTACCGCGGGGGCTACTTCCGCCAGTACCTCAATGCGGACGGCTGGCAACAGGAAGAATATCCCCGCAACGACTTCCACAACATGCCCATTGCCCTGGTTCGCCGCAACGACGACACGCCACTGGTCATCGAAGTGCCTTATCCGGGGCGGATGGTGAAAGCCAATGTATGGGTGTGCCGCGTAGGCCGGGTGCCCCTTTATCTGCTCGATACGGACAACGAGCAAAACACCGCCGAAGACCGGCAGATTACCGCACGCCTCTACGGCGGCGACCGCGATACGCGCATTCGCCAGGAAATCATGCTCGGTATGGGCGGCATGGCCGCACTCCATGAAATGAACATCCACCCGAGCTGCTATCACATGAACGAAGGCCACTCCGCCTTCATGACCCTCCAGCGCATCAAAGATCTCATGCGCACCGAGAAACTCGACTTCACCACCGCCCTCGAGACGGTTAAGGCCGGCAGCACATTTACCACGCACACGCCCGTACCCGCCGGCAACGACATGTTCGAGCCGGCCATGATCGAGCATTACTTCAGCAACTACTGCCGGGAGGTGGGGATTACGGTCGAGGAACTGCTCAGTTACGGCAGACAGAACCCCGCCGACAAACGCGAACCTTTCTGCATGACCGTGCTCGCGCTCAAGCTCTCCGCCGGCGCCAACGGCGTGAGCGAGTTGCACGGGGAAGTCGCGCGCGACATGTGGAACCTCACCTGGAAGGGCGTCCCGGAGAACGAAGTGCCCATCTCCTCTATTACCAATGGCATTCACACGCGCTTCTGGATTTCCCGGGATCTTGCAGACTTGTATGACCGGTATCTCGGCCCGGGTTGGGTCAATAGTCCCGACGATCAGACGATCTGGGAGCACATCGACGAAGTGCCCGACACCGAGTTGTGGCGCACCCACGAACGGCGGCGCGAGCGCCTGGTCACCTTTGCCCGCCGCAGCCTCGCCGCCCAGCTCACGAACCGCGGCGCGCCGGGCATGGAAGTGCGCCTGGCCAACGAAGTGCTCGACCCCGAAATCCTCACCATAGGCTTCGCCCGCCGGTTCGCCACGTATAAGCGCGCCACGCTCATCCTGAAGGATCCTGACCGATTGCGCCGCATCCTCTTGAATGCCGACATGCCGGTGCAGTTTATTATGGCCGGCAAAGCGCACCCCGCCGACCATCAGGCCAAGCATCTCATCCGAGAGTTGGTTCATTTCGCGCGCGAGGCCGATGTCCGGGTACGCTTTGTCTTTATCGAGAACTACGGCATCAACGTCGCCCGGTATCTCGTGCAGGGGGTCGATTGCTGGCTCAACACGCCGCGCCGCCCTATGGAGGCCTCGGGCACATCGGGCATGAAAGCCGCCGCCAACGGCGCCCTCAATATCTCGATACCGGACGGTTGGTGGTGCGAAGCCGCGATCCCCGGCGTAAACGGCTGGAACATCGGCCAGGGCGAAAGTTACGACACCATCGAAGAACAGGACGAAATCGAGTCGCATGCGCTCTACGAGATCCTCGAGCAGGAGGTGGTGCCCATTTTCTACGACCGCAGCCGGGACGGCCTGCCACGCGAGTGGATCGCGCGCATGAAGACAGCCATCCGCAGTATCTGTCCCGTCTTCAATACGTACCGCATGGTGCAGGACTACACCGACCGCTTCTACCTTCCCATGTCCCACCGCAAGGTCGAGTTCAAGCAGGCGACTCGCCAACGCGCGCACGAACTCGCGCTCTGGAAGAAAAAAGTGCGCAACAACTGGAGTAATGTCGCCATCACCAAGGTCGACAGCGGCGCCCGCGATGGCCTGCCCTGGGGCTCCCACCTCGACGTGTGGGCGGAGCTGAGCCTCGACGGCCTCACCGAGAAGGATGTCACGGTCGAAATCTACTACGGCGATATCGACCCCAGCGGCCAAGTCACGCATGGACGCGCCGTTGAAATGAAATGTACCGGCGAAGTGGGAAAGAATACCTACCGCTTCGAGGGCGCCATTGTCTGCGAACGCACCGGCCAGCAGGGATTCACCGTACGCGCTATCCCGCACCACCCCGATCTCGCGGAAAAACACGAAACGGCCCTGATTACCTGGGGCTGAACCCGCCAATACCGGCTATACCGCGCCGCGCCCCGGGTTTTCGCCGGGCCGCGGCGCTTTGCCGTTCCAGGCGGCAGACACCCCCTCCCCCGCTTTCTGGCAATCGCTTGCCGAAAATAACTCAGCGGGCTTGCCTACAAAGCCAGTTTGTCCGTTGTGCCCCGTCACCTCACGTCACCGGCCTGGCTTCTTGTAATTCTTCAGCCGTTTGCCGTGAGCTGTTTTCTGTACTTCACAATGTGGGCTTTACCCATGACCAGCGACAATTAAAGATTGCGCAAATTCTTTAGCCGTATCGCGCAAGGGGACGCACTTGTTTCGCCAATCTGCCCCCCCTGATAGCGAATACCAGCGTGCGACGGGGATAGCCATGCCGTGGGCGCCACTTTAGACTGCGGTGGCAAGCCACCGCTATTGCGCGCGTGGGCTGAAGTGCAGGCATTTGTCCAAGGCGGGAGA
>CAZMVU010000095.1:0-17523 GCA_964569295.1 uncultured Nitrospirales bacterium
ATTTCTTATGCCCGAGGCGGGCTTGGGGTGAAAATGCCCGAAAAAAGATAGAACGCACCTGGAATGCGGCGATACCAAGACTTTCCTGGGGTGAAGGCCAATCACCCGCCGCCGCAACTCCCCTGCCATTCAAGACTTTCAAGTTTCGCAATTGGCTCGCCAATCGTTTCCCTTGTTTCTTCTGGTGTACTTGTGGCATTGTGGCGATCTGTCAATGGTTGCGATAGAAGGGTATCAATGGCTTAACAAAGCGGGGCGCGCAACCGCGTACATGCGGCCCCGCTCCAAACGAACCAACGCACGCACTGTACCACGTTTGTAGCGCAAAAACTCGTAGGGCAGGGCAAAATGGTGTTGATTTGCGATTGCGGCATGCTTGTCGCACTGGAACAAGCCGGGCAGCCCTTCTAGCGCCCGCATAGAGATGGAGACCCGTGGATGCCATTAGCATACAAAGACCTCGAGAGATTCCTCGAGATCGGCAATACCTTTATCCTGCACACGGCCCCGAGCTGCAAAAATGGTCCTCGCCACAAAACCGTGCTGCGTGGGTGGCGCAAAGGCGCCCACCTCCTGTTGGATCGCCCGAAAACAGATACGGGCATGTTCGTGGCCTTGCAGGAAGGGCAGCCCTGCGTTTTCCGGTTTCTCTATGAAGGCTTCGCCTGCGCTTTCGACGCAATCATCCTCGATTGGGACACGCGCCGCAGCAATCCCTACCTCCGGGTCCAGTGGCCAAGCCAGATACAACACCTTCAATTCCGCAAGTTTGAGCGCGTGAAGATACAAACCGAAGCATCCATCAGCTATGGTGGCAGCAACCGCGTTGCTGGTGAGATTCGGGACATCAGCATGGGCGGCTGCGGCGTATTTACGCGGAACCGGCCGCCGGAGGGCATCAAGGAGATCGGCCTCTCGTTCAGCCTGCCGGATGGCATGCACTTGGAAAACGTAGTTTCCGAGGTGCGCACGGCGCGCCCAGCGCCCAGCGGCTACTTCATCGGGTGTGAGTTCAAGGCTGGGCAGGAGAGCGTCGAGAATGACATCAGCTTTTACGTCACCACATGCCTGAGCCGGGGCGGCGGTATCGACTCGGTGGGGCGCTCGGTGCTCGTGCTCGAATCGGAGTCGGACCTGGCCGGGCGGATACGCAAAAACCTCGAACGCCAGAACCTCGATGTCTTTGTGGCGCCTACGACCATCGACGGCATGTGCCGTTTGCGCACCAGTGCCCCCGATGTACTGCTCATCAGCGCCGACATGAAAGACTTGCCGGGCATAGAGACGTGCCGGCTCGTAAAGACGACAAAAGACTTCGATGACCTCAAGGTCTACGTCTACGGCGGCGATCCCGCCACGATCGAACCGCAGGCCAATAAACTGGGGCTCGATGGCTATTTTCCCCCATCGAAAACGCTCGCGCCAGACATCGCCTTCGAGATCGGCAAGTCCATGAAGGCGGGCAACTGAGCGGCCGCCACACGACATACCGCATGGACCGCGGATAAGCACCGCGCCCCGCACAACGCCGCGAGGACTTACACCTCAGCAGTGCCATGCCCGGCACACCAACAACCCCGGCCACCGGGGGATATCCAGATGGCCGGGGTCGGTTGGCAACACTGTGTGCCGAGACTCTACGGGGCGGCGGGCGCCTCTTCCTCAGCGGACTCTTCCGTTTCCTCAGCGGACTCTTCCGTTTCCTCAGCGGACTCTTCCGTTTCCTCGGCGGACTCTTCCGTTTCCTCGGCGTCTGCGTTAATGAGCTCGCGGATTTCATCGGGTACCGTGCGTGCAGCCGAATCGGCATCGGCTGCATCTTCAGACTCGGTCTCGGACGGCTCAGCCGCCTCCTCGCCGGGTGTCACCACGACCGTAGCCGCTTCTTCCTGCGTATCCCCCGCATCCTGCTCGGCGGTCTCTGCCTGTTCCGGGGGTACTGGCTCGGCTTCCGCTGGGTCGACCTGTGACTCGGTCACGCGGGTGAACGCTTCGCTTAGCGTGTCAAGAGTGCGCTTGTCCACACTGAGGCCGTGGCCGAGACCGTCCTTAAAGAGCAGCCACTTGTTCTGGCGCGTCGGGTCGGCGACGACATGCACGGCATGTTCTTCGCCGTCCTGCATGGTCACGGTGTAGCCGGTTTCCGCCTCGGCCGCCATGTCGGGAGCGGCGTCCATACGCACGTTCTGCGCCTCGAGTGTGACCACCTCGGTGACGAAATCGCGTGCCGCCGCCTGATCCACATTGACAAACCCGCCGTTCTTCGCGAGCTTCCATGCGCCATCTTGCTTTTCAAGACGCCCCTCGCCGCCCGGCAGGTGCAGCGACACCGCCGTGCTGTCGGTCGGGGTGACGTCGAGCACTTGCATCTGCAACACATCGGGCACATCGAGAAGCAGCTTGTTCGCATCGGTGCGCGAGATGGCATAGATGCGGTCGTCATCACCCAGGCGCACGTATACGCCGTCAATGCTCTTCGCGTCGCCACCGGCACGCAGCACCTCGCGTTGGCCGTCGATGGTGGCGGTAATGGTCCAGTTCCAGGGGCCCGCGTCCACATCGCTGTCCGCGTAATCCGAAGGCGCGAGACCGGCAAGGGTGTCGGCCACCTGCTGCACGGTATTCTCCTGAATGCCGAGTTCTGTCGCCGGCGCCGCTACATCCCACGCGTCGTCGCCCTGCTCGAGCACGATGGGCTCGCGCCCTTCGTACGCGATTTCGACCCGGCCGATTTGATCGGCTTCGGCGTCCTCGGCAAACTTGGGCAGGTCAAACAACGTGCCGGTCTTTGGGAACACCTGCTCGAAGTTGTATGAGCTGAGCTTGTACACGATATCGTTTTCGGCATCCGCCAGACGCAGGTAGCCGTCGCCGCCGGCTTTTGGGCGACTGCCTTCCATGGTCACATCCTCTTGCCCGTCCATGTTGAGCACGCAACGGTACGCGGGATCATCGAGTCCGTACTCGGCCGTCTCTGCGGGGTCGACGATATCGGTTGCACTCAGGTTGCGCAGGCGCGCGAGCCGGCTTGTCCACGTCTCTTCTTTCAAGGGCAGACCCGGCCCGCCCTCGGTCACTTCCCACGTGTATGTGGCGGGCTGGGACGGTGTGGCGTCCGCGGCGTCCTCTTCCTGACCATCTTCTTCGGCCTCTGATTCCTCCGCCACGCGCGCAAGGACGAGACGCTTGTCCGGCAATGTCAGATCGACACCGGTGATCTCGGCGTCCTCTTCCAGGGCGATCACGTTCTTGTCGAGCCAGTTGTCCGCTTCGGGCGCCTGGCCCTCACCAAAGATGCCCGCCGCACGCCGCAGGTCAGTCTGATCATCGAAGACACGCCGTTCGTTGGCGCGCCGCAGGAACAGGGTCGAGGTGCCGGCGTTGTCGCCCACAAGCAGATGAAAGGCCGGTTCCTCCGCGCCGGACTTGTAGAGCGCCACGTGCATGGCTTTGTCCGCCTCGAGCCCGTACCGGCCGAGCCGCGCCTCCGACGCCGGCTCCTCGCGCAAGTCGCCGCGCAGGTCAAAAACGGTAGCAAGGAAGTCGTCGACATCCGCCGCCTTGGCTGGCGCATCGAAGTGCGAAGCGACCTTCCAGGGCGCGGTGACGCTTTCGCGCTCCAGAACGACCGCCTCGTCCTGGGCGGTGCCGTTGTACAACTCGATCCGGTTAATGCCGGCGGCCTCGAGGTCTTCCGGCGCGAGGTTTTCGAGCTGGGCCTGGTCGACGATACTGGTTTCTTCCTGGCTACGCTGCTTGATAACCACCGCCCCAACGAGGACGATGAGCAGCAGGGCCAGGGGAATGAGCACTTTCGCGTTCATGATGATTCTCCGCTTTTCAGCCGTGCGTAATACGGGTTGTCACTTGTTGGCGGCATAGGCCATCGTGTAGGCGTTGCGCCGCTGACGGCGGACGGTCATCACGGCGATGCCGGCCGCGGCAATGATCACATTGGCGAGCCCGTAGTTGACGACCTGCCACTTGGTAATGGTCGACGCTTCCGGCTTGTCGATAGTGCGGGCCACGGGAGTGCGCGAGCGGATTTCGGCGATATCCTCGCGCAGCGTGATGGCGTCCACCATTTTGAACAGAAGTTGCTGGCTGGCGCCGCCGGCTACCTGCAGGTAGTCGTCTTTGAAGGTTTCCGAACAGCCCATGAGAATGAAATTCGCCGGCGCCGGCTCGATGGATTCCGCTGGGGGCTCCGGCTCGTCGTCGTCCGGCATGGGCGGTTGCCCGGGCTGCTGGGGCGGCTCGGGCCATTCCGGGCGCTCTTCGTCCGCCAAGACCCCCGGGAACTGTCCTTTGAGCTGCACGGCCACCGGGAAACGCTGGCGTTCGTCCGGTTCGGCAGGTGGATCGACCGAGAATTCACCAGACTGCGGGTCCGCCGTTTCCTCCCAGGCCCGCTCACTGGTGGTCATGAGCACGGTGTGATCGAGCCCGTTCTCCTCGATCTTCGCCTCATTGATGTCGAGGGCGGAACCCCAGAGATAGAACACCGTGCTCAGGTTGTTGGTGATCGCGGTGTCCTGGTTCATGTTTTCCGACTGAATCATGATGTGCAAGGGGAGATCGATCTGCTGTCCGAAAAGCCCCTGCGAGATAGTCAACGGCACGGTGTTCACATCCATGAGCGAGTGCTCGCTCAACGAGACGCCATATTCCGCGAGCAACTCGTTTACGCCCGGCTCCTCGCTGCTGCGGCTTATCTGGAGCTGGTTGCGCGTGGGCCGGTAGTCCCACAGGTACTGCTGGACGGCAAGGATGACCGACTTGCCGCTGCGAAGGGCACGGTCGATCTCCCACCGGTGGCGCTCGTTGAAACCGCGGGGATTCATAATGACCAGCGTGTCGTAGTCGTCCGGCAGCGGCTCGTCCTCCGAGAACGCGACACGCTCAACCCGGTACTTCTCGGCCTCGAGCACACGCCGGAGCATGCGGAAGGGATCCTGCGTATCCGGAACCTCCTGGCCCATCTGCTCGTAGATGCTGCGCATTTCCGGCGGAATGTTGATGGCTTCCTCAGGCGCCACAAGCGCCACCTTCGGCAGCTCATCGCGCGTGAGCTTGTACACGGTACTGATCACGCGGTACTCGAGATCGGGCAAATTCTGCGGCACCACCTGGGGGATGATCTCCTCTTCCTGCGCCTGGTAGCTGATGCCGAGGGACGAGTACACGAGCTGGGTCGAGGCGCCCGCCTCGCCGCGGGACTGCACGCTGAAGGGCTCCACCCCCTTCTCATACATGCGCTCCTCGATCTTCTCCTCTTCCGTCAGATCCGGATCCGTTTCTTCCTGCTGGTTCTGCTGCACCCCGCTCACGATGTTGGCGGCGTGCATGTGCAACACCTTGTAACGCAGATTGCCCTCGGAAGCCACCTGGATTTCCTCGAGCTTATCCGTAATATCGCGCTCGAGCTGGCGGTAGGCGGTGGGCATTTCATCCGACGGCGTGATGTACACGTTCACCGTTACCGGCGTTTCGAGTTCCTGCAACACATTTTTCGAGGCTTCGGAAACGGTGTAAATCTTGTTCTCGGTGAGATCGAGGCGCTGCCAGCTCGTGTCGCTCACCAACCAGTTGAACAACATACCGATGCCCAGCGTGAGCACGAGGGCCGCGCCGAACACCAGCCGGGCGCCCGGGCGGTTGCGCCCGTCGATGTACATAACATTGAGGCCCAGAAGGATTATGGTCCATGCCGCGAAATACAGCACATCGGCAAGGTCCACGACGCCGCGAATGAAAGGCCCGTAGTGGGTGAATACGCCCAAGAGCTCAGATAGCAGCGAACCGAGCTTGAAGCTCTCGAAGGCGCCGTCGAGATAGCCGGCAATAAAATTCGTGCCGACCAGGAAAAGCAGCAGGCACGCCAGCAGGGTAATCACAAAAGCGACGATCTGATCCTTGAAAAAGCCCGAGAAAAGAATGCCCAAGGCAAAAAACATGGCGCCCACCAGCAGGATGCCGACGTAGCCGCCGATGATTACGCCGAAATCGGGCTCACCGAGGCTCACAAGCATCCACGGCACCGTGATGGTGGCGAAGACCGCCGCGGCGAAGAAGATCATGCAGGCCAGGAACTTCCCGAGTACGAGCTCGTGCGCGCGCATGGGCAGGGTAAGCAGCATCTCCCAGGTGTTCTCTTTGCGTTCCTCCGCCCAAACACGCATGGTGATGGCTGGCACGAGCACGCACAGGAGCAAGGGGATGTTGTCGAAGAACGGGCGAATGTCGACCATGAGGAAGGGACTGCCGAAAAAGCTGGTGACATACAGGCCCACACTCACGGTGACAAATACCATCATGTAGATGTAGCCAATTGGCGAGGTAAAGTACGCCGTCAGGTCACGGCGCATGATTGAAAGTATGTTGCGCATGGCTGGTTACTCCCTCCTAGGCGGCCGCTTCTTGGGCCTGTCGTTCGGTCAGGCGCAGGAAGGTTTCTTCCAGGGAGAGCGGCTTATCGCGCAATTCCCGAAGGTCCCACTGCTTGTTGCGGGCGAGTTCATTGATCGCGTGAAAGGGGTGTTGTCCGGCCGCGCTGTAGAGCAGGAAACCAGCCGTGTCTTCGCCCAGGCCCTGCGCTGTCTCCACGCGCGTTACTCCCTGGATACCACTCAGCAGGCGCTCGGCCTCCTCGGCCTGCCCGCCCGCGATTACGAGCGACGTGCGCTCTTCCGTCATGGCGCGCGCACGCAACTCCGGCACCGTGCCATCGCCCACTATCCGGCCGCGGTTGATGATGACAATGCGGTCCGCCGTGGCCTCGACTTCCGTGAGGATATGCGTCGAGAGGATGACCGTCTTGTCTTGGGCAAGTTTCTTGATGAGCTCGCGTATCTCGAGAATCTGGTGCGGATCAAGGCCCGAGGTCGGCTCGTCGAGGATGATGACCTCCGGGTCATGGATGAGCGCCTGGGCCAACGCCGTGCGCTGCTTGTACCCTTTTGAAAGTTCACGGATCACCTTGCGGTACATCGGCCGCAGGCCGCACGCATCGAGCACGGCGTCCGTGCGATCGCGCAGTTTGGCGCCGCCAAGCCCGCGCGCCTTGGCAACAAAGTTCAGATAGCCGCGAACCTCCATGTCCATGTATAGCGGCAGCACCTCCGGCAAGTAGCCGATGTTCTGGCGCACCGCAACCGGTTTCTTCAGCACATCTTCCCCGGCCACCTCTGCCGTGCCCGCTGTCGGGTACAGGTAGGTTGTGAGGATTTTCATTGCGGTGGACTTGCCGGCCCCGTTTGGCCCGAGCAGCCCGACGATCTCACCCTTCTTTACATCGAAGGACACATCGTCCAAGGCTACCACGGGCCCATAGTGCATCGTGAGCCCCTTGGCCTTGATCATGAGTTACATCTCCCGTTGTAATGATGGATTCCACTGTGCCCGCGCCGCCGGAAACCCTGCCCAAAAACTTGCTCGGCTTCCGCGCAGACAAGGCGAAAACGCACACACCCACCGTATGGCGCACATGCCTGGGAGCAACAAGTATGCCACGCCGATCAGCACGCAAGCAAGGGGAGTCCTAATCTGCACAACGCCTTGCAAAACAATCGCTTAAGCCAAAATGTTCTTGCGGCTGCCAGCACGGAACACCGCCACGGGCAACGCCTGATTTGCGGTGCCACAACCCGTTTTGCGGTAACACCGGGCACGGCGCGGGGATGGGGACGGCCGGCGGGATTCCCCATGGCGCAATGGGGTGCGCGTCATCCAGGTAGTGTCACCCAATGTTCAGTAAACCGTGCGCGATCGCGATACAGTATCCGTGAAGCAGTTCGCTCCTGGGCCCGTCATGGGCCGGCGGCCGGTTGAAGAACGGATGCCGTTTTCGCATTGCCGCTGTTTCGACACCAAAGACAACGCGGGTTCACCTGCAAATATGGAGACCGAAGCAAGCGAGCCCGCGGGCGAGACGGGGCTGTTCCCTCGTTTTACGGCCTTCTTCGATCAAATGCGGGCCGTTCCACGCAGGTGTGCAAAAATTAACCATCCTTCCTTTTGCTATTATCCCACAGCAAAGGCGCCTGGAATGCGGTAATGACAGACAAGCACATCAACAACCAAAAGGCTGGACACAAACGATGAACGAATCCAACGAAGACCTCAACGTGAAAACCCAGGACAACCCAAAACGCTTTCATTATCGTGGTTTCTTCAGCCTGCTTCTATTTAGCTCCTTTAGTATTCTGCTTTTTTCCGGCGTCATTCTCTATTTTACGCCAAAGGGCCGGGTCGCTCATTGGACTGGCTGGACCATGCTGGGACTCGAGAAGGAAGAGTGGAGCAGTATTCATATTGTTCTGTCGCTGATTGTGATTGTTTCCGCCGGCTTCCATCTCTACTACAATTGGACGATTTTCTGGTGTTATATCACGCACAAAGCTCAGGCCACATTGAACCTGAAACGCGAGATAACGCTGGCGCTCCTTATCTGCGTGGTCACATTCGTGGGTACGTTGTACGAGGCGCCTCCTTTCAGCACCATTATCAAATGGAATGACGCGGTCAAGGTGTATTGGGAAACGCATTCCGCCCGCGCACCCAAGCCAAACACCGAGGAATTCTCAATCAAGCGGCTGGCCAATGAAGTCGATATGCCCCTCGATCAGGTTATAGAACGGCTGGAAGAGGCCGGCATCCCTGTCGAAGACCCGTCGATCACGGTCAAAGAGTTGGGGAAAGCCCATGGCTTGGCGCCGAGCCAGCTCTTCGCTATTGTGCAGCCTGAATATCGTGGCGGTGGCGGTGGCGGACGCGGTATGGGCGGTGGCGGCCAGGGTGGCGGTGGCAGTTAAAAGCGTTTGCGCCTACTGATTGTCGTAGGCCTGCACCTCGTCGTGTTTGTATACGAGTTCGACGCCCGCCTGCGCGAACATCGCCTCCGACTCGGCCGCAGCATGGTAGCGCCGCTCACACACTACCCGCGTGATCCCGCAGTTGATGAGCAGCATTGCGCAGGTACGGCAGGGGGTCATGCGGCAATAGAGCGTGGCGCCGTCAAGACTGACCCCGAGCTTCGCCGCCTGACAGATGGCGTTTTGCTCGGCATGCACCGTGCGCATGCAGTGCTGGGTCACCGTGCCGTCTTCGTGCACAAGCCGCTTCATCTGGTGGCCCACATCGTCGCAATGGGGAAAACCCGAGGGCGACCCCACGTAGCCCGTCACGAGAATGCGGCCATCGCGCGCAATGACGCACCCGCTACGCCCGCGATCGCACGTGGCGCGTTTCGCGACGGTGTTCGCCACCTCCAGCAAGTAATCGTCCCAGGAGGGGCGTTCGTAGCGCTCAGCCATTGCCGGGCTCCCTTCGTGGACGGGACAGACAAGCGGGACCGCTTGGTGAACAAAGATAAGGGCACGGCTTCTGTATTGCCATCCAACGGCGCTGTATAGAGAAAAAGAAACGCACATACGCTGGGCTGGATACCCAACGCCCCTCTCTTTCCCCTAATTACCGCACCGAAAGGCACACGCCCTGCTCGCCGAGCCGCCAGGGCAGTCCCTTTGTGTGCTTTACCCTTATTGGTACGCAGCAATAACAAAGCTACACCCAAAAGACACCCTGTCACACGCGGCCACTCGCCGGCGTACAGGCTTGGCGCGTTCCCAGTTGGCCCTCTGTCCTCTCCGTCTTGGTTGTGGTTGCTTACACTTAGCCAGAGCCTAGCACCATCCGGCCACCGGGCGCTACCCGTGCAACACCAACGCCATGTGTTACCATGGCGGCCGTGCGCTTACAAGGAGTTTGCCCATGCAACGCAACGATTTCAGGGACTGGGTCCGGTTCAAGGTGCGGTGGAGCGACATGGACGCCTTCTGCCATGTCAACAATGCCCGTTATTTCACGTACTTCGAGATGGGCCGCATCCACATTTTCGAGCAGTATATTGAAAACAACTGGCAAGAGGCGCCAGTGGGGCCCGTGCTGGCATCGGTCACGTGCAATTTCCGCGCACCTGTGGTCTATCCCGCCACCCTCGAAATCGGCACAGTGCTCACCCGGCTCGGCAACAAATCGTTCGACCTCACCCACCAGATTTACTTCGCGGACACGGAACGTATCGCAGCGGACGGGAAGTCGGTAATCGCGTGGATCGATCGCGCAAGCGGCCAGTCCATCGTTATCGACAACACCTTCCGGGAAAAACTGGGCAGCATTGCCGCTTTGCAATGACAGGCGGGTGCGCGGTAGCATTTGATAACCATGGCTGCAGACCCTTTCATAGCGTTCACGGGCGCGGAACGGCGCCGCCTCGAGAACTTGTTCACCTTCGAGTTACAGGCGGAAGCGCAGGGCTTTGCCCGTGTGGCAGGGGTGGACGAAGCCGGCCGGGGCCCCTTGGCCGGGCCGCTTGTGGCGGCGGCGGTGGTGTTGCGCGAACCTTTGGCAGGGCTCGACGACTCGAAGCGGCTCTCCGAAGCCCGGCGCGAACGCTTGTATAGCGCGTTGCACGCGGGCGGCCACGCCATCGGTCTGTGCGTCGTGGAGCCTGCGGAGATCGATACTATCGGCATCCAGCGGGCAAACTACGCCGCCATGGTGCGCGCTGTGGAGGCGTTGGTCCCGCCGCCGGATCTGTTGCTCATCGACGGATTCCACGTATCGGGCACGCCCCTGCCGCAGTGGCGGCTCATCAAGGGCGACCGGCGTTCGCTAAGTATCGCGGCCGCGAGTATCGTGGCGAAGGTCACCCGCGACCGGATTATGCAGGGAGCGGATGAAGATTACCCTGCCTATTTGTTTGCCAAGCACAAGGGTTACGCAACCCAAGAACACCTTGCGCTGCTCGCCGAACACGGGCCGTGCCCGCTGCACCGGCGCAGTTTCGCGCCGCTGGCGTCCCGTTTGGAAACGGACACTCTCTTTGACATGGAAAAAGAAAAGGCCTGACACCCTATGCGCCTGTACTTACCACTTCTGTTGACCAATTTCATCGCGGTCTCGATGGGTTGCTGCTCGCTGGGAATCGCTGACAGTGAGGTGCGCTATGGCGACACCGCCAGCGCGAGCCCCCGCGCCAAGGCCTACTCCCGCTACCTCAGCGCCATTGTCCATGAGCGGCGCGGCGACTACGACGAGGCCCTGGCCGATATGAACCTGGTGACCGAACTCGACCCCGACGCGGCGACCCCTGCCTTGCGTCTCGTGCGTGTGCATCTCGGGCGCCAGGAATTTGAGGAGGCCCTCACCCACATGGAGGCCGTGGTCGATGCGCGCCCGGATAATGCGCGCTACTGGGCCCTGCTGGGCGAAATCTACCACCAGGTCGGCCGCGATGAAGACGCCGCCCGGGTCTTGCACAAGGCCGTCAACCTCGACCCCGAGGACAAGCGCGTTTTCAACGCACTGGCGCGGCTCGAGGAGGAAATGAACGATCTTGTGTCCACTACGGAGTTGTACGAACGGCTCACGCAGATGGATCCCGAGTCGGCCTATTTCCACTACAAGCTCGGCTTCAACCTGTTCCGGCTCGACGAGTACGACGCGGCCCGTACCGCCATGGAAAAGGCCCTCGCGCTGAAATCAAACTATGTGCCCGCCCGGTTGCTACTCGGCATTATCAACCTCGAGAGCGGCGAAGCCGCCGACGCCATTCTGCACCTGCGCCGCTACCTCATCCGCCGCCCGGAAGACATACGCGCCCGGGAACACCTCGCCATTGCCCTGGCCCGCGTCGGCGATTACCGGGAAGCGGCCCAAGAACTGACCGAGCTGGTGCAGGGTGCCGGAGCACGCCCGTTGCACCACCTGATGATCATGTACTGCCTGCTGCGTGCAGGAGATTCCGGAGAGGCTGTACGCTTCATGCCGCCCGAGGGCGCGCCATACTTCGGCACATTGCTGCGCGCCATGGCCCGGCGCGACACGGATGAGCCCGTGGCGCCGTTGCTTGAAACCTTCGACACCATCGAGGGCGACCTGGACAGCGAGTGCAATGTCTACCTCAACGAGCTCCTCTTCAGCTTCGGCGAAGAATCCGCCGGCGACTACCTGCTCGCGGCGATCGAAGAATTCCGGGCCATGGAAGACGGCAAGGGCCTGGCGATCATCGAAGCGCGCCTGTACATGCTGCGCGAGAACTACGCCACAGCAGTAGACATGCTCGAACGCATCGTGGCCAAGCATGGCGCCGATGTGAACCTGCACTACTACCTCGCCGTCGCCTATCAGGAACTGGAGAACTTCGAAAAAACCGAGGAACACTTGGTCGCCTATTTGAAAGAAGAGCCCGATGACCACGAGGTGCTCAATTTCCTCGGCTATCTCTACGCTGAGGAGGGCGTCAAACTGCGCAAGGCGGAGCGGCTCCTCCAGCGCGCGCTCGAGTTCGAACCGGAAAGCCCGTTCTATCTCGATAGCCTGGGCTGGATCTACTACAAACGTGGCGACGCGGAAAAGGCCGTGAGCTATATCCAGCGGGCATTGCTCAACATGGAAGGCGACGACGCCATCCTCCGGGAACACTTGGGCGATGCCTACCTCGCGGCCGGCGAAGTCGAGAAAGCTGTCCGCGAATGGGAAAAAGCGCACCGGCTCGACCCTGAAATCGAAGGGGTGGCGGAAAAGATCGCCCAGCATCGCAAGGAAGAAGACGCAACCTAACGGCGGCATTCGGTACATGCCGCGCTGTGGCAGTTGCTGACTTTCCACCCATGACGGAAGCGGGCAGGTATGACGTCCCAGCAACACATACGCGCGATGAGCAACACTATCGCTTGCACGTTCTCTGGGGCACCAACAACATTATACGGACTGCGGTCTCGGGGCCGGCTGCGGCTTACCGAGTGAATTCTGGGAGATGTATTAATCCGTGCGATTCGAAACCTATGTGGCGGCACGGTACCTGCGCAGCAAGCGGCGCAACCGCTTTGTCAGCCTGATCACCATTATTTCCGTGGCCGGGGTGTGCGTGGGCGTCATGGCGCTCATCGTCGTACTCAGCGTAATGACCGGCTTCGATATCAAATTGCGCGACACGATTATCGGAAACCGGGCACACCTCACGATCATGCCCCGCTTCGGGGGGAATATCGAGGACCCCGAAGCGGCCATTTCCCGGCTGAAGGAACTGGCGCCCGCCATACAGGCCGCCGGTCCTATCGTGCAGATCGAGTCGCTCATCACGCACGAGGACAATTCGACCGGCGCCTACGTTATCGGCGTGGATCCCGCCCGCGAAGCCCGGGTGACCATGCTCGAGGAGAACCTCAGTGAGAAGGCGGGCCGCAACTATGGCGGCGGCGAACTGCCCGGCGAAAAAGAAATCGTGCTCGGTTTCCGCCTGGCACAAAGGCTGCTCGGCTCGAACCAACGCGACCCCCGCCGCATGATCGGCCAGCGCATCACCCTCACCACGGCCCGCACGACACTCACGCCACTGGGCCCCCGCCGCGGCAGCCAGATCTGGCTCACGGTTTCCGGCATCTCGCAGGCGAAGATGTCGGAGTTCGACATGATCTACGCCTGGGTCGATATTCCCACCGCCCGCATGCTCACCGGTGAGGACGGCGTGCACGGCATCCACGTGAAACTCGACAACCCGTTGCATGCCGCGCGTACGGCCGATCGGATCAATGCGGACGACGCCTACTACGCCACCACCTGGTACGAAAGCCAGCGCGAGTTCTTCGAAGCGTTGAAGCAAGAGAAACTCGCCATGTTCATTATCTTGGCGTTCATCGTGCTTGTGGCAGCCTTCAACATCACCTCGACACTCATTATGGTGGTCATGGAAAAGCGGCGCGACATCGGTATTCTCCGCACGCTGGGAGCGAGCACGCGATCGATCTTTCTCCTCTTTCTCATCGAGGGGCTCATGATAGGGCTCAGCGGCACCTTCCTCGGCCTGGTATTCGGCATCCTTATCGCCATGAATGTGAACCCCATCATGGAGTTCATCGCCGGCTTGGTCGGGTGGGATGTCTTCAACAGCGTCATCTACTATTTCGACGCAATTCCCTCGACGGTCATCTGGACCGATGTGTGCTACATATGCTTGAGTGCCGTCGTACTCACGCTGCTGTCAACCTTGTACCCGGCATGGAGCGCGTGCCGGGTGGACCCGGTGGATGCCCTGCGTTATGAGTAAGCCTGTACTGGAATGCCAAGGAATCGAAAAGATTTTTCACGACGGCACCCGGGAGTTGCGCATACTGCAAGGCGTTGATCTGGCCGTCGCGCCAGGCGAGGTGCTCGCCATCGGCGGTCCCTCGGGCGTCGGCAAGTCGACGCTGCTGCACATCATGGGCACACTCGACAAGCCCAGTGGCGGCGCCGTCTTCTTTCGCGGCGAGGCCATCACGAAAATGTCCCGGCCCGCCGTGAATCACATCCGCAACAAAGAGATCGGTTTTGTCTTTCAGTTTTACCACCTCCTGCCCGAGTTCACCGCCCTCGAGAATGTGATGATGCCCGCCCTGTGCAAAGGCGTGTCCCGCCGGCAATGCCACGAACAAGCGGAGGCCATGCTCGCACGCGTGGGCCTCGCCGAACGCATGACCCACAAACCGGGCATGCTCTCGGGCGGCGAACAGCAGCGGGTGGCCATCGGCCGGGCCCTGTTCAATCAGCCGAGCGTGGTGCTCAGCGATGAACCCACAGGAAATCTCGATGAGCACACGGGCGAAGGCATCCTCGATCTGCTGTTCGACCTGAACGCCACCGAGCAGATGACGATCGTCATCGTGACGCACGACGCCGGGGTTGCCCGGCGCGCCCACCACTGGGTACACCTGCATGAAGGCAAGGCCTACCCCCACCACGAGGCGCCGGAAACAACGCCATGACAACACCGACGCGCGATCTCACCGACAACACTGCGGAACATATCGACCCACTCGCCGTGCTGCGTTTTGTGCCACAGGCAGCAAAGCGGGTGCTGGACTGCGGCGGCGCCTCGGGCGCCCTCCCAGAGCGCCTCGCCAAACGACACGCGGTGACATTGACCTGTGCCAACGTTATAAGCGCGCGCGACCGCGCAGTCCGCACCATCCCCAGCGGGCCAGCGGCCTACGACTGCATCACCTGCGTCGACGTGGCGCCCCGCGTGCGCGATGCGGAGCCGCTGGCAAAGGAGTTGGCGCGTGTGCTGGCGCCGGGCGGCGTGTTGCTCATGACCGTGCCGAATGTGCAGTTCTACCGGATAGTACTGGCCTTGGCCCACGGCCATTGGCAAGCGGCGGAGGGCGGCGTGCTCGACCCATCGCACATTCGTTTTTTTACCGCTTTCGAAGCCGCTGAGCTGCTGCGCCGGCACGGCCTGCACCTCGAGGCAATCATACCCCTCGCCGGCACCGCCCCCGAGAACGTGCCGCGGGATGCACGCGGGTGCATCAACGCCGGCGAAATTCGCCTCGGCCCACTCACGGACGACGAATACAAGGTCTACCTGACCAGCCAGTTCCTCGTGATGGCTACAAAACCATCGCCGGAATAGCCGCGCGGCCTCTTGGCTCCCATGTATCCACTGTGTAGTGCCACACGCATGCGCGAGGCCGCCAACCTGGGAGACGCCTGATGCGTGTGCTCGCCATGGGCCACCCAATGTGGGGCGACCAGAATCACCTCGCTGATTACCATTGCCTGTCGCAACGCGGACACACCGTGCGCACCCTCGCACCGGAAACGGGCGACGGCGACGTTTTCTTCGCACCGGAAGAGACGGCGGCAGAAGTGGTGGCACGCGTGTCCCGCGAATGGCCGGTGGATTTGCTGCTCTGCGGCTGCCCGGAAATGTACCCGCCACCGCACGCCATCGAGGCATGTCCCGTGAAAACCGCGGCGGTCATCTCCGATTGGAACCTGCACCAGCCGCAACTCGCGCACAACCTCGCCCGGTTCGACCTGGTGCTCAGCGACCGGCCCGGTGCACAGATGCTCAATGTCAAAGGCGCCACGCCCACCTACCTCCAACCCGTTTACTCCCACATGCCGCGCGTTCATCGCGATCTCGGCCTCGATCGGAATATCGATGTCCTCTTCCTGGGAAGCCGCAACCACGCCATCCACCGCGCGCGCGGTCGGGCGCTCGAAGCGGCTGCGGCGCTTGCCGGGCGCTACCGTATACACATCGGAGGCGAACGGCCGGCCGCGGAATACGCGGCATACATGAACCGCGCTCGAATCGTACTCAATCACAGCCTGCGCGGCGAAATGAACCTGCGGTGCTTCGAGACCATCGCCTGTGGCGCGCTGCTCTTCCTGGAAGCGGACAACCTCGAGGCCGGCGACTGGCTCGTCCCAGAAACACAATATGTGCCGTACACCCAGAAAAACCTGTGCGAGCGGCTAATGTACTTTCTCGACCACGAACCCGAACGCGCACGCATCGCCCGCGCCGGGCACGCACGCGCGGACGCCCTCGCCATGGCAAGGCGGCTCGATGACTTTTTCGACTGGATGCAAGCACAACCGCGCGAGCCGAGGAACTTCGCCGGGTTCACGGATGAAACGCGCACACTGGCCGAGATTCTGCTGTATGCCAACGGACCGCTTGCCGCACAGCACGCCCACGCCCGGAACGTCGCACAGGCGGCGGTGTCACGGTTTGACACTTCAGCCACTGCGCTTGCAGCAGGCGCCATGGCCCTCGATCGGGCGAATGACGCCGCCCGCCAGGACCGGACAACGCACGTAAAGGAGTCACTCGCCCATTTTCACGCCGCAACCCGCCATGCGCCCGGCGAGGCCGTCGCGTGGTTGAACCTCGCCTACGTCGCCAGACAGCTTGGCGCAAGGGACGTCGAACGGAAATGCCTCACCCAAGCGGTCGAGACACCGGGCATTGCGCTGGGCGCCTGGTTACTGGGCCACGTCACCGACCCGTACTTCGTCGACTGGCGGCGCGCCCTCGCGGAAGGAACGGCGGACGCCGCGATCCTGCATGCCGCCGCCGGCACACGGCGCGCAGCCATGGCCCTTGAGGACGGCGATGCGGCCTCCGCGCTCGCGTTGGCCGAAACGAGCATCGCGCGGTGGCCCCGTGTGCCCACGCCCTACCGCATCGGCGGCAAGGCGGCCCTCGAAACGGGAAACGCCGCAAGGGCCATCGACCTCCTCGAGCCCGGACTCGAGTACACCGCATTCGACGCGCCCCACCGGGAAACGCTATACACCGCATACATCGCCGCCGGGGAAACGGAAACAGCACGCGCCTTCGCCGAAGAAACCGCGCGCATCTTCGCCACCCGGCCGGATATGCAGGATGAAGCCCGCACCTTCGCGGCGCGCGGGCGCGGCGAAAACCGGCCTTGAATGGCAGCACAATGCGGGCCTGACCACGAACGCACCATCCCACACGCCTGCGTTCCGTCACGGAAGCCGCCTCAGGCCGCACCGGGAAAATGTGGGATACGCCTCTTCAAACTGACGTGGGCGTTGCCCACAATCCACAGGGAGGGCGAGCGTACCCGCGAGCCGAAACAGTCCATAGGGAGGGCGAGCGTACTCGCGAGCCGAAACAGTCCACAGGGAGCGCGAGCGTACCCGCGAGCCGAAACAGTC
>CAZMVU010000096.1:0-17500 GCA_964569295.1 uncultured Nitrospirales bacterium
TCTTCCCCTCCCCTCTCTTCCCCTCTCTTCTTCTCTCTTCTCCTCTCTTCTCCCTGTGCCCCTCTGTGTCTCGGTGGTGCAATCTCTTGTCTTCCCGGGTCTTCCCTTTGTGGCTTTGTTGCCAATCCGACTCACGCGTGCCATTCAGGCCGCGGCCCGGCGCGCCGCGTCCGTGCGCGTGTAGTCCTTGGTCCCCGCCCCATTGCCCGGCATGCACCGTCGAGGCTATTATCGGGTACGCCGTAAGAGGCAGAGGAGAGGTCCCATGCGAAAACTGTATCCGCGGCTGATTGCACTGGCCGCCGTGGCCGTCTTGCTTGGCGGCGCCTGCGCCTGGCCGTTGACCGATGCGGCTTCGGCCATCCGGGCGGCGGCCTATGCGGCTTTCCTGTTTACGGCGCTGATTGTATTTCTCGTGGCGCTGCCCCGCTGGAAGGGCCTGCCCGTGCAGATTTTCGTGGCCATGGTGGCCGGTGTGGCCGCGGGCTGGATCGCGGCGGCTGTGGGCGAGCAGTCGCTCATCGTGGACTACCTCGGCATCTTCGGCACGCTGTTCATCTTGATGCTGAAGGTGGTCATTGTGCCGCTGATCTTCGTAACCGTGCTCACGGGCGTGGCCGGCGTGGGCGATGTATCGAAGCTCGGTGCGCTCGGCGCGAAGACCGTCGGTTACTACATCATGACCACGGCGGTGGCGGTGCTTATCGGGCTTGCGGTGGTCAATGTATTGCAACCGGGCAAGGGCCGCGAAACCCTTCAGGCGCCGCCGGAAGACACGGCCACCAGCGCCGCCGCGCAACACGAAGCCCTGCCCACGATCCTGGAAGTGCTCACCGATACGGAACTCATCTCGCGGGAACGCGCCGAGGAATACCTCGCCAACGCCCGCGAGGAATGGGAGGAGGACGAGGAACCGAAAAACCTCGGGCAGCAGATGCAGGACGAGGTGCTCCCGAGCATCATCGAGAACCCGATCATGGCCGGCCAGAACCCGATTGTGGTCATTTTTATGGCGATTCTCATCGGTGCGGCACTCGCGGCACTCGGTGAGAAAGGCGCGCCGGCCCTGCATGTGTTCCAGGCACTGGACAAAGTGTTCATCACCATCATCATGTGGGTCATGCTGCTCGCGCCGCTCGGCGTGTTCGCGCTCATGGCGGAGGTCATCGCCGATCTCGGCATGGGCTATGTGTTCACACTCGCAAAATACACCTTCACCGTGCTCTTCGGCCTGGCACTGCATTTTTGCGTGTTGTCGTTCCTGGTGTGCCCGCTATTGGGCGGGGTGTCGCCCCTGCGATTCCTGCGTGGCATGGTCCCGGCCTTCGAGGTGGCCTTCAGCACGTCATCGAGTTCGGCCACGCTCCCGGTCTCGATCCGCTGCGTGACCCGCCGCGTCGGGGCGAACGAGAACATCTCGAACTTCATGCTCCCCGTAGGCGCCACGATCAATATGGACGGCACCGCCCTCTACCTGTCCGTGGCAAGCTTGTTTATCGCCCAGGTCTACGGTCTCGGCCTGGGCATTCAGGAGCAGCTCATGGTCTTCCTTACGGCCACGCTGGCCTCCGTGGGCACCGCGGGCATTCCGGGCGCGAGCATCGGGCTCATGAGCATTATCCTGTCGTCGGCGGGGATTCCCGTCGAGGGCATCGGCATTGTCATCGGCGTCGACCGCATCCTCGACATGAGCCGCACGGTCGTGAACGTCACAGGTGACAGCGTCGGCGCGGTGGTAGTATCGCGCAGTGAAGGTGAACTCAGCGAACCGGAACCCGATGCGGGCGTGTGAGGTGCACACCAAGGTATGCCCATGATCAATTCCCGCCGATTACACACCGCGCTCGAGCATGCCTACCGCCGGTACAACCGCCCCGAGTTCGTGGACCCGGACCCGCTCGCCCCCGTGCTGCGCTATACCGGCCCACTGGACCAGGAAGTCGCCGGGCTCGTCAGCATGTCGCTGGCTTTCGGCAACGTGAAGACCATCCTCGCGAGCACCGCGGCCGTCCTCGCGCACCTGCCGCGGCCACACGCCGACCTTCTGGCCATGGACCCCGCCGAGTTGCACGGGCGCTTGCGCCACTTCCGCCACCGCTACGTGACCGGCGCGGACATGGCGAATCTGCTGACCGGCGCACAGCGGCTTATCAAAGCGGAAGGCAGCCTGGGCGCGGCTTTCCGGAAGGGATTAACGCCGGATGCGGAGAATATCCTGCCGGCCCTTACCTTCTGGGTCTGGCGTCTCTACGATGAAATGGGCGGCGAAAAGAACTACCTTCTGCCCGACCCCACCCGCGGCAGCGCGTGCAAGCGGCTTCTCATGTATCTCCGGTGGATGGTGCGCAAAGACGCTGTCGACCCGGGACCGTGGGCCGGCATTCCGCCGCGGCTGCTCGTTGTGCCCATGGACACCCACATGCACCGCATGGCTACCGCCCTCGGTTTCACCCGCCGCAAGACCGCGGACTTGCGCACGGCCATCGAGGTGACCGGGGTCTTTGCGCGGTTTGCCCCCGAAGACCCCGTGCGCTACGACTTCGCCCTCACCCGGTTCGGCATACGCCGGGATAACGGCCTCGCGGCGTTTCTGGAAGAAGCGCGCGGGTAAGATGGCGAGGGCGAAAGTGGTGTGCGCCCACGCATCCCACGCACACCTCACGAAAGAAATGGCGTCAGCCAGCCTATTGCTCGCGCGGTGCACGGGCGCGCAGGTTCGCCAGGAGATCCGGATCGGGCGTGCCGCCGGCAGCACGGATTCGGTCGACGGCCGCCCAGGCCTCGCCGGGCCGGCCCGTGAGCAGGTAGCCCAACGCAAGGTTGTGTAGCGCATCAAGGTGTTGCGGGTCCAGAGCAACGGCTTCCTGCCAAGCGGCAACGGCCTGCGGGATTTGCTCGAGGGCGGCGTAGGCCATGCCCTGGTTGTACCGGTGGTCCGCATTTTCCGGGGCGAGGCGTGCGGCGGTTTGCCAATGGCTGAGCGCCTCCTCGAAGCGTTGCAGGGTGAAGAGCGACTGGGCAAGGTCGGCGTGGGCCCGGGCGGGATGCTTATTCCCCTCGATGGCGCGCTTTCTCGCTTCGAGCGCGGCTTCGTGGTCGCCGCGCTTCGCGAGTTGTTCCGCCAGGAACGACCACCCTTCCGGCCACACGGGGTGAACTTCGAGCGCGGCCCGCGCCTGTTCGATGGCCGCTGCAGTATCCCCGGCCGCCGCTTTCTTCCGGGCCATGTCGAGCCGCAATTCGCCCAGTTTGCCGCCCTGCGTGCGCACGACCGGTGCAAGCAGGTTCTCGACGGGTGCATATTCATCGGTCAGCACAACCCCCCCGCTGCGCGCGACGAGGGTTTGCACGGCGTCTCGGGAAAGCTTGTGCAGGCCGGTATCAATGCGGGAGAGATTGCGCGCCTGCTTGCCACACACGATGACAAAGGTGTCGCGCACGGTAGGCGCGCGGCCCGTATTGAACACGTGGACATCGGGAAACACGCGCCGCAATGTATTGATCACCGCCCCAACAAAACGGCCCGAACGGTACATGTCGATAAGGTTCAGGAGATACAAGCCATCCGGCTTCAACAGCGCGTCGATTTGCTCGGCGAATTCGAGGGTGGTCAGGTGGTAGGGCACGGCGTAATCATTGATACTGTCCCCGAAAATGCAATCGAACCGCAGCGCCTCGCCGCCACGCCGTTGCGCACGCATCAGGTCCGCCACCCGGTTACGCGCGTCCTGGTTGTAGATTCGGATGTCCGTGTCGCGCGGCAGGCCAAAGGCGGCAAACGCGGCCTCGGTTACCGCGGGGTCGATTTCGGCGACTTCGATGTGGCTGGCGGGCCGGGTCACTTCGAGGTAACGGGGAAACACATAGCCGCCGCCCCCCATGACAAACGCCCGCAGCGGCTCCGGCGGCGGAAAAACGTCGTTGACGACCGCGGCGTAGATTTCTTCGTACTCGTAACGCAAGTCGGCCGGCTCGTCAAGGTTGACTTCGCTGTGGGTGAGCTTGTCGAGCAGCATCTTGCGCACACGCGGATTATCTGCGTGTTCGACCACCGCAATATACGAGTACTGACTCTCGTCTTCATAGACCACGCGCGGGTCCGGCGGCGTGCGGAACCCGAGCACAGCGCCCAAGTGGGGCAACGGTCCTGCGGGCACAAAGGTCACCGCCAGCGCCGCCGCCCCCAGCACCATCCATGCCGACGCGGGGATTGTGCGCGGCCGGTAACACACCCCCACCGCCGCCAGGAACGCGCCCACCAGCACGATAAGCGCATGCGGCCCGCACCAGTCCACCAGCACATAGCCCGAAAGGAACGTCGCCGCGATACTGCCCACAGCGCCCCACGCGTAGATATTGCCCACGGTGTGCCCGGCTGCGTGGCCCCCGGCGAGGGCACGCTTCACGACGACTGGACTGATCATGCCAATGAGGACATTCGGCAAGAGGAAGGCCGTAGCGGTATGCAGCGTGATCTGGAGGGGCCAGCTGAACGTTATCAGCACCACGCTTTCTTCGCGCCATGCACCCACCACGGCGCTGAGCCACGGGGCCGCCAAGGCCGCCAGCGCCGCCAGTGCGAACAGGCTCCAGACCGTCCACGCGCCAAACATACGCGCGGCCAGCCGCCCGCCCAGGTAGTTGCCGAGCGTCACCCCGGCCAGCACCACGCCGATAACGCTGGTCCAACTGTACAGCGACGCGCCGAATTCGCGCGCGATGATCCGAAGGGCCGCTATTTCGATGACCATAAAGGCCGCATTCGAGGCGAACACCGTCGCATTCGGCGGCAACCATTCGCGGAATGTCCAGTCGCGCGCAAGCGCGGTGGCAGGCTGAGCCGCTGCGATCAAGGGGGGCCGCCCTTCGCGCCCAATCACGCTCGCGCACCCATAGCCCACACCCACCACACCCAGCACCACCGTGGCCGCTACCACGATGTCTGGCACCGCAAACCAGGCTATAAGATAGAAACCCGTGGCGAACGTGCCCACGATGCTCCCCGCAACACCCCAGGCAAACACACCGCCCATCACCCGCCCGCTATCGCCTCCGCCCTCGAGCGCCATGCGCGCCACGACCGGGCTGATCGCGCCCAGGAGCACCGCCGGCAGCAAAAACACAGCCCCCGTATGCAGAAAGATGCGCGCCGGCCACGCCATGGCACGCAGCGGCGCCGCCCCGCCGGCCAACGCATTCGTATACAACACGCTCAGGGCGCCTGCGGCCGCCAGCAGGAAAAGTACCGCGAGCCCCAAACGGGCGCGTATGCGGTCTGCCAGCCGCCCGCCCGCATAGTGGCCCAGCGACATGCCCGCCATGACCACACCGATGATGCTGGTCCAGGTATACAGCGACATGCCGAGGTGCGGGGACACCACACGCCCGGCCACGAGCTCGAGGGTCATGATCGCACTGTTCGAGAGAAACACGGTGGCATAGGCCGCCAGACGCAGCCGCCAGCCACCTGGAGATGTGATACGCATTCATTGCTCCACTTGCCGGCCGAACCGGCGCCGGGGATTCTCGCTGCAAGGGCTCGATGGTAGTGGCCCCACCCCCCCGATTCAAGGCTATAATGCCGGGGCAAACACCAGCGTGCCGGCATGGGGAACCAGGGCGGGTTGGCCTGTGGCGCACGGACCCGATCGCGGAGACGCCCGCCCGCCGCAGACGCACCATCAAACAGTCCCGATCGGCCGCCCGTTGTCCTTTTTGCAGCAACGCCACGACACGCCGTATGCTTAGTGCATTCCGATTGAGCATTCGCTGGAGGGAGAAGAATCCATGAGTGACCGAACATTCGACCAGAACCAAATCGAGACATTGCAGCAGGCAGTACACGACACCGTGCAGAAGACACCGCTGACGGATATCCACACCCACCTGTACGCGCCGCAATTCGGCGGGTTGCTGCTGGCCGGCGTGGATGAACTGCTCACGTACCATTATCTGGTAGCCGAGTATTTCCGCGTGTCGCAGACCGCCCCCGAAACCTTCTTTTCCTGGGAGAAGCCGGCACAGGCAGCGGCCATCTGGCAGGCGTTGTTCCTCGAGCGTTCCCCGGTGAGCGAGGCCTGCCGCGGCGTCGTCACGGCCCTGGGCCGCCTTGGCGCGCCCGTGGCCGGCAAGGACCTCGAGGCCATCCGCGCGTGGTATGCCGCCATGACCACCGAACAGCTGGTGGACCGGGTTTTCGAGGCGGCCAATGTACGCGATGTGGTCATGACCAACGACCCCTTCGATTCCGCGGAAAACCCCGTGTGGCTCGGCAAGGACGGCCCCGGCGAGGTAGACCCCCGCTTCCACACCGCCCTGCGCATCGACCCGCTGGTGAACGATTGGCCGAATTGCACCAGCGCACTCGAGGCGCGCGGCTATCAGGTATCCGAAATCGTCGACGCAATGTGCGTGAACGAGTTGCAGCGTTTCCTCAACGACTGGATCGATATTCTCAACCCGCGCTACCTCGCCGTATCGCTGCCACCCGATTTCGTGTATCCCGCGGAAGACGTTCGCACCTGCGTCATCGACAAGGCGATCGTGCCCGTCACCGCCGCCCGCAATATCCCCTTCGCGCTCATGATCGGCGTCAAGCGCGGGGTGAACCCCGCCCTGCAACTGGCGGGCGATGGGGTGGACAAGGCGGACCTGTCGAGCGTCGAGGCGCTGTGCCGCCGCTACCCGAAAAACAAGTTCATGCTGACCACCCTCTCACGGGAAAACCAGCATACGGCCTGCGTCATCGCGCGGAAGTTCCGCAATCTGCTGCTCTTCGGCTGCTGGTGGTTCCTGAACAACCCAAGTCTCATCGGGGAAATGACGCGCATGCGCATCGAACTGCTCGGTACCAGCATCATTCCGCAGCACTCGGACTGCCGCGTGCTCGACCAGCTCGTGTATAAGTGGGCCCACTCGCGCGCAATTATCGCCCAGGTTCTCGCAGAAAAATACACGGACCTCGTGCATGCCGGCTGGACCATCGAGGAAAGCCAAATGCGCACGGAGATCGAGAATATGCTGGGCGGCAACTTCTGGCGATTTCTGGAAGCACGCTTCTAAGGGCGCACAGCAAACGGCTAAAGAATTACGAAAAGACAGGTTTCTGGCCGGACTCCTGGAAAACACGGGCCTGTGCAGCCGCCTGTACCGCGCCGGCCCACGAAGGCGGCGGTCCGCTGAACCGGACACTTGCCCATGATTCCTTTGGATGCCACCTCCAACGCGAACGTGACACGCGCAAATGCAAAGCCGTTTTTTGTGTTTGAAGACCGCCCGCGGCCGGGGGCGGCGTATGTGGCAGGCAATGGGATCCTGTTGGCAATCGCCCTCGGGATGACGCTGGTTATGCGCCGGCCCGAGGCCGGGCTCTATGCGGTCGCCGCCACGAGTCTGGGCCTGCTGCTGGCCGCATACCTCCTGCTCGTGCTGCACGCCGCCTTCAGCACGGTCTACACCCTCACCGCTGGTCTGCTCGATGTGCGGTGCGGGGTGCTTGGCCACGCGGAAATACGCCTCGACGAAATCACCCGAATCGACATGGTCCAGAGCCTGCCGCGCGTGGTCGGGCACAGTTTTGGCGGCCGCAGCTATGGCAACCGGTTCTTCACGGGCCTGCGCCTGGAACGAAACAACGGGCGCGCGGTGTTCCTCACCCCGTCCGACACGCAGGCATTCGCCGAACTGCTGCACCGGCGCCGCCGGGGCGAAACGCCTGAAACGCAACGCACAACACCCGGCGGATAGCCCCCCGGGGCTGGAACGATCGCCATGAAGCAACACGAGAACATACTCATAGCCGGCTGCGGCTACGTGGGCGCCGCACTTGCCCAACGGCTTGTAAACGACGGCCACCACGTATGGGGGCTGCGCCGCAACACCGGCGCACTCCCCGGCGGCGTGCATCCCTTCACCGCGGACCTGCAAGCTTGCGCGACCCTGCGCAACCAGCCGGCCGCCTTCGATGTGGCCGTCTTCACGGCCAGCAGCGGCGGCTTCAACGACGATGCCTACCGCGCGGCCTACGTCGATGCACCCCGCAACCTGCTGGAAGCACTCGATGCGGCAGGCCAGACGCCCCGGCGCGTGTTGTTCACCTCGAGCACGGGCGTCTACCACCAGAATGACGGCGGCTGGTATGACGAGACCGCCCCCGTCACGCCTGGCCGCTTCTCCGGCAAGCGCCTGCTCGAGGGCGAAGCGGTGTTTCACCAGGCGCCGTTTCCCGCCGTGGTGGTGCGCCTCGGCGGCATCTACGGCCCCGGCCGCACCCGCCTTATCGACCAGGTTCGCCAAGGCCGTGCGCACTGTGTCGCAGGGGAAACCAAGTACTTGAACCTCATTCACCGTGACGACTGCGCCGGGGTGTTGCGGCACCTCATGCATGTACCCGAGGCCGAGGCCTGCTACCTCGCCGTGGACAATGAGCCGGTCGAGAAATGCACGCTCCTGCGATGGACCGCCGGCGCACTCGGCCTCCCCGAACCGCCGCGCCTTCCCCGCGAAGAAGCCGAAGTGTCGCCCCGCGGCGGCAACCGCCGCCTGTCGAATGCGCGCCTGCGCGCCACGGGCTACACCTTTGCCTATCCCAACTTCCGCGAAGGGTACCGGCCGCTCCTGTAAACGCATCTTGCGGGGCGCCTGCACCGTGTGCGGGCGTATCCGGCGGTTGCCTGTCATCGCACCGCCTCCATGCGCTATACTACACACCGTCACGGGGGATGCCGTTCCACACAAACGGCGCGCACGCGCACCTGGCCCCTGGCACACCACCCGGCCGCCATGTACCGGCCCGCTTTATGCGCCGCCCCGCACGGCCCCCAGAAAGCTAGACAGTTTCTCATGGCCAACCGCAATTGGATCGACATACCCTTTCATCCGCGCCGCGTGCCCTTCTTCTACGGCTGGGTAATTGTGGGGGCATGCATTATTGGCACGCTATCCAGTATCCCGGGACAAACTGTCGGGGTAGGGGTTTTCACCGAGCCACTCATCGCCGCGCTGCACATCGACCGCATGCAACTCAGCCTCGCCTATATGTTCGGCACGGTTGCCAGCAGCTTCCTGCTTCCCTTCGCCGGCCAACTGCTCGATAAGATTGGTGCGCGCGCCATGGGCGCTCTATCCGCCGCTGGTCTGAGCCTCAGCCTGGTCTTTCTCTCCCAGACCGACCGCATTGCGCTGGTGGGCACGGTCAACTCCGCATTGCTCGGCATCATGGTGAGCACCGTGGCCTTTCTCGCCATTCGCTTCTTCGGCCAAGGCTGCCTCACCATGGTCTCTCGCGTGATGATCGGCAAATGGTTCCACCACCGGCGCGGCCTGGCCTCCGCGATTGCGGGGCTGTTCATCGCCATAACTTTTTTCAATGCGCCCTGGGCGCTCAAGAGCGTCATGACGATCGCCGGCTGGCGCGGCACCGCCCTGCTCATGGCGCTTATCATCGGGGTGGGCACCACGGCCGTGGCTTTGCTCCTTTACCGGGACAACCCGCAGCAATGCGGCCTCGTGCCCGATGGCGTCCAGGATCCCGCCTGGCACAAGAAGATGGCCGCCCGTGTGCCGGAGATCCACAGGCACTTCACGCGCGCAGAAGCCCTGCGCACGCCCGCCTTCTGGGCCTTCACCCTCGGTCTCTCTGCGCAGAGTCTGAGTATTACCGCCGTCACCTTTCATATCGAGTCGCTCGGCGCCGAGATGGGGCTCGATGCGGCCACCTCGTTTCAGGTGTTCGCGTTCATGCCGATCTTCAGCGTGTCGAGCAATTTCATTGCCGGCTACATCAGCGACAAGATCCGCCTGCGATGGCTCCTGTACACCATGATGTTCGCCCAGGGAGTAGGCGGGATCGGCTTGTTGAGTTTCTACGATCCGCTCGGCTGGTGGATGCTCATCGCCGGCTACGGCGTGGCCGGCGGCCTTTTCGGCACCCTGATCAACGTCACCTGGCCGCGTCTGTTCGGTCTCGAACACCTGGGCGCGATCACCGGCATCAACCTCTCCTTCATGGTGTTTGCTTCGGCGATAGGCCCCGCTTTCTTCAGCGCTATGCAACTGCTCACCGGCGACTACACGTTCGTAAAGATACTGAGTCTTCTCATGCCCGTGGGTGTGCTCATAGTGGCGCTCTTCGCGGAGAATCCCCAGCGGAAGTTCGCTAAACAAGGGCCGGGCGCCGGGTAGAAATGGCGGGGCAGCGCCTGCTCAGCCCGTGAACGCGGGGTTTGTAAGGACGATCTTGCCCACGGCGCCGCCGCTTTCCAGCAGGGTATGCGCCGCGGCCGCTTCGCCGAAGGTGAAGGTGTGCGGATCGATGAGCGGGCGCACCTGCTTGTCGTCAACGAGCCCGGCCACTTCCTTCAGAATGCGCCCGTGTTCCGCACGGCCGGTGTTGTAGAGCATGGGCAGCAGCATGAAGACCACATGCAACGAAAGGCCCTTGCTGTGCATGGTCGAAAGATCGTGCGCGCCGCGCGTGGCGATGGCGGCCACCGTGCCGTTCAACGCGCAGGCGGCGAACGACTTGTCAAGTACAGGGCCGCCCACCGTGTCGAACACAACATTGAAGCCTTTGCCGGCAGTAATCCGCTGTACCGAATCGACAATGTCTTCCGTGTTGTAGTTCACGGCTTCATGGCAGCCAAGTTCCTTCGCCAGGGCGCACTTGTCGTCCGATCCATTCGTGGTGGTCACCTGTGCGCCCTTTGCCCGGGCCAACTGCTGCGCCACATGGCCCACGCCGCCTGTGCCGCCATGCACCAGCACATGCGCCCCTGCGCGCACGCCCGCGCGCGCAAGGCCTTCCCACGCCGTGATGCCCACCAGCGGGAGCGCCGCCGCTTCGCGCATATCGAGGCTAACGGGTTTGCGCGCCACGAGATCCGCGTCGGCCGTCATGTATTCCCGGAGTGCGCCGGGCAGCCCCTTCACGCCGCCGGCGCAGGCGTAGACCTCGTCACCGGGTTGGAAGGTGTCCACCTCGATGCCAACCTTTTTCACCACCCCTGCCACGTCGCCATGCAGCACCGCGGGGAACGCCGGGGCGATGGTTTTCAGGAGCCCGCTGCGGATTTTGGTGTCCACGGGGTTCAGGCTCGTGGCTGCCACGTGGATCAAGACATCCCGGGGGCCTGGCTCCGGCTGCGGCAGATCGGCTTGCTCGAAGACTTCCGGACCGCCAAAGCGGCGGATCACGCAGGCTTGCATAAAGACACTTTCGTATGGGTTGGTGGTTGTTGGGGCAAGTCCTACTTCAGCAGCCGGCGGCTTTCAGAGGACTTGATGCCCGAGATAACGCGCTGGAAACCTTCCTCGTTGTGACACGCAGAAATAGCCTGTTCGCGCGAAGTCAGCCCTTCCTGGTACAGCTTCACTGCGTATTCATCAAACGAGCTCATCTCGCCGTCCACCTCGATAATGCCATAGAGCTTCTCCAGGTCGCCGTCGATAATGGCGTCGCGCACGATCGGCCGGTTGCCCAGCAGGATTTCCACCGCCGGTATGCGCCCACCGCCCTGACGCTTGATAAGCCGCTGGCACACGACGCCTTGCAACGAGTAAGCCAACTCCTGGCGGATAAGATCCCGTTCATTTTGCGGGAAGTAAGAGATAATGCGGTTGATCGTATCCACCGCCGTGGTGGTATGGAGCGTCGAGAAAACCAAGTGGCCCGTTTCCGCGGCGGAGAGGCCGGCGCGGATGGTTTCAATGTCGCGCATTTCACCCACGAGAATCACGTCCGGGTCTTCACGCAGAGCCCCGCGCAGGGCGTTCGCGAACGAAAAGGTGTCGCGGCCCACTTGGCGCTGGGAGATGATGCTCTTCTTGTCCGTGTAGACGTATTCGATGGGATCCTCGATGGTGATGATGTGGGCGTGGCGCGTCTCATTGATGTAGTCGAGCATGGCCGCCAGTGTGGTCGATTTACCTGAACCCGTGATGCCGCAGACCAGGAAAAGCCCCCGGTGCCGGTTGCATACGCGCTGCACCACCTCGGGAATGTTCAGCTTGTCGAAGGGCAGGGGCTCCTCAGGGATCAGGCGGATTGCCAGCGCGATCGCACCCGCCTTGATGTACCCACTGCAACGCAGATAGCCAATGCCTGCCGCGTGGTACTGAAAGCTCGTCTCCTTTTCCGACTCGAGCATCTCCATCTCATCGGCGCCACCAAGCTGGAGAATGAACTCGCGCATGTCTTCCGCGGTAACGATGGGCTGCTCCTCGAGGGGAATCAGGTCATTGTCCACACGGATATACGGGCGCGTGCCAGCGCGCAGGTGGAGGTCTGAGGCATTGCGTTCCTCCATATGCTCGATGAGCAAATTGATGTTGATACCGTGGCTCTGAAAGTTGACCACCTCGAGCTGCCACGTCTGCGAACGCATGGACTTGACCGCATAGTCATTCACCATCTTATCCAGCGGCAGCAATTGCGGCAACTGCCGCCACTCGAAAGACGGCACCTGCAGGAGGCACGAACCGTTCTCGGCGGCCACGCGCCCGCCGATCCGGGAGGCCTCCATGGCCGCCTGCACTTCCTCGATCGTCGCACCCTCCTTGAGTTGGAAGGTAATGCGCATGTTGTCGATGCGCTGACCGATATCCGCGCCCTTGACCCGGATTTTACAGCCCTCGGTGTGATATACGACTTCACGCGGCATACCGACTTGTTTGATGAGTTCACGCAGCCCAATGCGGAAAACATCAAGAATGGTGTTACTGGACCGACTTCCGATATTCATGGTAAATGCCCTTGTGAAAAACCATAAAGCCTAGACAAAGCAGACGGGCTAGAAGTTTACCACGCCACGGGTGTCGAGTCAACGCCCCGGATCACGCGTCAAGCCGCCCCGCACCCTGCCTTCGAACCATGCCTCAGCCCGTTTCGAGGCCGTATTTTTGCAGGCGGTAACGCAGCGAGCGGGGGGTGAGTTGGAGGAGTTCGGCGGCTTTTTTCTGGGAGTAGTGGCTGGCTTCGAGGGCCTGCTTGATGATTTTGATCTCGATCTCGGCGATGCTTCCCTCGAGGTCGATGCCCTCCAGCGGCAATTCCAGTACATTCGGCATGTGCAAGTCATCGGCCTGCTGGAGGATCGTGGGGGGTAGGTCGTCCACTTCAATGACGCTGCCGGTGCTCAATGCGAGCGCCCGTTCGATGGCGTTGCCGAGTTCGCGCACGTTGCCCGGCCAGGCATAACGCTGCAGGCATGCCATGGCCGCGCTGGAGATTTCGCGGTCGGGCAGGCCCATGTGCGCGGCGTGCTCCTGCACGAAGTGGCGTGCCAGCAGGGGGATGTCGTCCGCCCGCTCGCGCAGCGGCGGCACGGTGAGGGGGATGACGTTAAGCCGGTAGTACAGGTCTTTGCGAAAGGTGCCTTCGTCGGCCATTTTTCCGAGATCGCGGTTGGTCGCCGAAATGAGACGCACATCCACCTTAATGGACGATGTGCCGCCCACGGGGGTGACCATGCTGTTGTCCAGTACGCGCAGCAGCTTTACCTGCAGCATGGGCGGCATCTCGCCTATCTCGTCGAGAAAGACCGTGCCGCCGTTGGCGACGACGAACAGGCCTTCCTTGTCTTCCGTGGCTCCGGTGAACGCGCCCTTCTTGTAGCCGAACAGCTCGGACTCGAGCAGGTTCTCGGGGATACCGCCGCAGTTGATGGCGACAAACGGGTGCTCGGCCCGGTCGGAGAGACTGTGCAAGGCACGGGCGACAAGCTCCTTGCCCACGCCGCTCTCCCCGTGAATGGCCACGGTGCTCGGCAGCGTGGCGACTTTGCGCACCATGGCAAGCACCTGGCGGAAGGCGGGGCTTTGACCGATCATGTTGTCGATGGTGGCGCGGCGTTTCTGGTCTTTTCGGAAGGCGGCATTTTCCCGCTTGAGTGTGCGGTGTTCGAGGGCCTGTTTCACGCGCAGGCGGATTTCGTCGTTATTCTGGAACGGTTTCTGGATGTAGTCGATGGCGCCGAGGCGCATCGCCTCGATGGCCGTTTCGACGGAGCCGTAGGCGGTCATCATGATGGCCGGGGTATCGGGCATGTTTTTCTGCAGGTAGGTCAGCACCTTGAGCCCGGCCTGCCGGTCGTTGCCCATGAAGAGATCGGTGAGTACGCAATCGATAGGCTCTTCCTCGAGGACCTTCAGCGTCTGCGCCACATCGGCTGCGGCGCGCACTTTATAGCCGGCGTTTTCGAGCACGATCTCGAGCATCTCGCGCATGCCCAATTCGTCGTCCACCACCAGTATGCGGGGTTCCAGCGCCACGGTTTTCAACTCCCTGAAGTCGTACCAATGCCTGCCGCCGGGATCGGGGATGGCTGTTTCGCGCGGTGCGTCATGAGGTCGCCGCTTTCATGGCGGTGGTTTCCGCCGCGGGCAGGCGCACGCTCATCGACGTGCCGCCCCCCGGGCGCGAAGCCGCCTGGAGCGTGCCGTCGTGGGCGGTTATCACACGCATGCAGATGGCAAGCCCCATGCCGACACCACGCTCTTTGTCAGTATAGAAAGGCTCGAAAATGCGCGCAACCTTGTCGGGCGCGATGCCCGGCCCCTCATCGTCAAAACGCACCTCGACAGGCCCCTTCGCATTGTCCACGGTAATCACCAGGCGCCCCGCCTCATTCATGGCCTCGACCGCGTTCTGCGCAAGATTCATGAAGACCTGGCCCAACTGCGTAGCGTCGCCGTACACGCTGCAACTGCCCGGCGGATGATGCACCACGATATCGAGCGCCGGCGTATCCCCCACCTGCCGGATCAGCTTCTCCCGCATATCGTCGATAAGGCGGCAGACATTGAGCACCTCATACTTGCGCGTCGGGTTGCGCGCGAAATCGAGAAACGCGGTCACGATGTCATTGAGATGGTCCGACTCGCGGATGGCGATATCGGCAAGGCGCCCGACGACCCGCGGATTATCCACACCGCGGCGCAGTTCGTCCGTAGCGCCGCGCAGTGCCGCAAGGGGGTTGCGGATTTCATGCGCGAGGCCGGCGGCAAGTTCGCCGACCACGGCAAGCCGGTCCTGCTGTTGGAGTTCCCGGCGCATGCGCGCCATTTCCGTGAGATCCGTGAACGAGGCGATGATGGCGGACACACGGCCGTGCGCGTCGCCGATGCGATTTGTCGTGAGTCCCAGCAGCAGCGACGTGTCTCGCGGCGTCTGGACATGGAATTCGTAAGACGTGAAATCCTTGCCCGACCGCAGTGCCGTGGTCACCGGGCACTCGGCGCCGGAATCGGGCCGCAGGATACCGTCTACATGCCGCCCGATAACGTTCGCCTCGACCAGCGAGAGGATGCGGCAGGCGGCCAGGTTGATCGCGACCACGATGCCCTTGTCATCCGTAATCAGGAAGCCCGAGTTCATGTTGTCCAGAATATCCCGCTGGAACTTTTTCATCCGGCTTACCCGCTGGTTCCAGTAGCCGGAGATGAACGCGGTAAAGTAGAAGGCTATGCCCTGCACCAGAAAGTTGTACCAGAGCATCACCGGGTTGTGCACGCCGTCGGTGGCGGGCAGCGTGAGCCCGAACATGTACAGGCTGGCGAGCGTGGCGAACACGAATCCCTGTAAGAGCCCGAGGAGCACCCCGGCCTCGAGGATCACGATGACCAACAAAAAGTTGAACAGGCTCGTGTGCCCGCCGGTAAACCCGATCGTAGCCGCCACCACGGAAAAATCCACCAGCATTTGGGTCCAGGTGAGCACGGCCGAGATCGAGCCGTCGCGCCGCAGCGTGATGAGGTACCAGAAACTGCTGACAAAAGCGCCGGCATAGATGGTGGTGAGCAGGTAGCTGAACTGCACCCCGCCTTCGATGAGATGCGCGCCCGTGGCGACGATCAGCAGCACCAGGAGCCGGGCCATGCCCACAAGCCACAGCCAGCTTACCGGTCCGTCGTATTGCGGGTGCAGGTAGCCCAGCAGGCGGTTTACGGGGTGCCACTCGCGGTGTAAAAACATGGAAGGCGTATCCCGCAGGCTACATGCCCTTTTCCACGAGCTTTTGCAGCCCCTCGATATTCGACGAGCGCTTGAAAGCCATGTCCGTCGTAATGACGCCGCGCCGCATGAGGCGGTAGAGCGACTGGTTCATGGTCATCATCCCCTCCCCACGGCCAATCTCGATCATCGAGGGAATCTGCTCGAGCTTCTCTCCGCGAATCAGCGCGCGAATAGCCGGGTTCGGGATCATGATCTCCATGGCCAACGCCCGGCCCATGCCGTCCGCACGCGGGATGAGTTGCTGCACACAAATCCCCTCGAGCACGAAGGAGAGCTGCGTGCGCACCTGGTCCTGCTGCTCAGAAGGGAACACGTCCACGATACGGTTGATGGTTTGCAGCGCGTCGTTCGTGTGCAGCGTGGCAAAGCAGAGGTGGCCTGTTTCCGCCACGGTGAGCGCCGCCTGGATCGTTTCCGTATCGCGCAACTCACCAATGAGAATCACATCGGGGTCCTGGCGCAATACACGCCGGAGCGCCTCGGCAAAACCGTTGGTGTCGGCATGCACCTCGCGCTGGTTGATAATGGCGCGGTTGTGCGTGTGCAGGTATTCGATCGGATCTTCGATGGTGATGACGTGGACATTGCGCTCCTGGTTAATCTTGTCGATGAGTGCCGCGAGCGTCGTGGACTTGCCGGAGCCGGTGGGCCCGCACACGAGCACCAGGCCGATGGGCCGGTTCGCGAAGTCGGCCACCACATTGGGAACCCCCAACTGCTCGAAGGAGAGAATCTCGAAGGGGATGGTGCGGAAGGCCGCCACCACGGAACCCCGGTCGCGGTAAACATTGAGGCGGAACCGGCTCAGCCCCTCGATGCCGAACGACAAGTCGCACTCTTTCGTTTCCTCGAACTCGGCGATCTGGTCTTCGTTCATGACCGTGTAGATGAGTTCCTGGGTCTCATCGGCGGCAAGCGGTTGCAGGCCCGCCATGGCTTCGATACCGCCGTGCAGCCGGATCATGGGCGGTGCGCCCACGCAGATATGCATGTCGCTGGCGCCATCGCGGATCATGCGGGTAAGCAGTTCTTTGATGCTGGGTACGGCCATGGCCAGTCTCCCGCTAAGTACTCTCGTTCGTAAATTCGATGACGTATCAGTTCTTGACGTAAGAAACGTGCTCTTTCGCCCGTGACCTTGGCGCTTTATATTTCTTTAGCGTTTGCCGTGCGACTTGGTGATGCAGTATTCATTCTCTTGTGGTCTGAAATGCCATACTAACATTCTGTCTACTGTCGCTTCTGTTTCCAGGACGCCCTTTCAGGGCTGGCCTTTGATTGATGGCCGAAACCCAGGCCTTCGGTCTGGGCTAAGCCAGGTGCACCCTTCGGGTGCGCGTTGGCTCGGACAAGAATCGTTACATGTCCGTATACATAACATTCAGGCAACAACCTTTGCCAAATGGATTCCACCATAGGCGCTACAAGTGTCCCGGACGTGCCAGTTGCTCTGCGCGATATGTCAGCGCAATTGTGAAAACATGTACT
>CAZMVU010000097.1:0-17334 GCA_964569295.1 uncultured Nitrospirales bacterium
TGAATGGACCCGCGCCTTTGGCAGCCATTTCCCATATGGTATACTGCGCACCGTTGAGGACCTGCGCACCGCGCCAGGCCCACGTTGGGGATATCACAGCAATCAAAAGGAGATCGAATTGTGGCTGTAATTGGTGATCGAGCGCAATGGCTACACGGAAAAGAAGGGTGCTGCGCAAGCGAGGAGCCCTATCCCGAGCGGCCGTTTCACTTCATTCTGCTCGGCGCGCCGGGCGTCGGTAAGGGAACCCAGGCAGACTACCTGACCAAGAAATACAAAGCGTGTCAGCTTTCGACGGGGGACGTGTTCCGGGCCGCGAAGAACACTCCGCAAGAACAGCTTACCCCGGCAATGAAGGAAGCCCTGGACACCATGAAGCAGGGCAAGCTCGTACCCGACGATACGGTGGTCAAAATGGTGCGGGAGCGTTCCGACTGCCTTACTTGCGGCTATGGATTCCTGCTGGACGGTTTTCCGCGCACGGTCGAGCAAGCCAAAGCACTGGATGAAATGCTCGCGGAGCTCGATGTCGCGCTCGATGGCGTGCTGGATTACCAGTTGCCCGAGCAGGAGGTTGTCCGGCGGCTGAGCGGGCGGCGCACCTGTAAGGAATGCAAGGCCACAGCCCACCTGCTTTTCGATCCACCGAAACAGGAAGGTGTCTGCGACAAGTGCGGCGGCGAGTTGTATCAGCGCGAGGACGACACGCCGGAATCCATCAAGGTGCGGCTTCAGGCATACTATGAAAGCACCGCGCCGCTGAGCGAATACTACGAGAAGAAGGGCCTGCTTATTCCCATTTCTGCGGAAGGCTCGCCAAAGGAAGTTTTCGAACGCACGGAAAAGATTCTCGAAGAGCGCTTCAACGCATAGCATCTCTCCGTTCATAGGCCTACGCAACGCCCGCGACACGTTGTCACCGTGACGCGGGCGATTTTTGTGTCTGCCTGTATCCCCTCGAATGTCCGCGGTTCGCTAATGCATAACACCGTACCAGCGCCATGTGCCAGCACAAGATCCCCCTCAGCCCCCGGTTGTCTTCTCCGCGGTTTCGAGCACCTGCATGACGTTGTCCGTATCGAGCCAGTGTACGCGGCCGGTATCGAGATCGTACATGGCGGGGACAGGCATAACATCGCCCGAACGGACGTGCGCGCGCACGGCAGGGGTCTGCACGAAGAGGTCGTGAAACGCCTGGTAGATGTTCTCGACCACCGTGCGGGTCCCGATCTCTGCCGGAGCATCATCACCATCGGCGCCGCGGGCGCGCTCCAGGGCAGGCATGATGCGCGCAAGAATCGGCGCGATGGGCCCCTCCGCCACCGGTTCAGGGGCATCGGCCTGTTGCATAGTCGCGGCCACGGCCCCACACTGGGTGTGGCCGAGAACCATGAGGATGGGCGTGTGCACATGGGCCACCCCGTATTCGATGCTGCCCGCCTCGCTCGGGCCACAGATGTTGCCCGCCACACGCACGACGAACAGGTCCATGATGCCTGCGTCGAAAATCTGCTCGACGGGCACCCGGGAGTCGCTGCACGTGAGCACCGTGGCAATCGCGTAATCGCCTTGGTCGGCGGTCGCGGCCAGTTGCCGGCGCGCAAAGTCGCTGTGCGGGTGGTCGGGCGCTTCCTGCACGAAACGCTCATTGCCCGCGCGGAGTTGTTCGAGGGCGGCTTGCGGGGTGCGGGGATAGGCTCCAGGTGCGCTCATTACTGCTTTTCTCCTTCGTGTGGGTAAGAACGTGGTTGCTGATCATACTCACGGCACCGTGCCGTAGGTTTTTCCAAACTCATAGAATCGCCAGCACCGATCCAGCGGCACGCGGGGCGGCAGGTTGTTCCCTTCCTGCAACACGAACAGGCCACCGTTGAGTATATCGGACTGCAAAATACGCGCGGTTTCCTGCAGAAGCGGTTCCGCGTCGTCCTCCAGAAAGAAGGCCACCCTGGGCCCGCCGCTCACGACGGTCTCTGGCCCCAGTTCGCGGCGCAGCCGATCGAAATCGATGGGGAAGCCGGTGTCGAACCAGCCGATGTCCAGTTCTCTACGTGTGGTATCAAAGAGATGTTGCGCATCCCCACACAAATGAAGAAAGCGGCCTTTGCCGGAACTGAAGGTATTGTAGAGCCGGCGGTGATGGGGCAACACAAATTCGCGGTACATGGCCTCGGAGATGAATTCGCAGGCATCGTCGCCAAAACCGAAATCGTCCTGCTGCATGGGGGTACCGAGTTCACGTCGCCACGCGGCCATGCGTTGCACGAGCGCCTCGGTAAGGTAGTCAAGCAATTGGCGGGCGTACTCCGGATCAACCATAAGGTCCGTGAGAAAGTTCTCCGCGCCGCGCATACCAATGGCGAGGGTCATGGGGCCATCGGTGTGGATGAAGGGCGCCATGCGCTGCGGGGCCACGGGCCGCTCCATGAAGGTCCAGCCGGCTTCTGCCTTTGCCTCCCAGTGCTCCATGAACCGCAGCGTGCGCTCGGCCAGGTCCCCCGCGAAGGGTTTCGGGATGCCCTGGTCGAAGAGCATGTGCTTGTGCTCGTCGTCCAGGATGGGCGTGGTATCGGGTACCTGGGCGTCGCGGTAGTGCACCGGACACCCCAGCCACGCGGCGTCGTAGATATTGTCCCAATGTACCGTGAGAGGCCACGCCTCCGGCGGGCCTTGCTCATGATCGCCAGGAAGCAGAAACCGCACGAAATACTGCCACGCCAGCACCACATCCGCCATGACCTCCGGGTCGTTGCTGTAGGTCTCGTAGTCAATCTCCGCCGTGTTGTACGCCGGATCGAGCATGAGCACGCGGGGGTTCGTGTTCAGGCGAACGGGGATACGCGTGTGGCGGTTCTCGTGAAACGCCTGCCACAATGCGCGCACCTCGGCATTGTGATTGTCGAAAAAACAGGGACTGGACCAAGCGAGTCCCCGAGCGCGTGGACTGTCCCCGTTTTCCCGGGGCATAACCTCTGGCAAACTGAAGCGCATCTCTGACATGGCATTCCTCGGATGCTCCTTCCCTTCCCACACCATGCTCGCCGACAGATAGGCTTGATTGCAAGCGACGCTATTCAGGCCGATGTCAGCCGCCGGAGGATGTCCCAGTAGGCGCCGCGTTCCCCCCGGGCGATGGCGTCTTCGAGCACGCGGTTGTCGTTGTAGTTGTAGTTGCCTTCGGTGCGGTTCGGGTTGGCATGGAGGAAGCGCGCATCGTTGTCCACGAGATCGGACACCGCGTCGTGGATATCGCCGTCGATCCCGGCATCCACGTAGAATATGGGGCGCAGCAGGTCCGGGTTGGCCTGGGTGGCGCCGTGGAGGTGCGGGTTGCGCTCGGTCGAGCCGAATGCTTGCACGAGACGCGCCAGCGGCGTGTGCGGATACACCCGCACCCCGCAGGAGAGGCCTATCCGGTCGGCGGGCAGGGTGCGCAGGCGCGCGATACAATCCGCCAGGGTGGCGCCGGTCTCGCCGGGGCCGCCGAGCAGCACATCGAGCATGACCGGGATACCGGCCTGCTTGCAAGCTTCCGTGGCCTGCTGCACGTCGGCATAGGTGTAGGTGCGGCCCAGATTCCGCAGCATCCCGGGGTCGAGGTGGTCCACACCGAAATTGACACCCCCACAACCGGCCCGCGCCATGGCCTGGGCAAGCGCAGCATCGACACCCTGGGGATAGGCATAGACATACCAGCGCACGTGCGGTGCGAGTCCGGTCTTGACGATGGCATCGCACAGGGCCAGCGCGTGTTCTGTGGGGATGTTGAATTCGCTGTCGCAGAAGTGGAACACGTCCACCCCTTGCTCAACCAGCGTGCGCATTTCCTCGACGACGCTGGCCGGTTCGCGCACGCGCACGACACAGCCTTTCGCGCGGGGCTCGACGCAGTAGATGCAGGACTTGGCGCAGCCGCGCTTGGACTCGATGCCGGCCTGGCCGCCCTCGCGGAAATAGCGCGCGTTGTCGAGAAAGGTGCGGCGCACCGTGCGCAGGGCCGGGCCATCGCTCGTGAGCGAAGCATTGGCACGTACCTTGCCCCCACCGTCGCGATATACGGCGCCCGGTGCCCGCGAAACGTCCCCCGAGGAAATGGCCTGCATGAGCAGGCCTGTGGCCTCCCCCTCACCCCAAACACCATAGTCGGCCTCGAGGTACTCGAGCACTTCCCGGGGTGCTGTCGAGAAGCCCACGCCGCCCAGGACGATAGGCCCCTCGAAATGCGCCTGCACGTGGCGCACGACATCGCGCGTGCGCTCGAGCACGAAGTCCCGGCTGGCGAAATAGGCGTCGTCGATATTGCGTACAGTGATCAGGCAGGCCGCCGGGCGCACATCCCCGAGCGCAGCCTCGATGGCCGCCGGCCAGTCTTCGACAAAGGCGAGATCACAGAGCACGGGCGCATGGCCGCGGTCTGCGAGGGTCTCCGCCACATACTCGAGCCCGAGCGGTGCGATGGGCGGGCGCATGAAGTTCGGATTGACGAGCAGTATGGCTTTCGAGTTCATGATTATCACCTGTCCGGCACAACTCTCAACAAGAAGACGTTGAGGGCAACGTCCCGCCCGTTACGCCTTGCCGGGCATATGCCGCACCTCGCCCGGCGCCACGGGCACATGCTCTTCCGCACTGGCCACGGCGGCAAAACACAGGGCCAGGCTCGCCAGGTTGTTGCGGGCGCTGTGGGCCGGTTCGCGGTCCTCTTCAATGGCGCACAGCAACTCCGCCATGGCGCCGTGGAACCCATCGGGAAACCAGATGCCGTGCAGGCGCGGACGCGCGTAGCCGTCCTTGTTGTACAAGGTGACTTGGCTTTTGCCGCCGGCGTTGATGTGCGTGAGCGTGCCCTCGGCGCCGATGACCAGGGTCTCCTCGCGGTGGCCATAGGCGGTACTGGCGTCGAAGACCATCGAGGCTTGCGCGCCTTCGCACTCGAAGTGCACCTGCGCCAGGAGCGGCGGCGTTGACTTCTGGTTCGGGGCGTGCGCGTTCGAGGCGAACACCCGGACCGGCTGTTTCTCACCAAGGAAACAGCAGAAAATATCGAACCAGTGAATGGCGTAGTCGTAGAGGATAAGGTGGTGAATTTCATTGAAAGGCGTCGTGGCGGTCCAGTTGTGGTCCCAGTGGTTGTGGGAGTGTACCGAAGACACCGCGCCCACGAGCCCGGCATTCACCGCCTCGCGCATGTAGCTGAAGTGCGGCGCCCAACGGCCGTTCTGGTTCACGGCGAGTTTCACCCTCATCTCGTCGGCGATGGCCACCAGCCGCTCGCCCACATCGAGGTCGAGCACGAAGGGCTTCTGGCTAAGCACGTGCTTGCCCGCGCGCAAGGCCGCCTCGATGATTTCGGCCCGCTCCCGAGGGTGCGTGGTGATGTCGACCACGTCGATATCACCGCGTTCGAGAACCTTCCGGTAGTCCGTGTAGACCTTGGCCTCCGGGTAGTAGTCCTTCTGCCGCTGCTTCGCGAATTTTCGCGTGACATCACAAAATGCCGCCACGCTGTAACCCGCGGCGCGGTAGGCGATGCAATGCGTCGGGGTGATGGCCCCGCAGCCGATCATGCCGATGGTAGGCCGGTAACGCCTGGGCTCGATGGGCCGGTAGGGCAGCTTGGGCGCCAGGAAACGCGCGCGCGCATCTTTCTTCGCGGAAGCCTTCTTCTTGGGCATGAACATCCTTCCTGGTTGCTGCTTGTTGGCGCACTGGCCAGAGGGGGCGTGCCGCACCGGGGCGGCGTGCGCGGCCAGCATACGGAACGGGCCTCCCCCGCGCGGAGTTCAAGGATAATCCGGAGGCCATAAAATCGCAAACCAAGACCGGTTTGTGCCAGTCTATGCCCGAAGCAGCGGCAACATCCATCCAACCCCAAGGAGCCGAAGTATGCGTTCTACCCCTTTGCCAGTCCGCGAAACCAGCTACTTTGACATCCAGCGGCGGGTGGCCGCGCACAAGACCCAGGAGTCCTGGGACGAAATACCGCATGTGTCCCTTGTGCTCGAGTTGGATATGACACATCTGCTTGCGTTTCGCCGGAAATTGCTCGGTTCCCCGGAATTCGCCGGAACCCGGTTCACAATCAACACACTGCTCTTGAAGGTGCTGGCCGAGTCGCTGCGGGAATCGCCGCGCATGCACGCCTTCGTGGGCTACAGCCGCGGCGCCAGCACGGGCCGGGTAACCGTGCTCGAGGACATCAACATCGCCATTCCCATGCTGCTGCCCAGCGGCGAGACCATCACGCCCGTGTTGCATCAGGTAGACAAGAAACCGCTGCGGGAACTGTGCGCGGCCATGGAAGATCTCAAGCGCCGGGTCGACAACACCAATGCCTCGCTGCTGTTGTTCGAGGCAGGACGGCGCGATACCTACCAGAACCTGTTCGAGGGGCGGTTCGGTGTGCTGCGCCGGTTATTCTCGGCCTATTTGGGCAAAGGCCGCCTGCACCTGCCGCCGCGCAAGGAACAGCGCGCCCACCTGCAGATTCCGGCCACGGACCGGGTCACTCCCGACGACCTCACCAGCGCCACGGTCCTCGTGTCGAACATCGGCAATGCCGTGCCCGGCATGCGGCTCAACGTGGGCCTGCTCGAGGTGATACGCCCGCAGACGACCGCCATTGCCGTGACGCCAATCCGCAAGCAACCGGTGGTGGTTACCGATGAAAACGGCAACGACCGGGTGGCCATCCGCGAGGTGTGCCCGATTACCGTGTGCTGCGATCACCGTGCCGTCGACTTCTTCCACATCGAAGGGTTCTTCAAGAAAGCCGTGGCCATCAGCGAAGAACCAGAGCGCTGGCTACAGTAAGGCGCCTTGCATCGGCGGGGCGCCGTGTGAAACCGTAGAAAGAGCACACGCATCACCACTTGTTCCAAACATAACGCAGGAAACCCGCTATGCTCCTGATAAAAGTTGTCGACCTTATATTCAACATCTACCTCATCGGGCTCATTGTGTATGCCATTTCTTCCTGGGTGCAGCACCCGACCGCCTTTCAGATTCGCCGCAGCCTCGAGCAATTCTATGCACCGTTTCTCGACCCCATACGCCGCATGTTGCGATCGGTAAACGTCGGCGGCGTGGGCATCGACTTCTCGCCCATGGTGCTTGTGCTCCTTATCATTCTGGCGCGCAGGGTGGTGATCAGCCTGCTGGTTGGGATACTCTAAGCGAACCTACACCGAAAACGGAGGAGAGCGCCATGCGCTTTTGTTTTGCTGCCTTACTCACTTTTACTTTTTTGGCCATCCCTTTCCCCCAGCCCGCCTTTGCCTTTGAACCCCTGCCCTTCGAGATTGAGCGCGATGCGGCCACCGAAGGTTTCGACGGCGATTTCTGCTGGTTCCATCCGCGGGCGGGAGTGCTGCCCGGACAGGGCGAGGACGGCAAAAACGCCGTGGTCATGACCTTACAGAAATGGTTTCTCAGCGCGAGCGACTACTTCTCCGGGTTGTCGACCATGCGCACCGACGACCTTGGCAAGACGTGGACCGGCCCAACAGAAAGTCCCGGCCTCGCCTGGCGCGAGGAAGAGAACGACATCACGGTGGGCGTGTGCGACTTTACACCCGGCTGGCACGCACCGACGGAAACGCTGCTGGGTGTGGGCCATACCGTACGCTACAAAGACGGCCACCTCATGCGCGATCCGCGCCCGCGGGAGTTCGCCTATGCCGTGTTCGATGCGGAGGAAGGCGCGTGGGCGCCGTGGGACATTGTGGCACTGCCGGACCGCGATCATTACTTCAGCTATGGCCCGGGTTGCGCGCAGTGGCTGGTGGAGGAAGACGGCACGATGCTTGTCCCCTTCTACCACAAACCCAAAGACAGCAAAATCTACTCGAGCTCGGTCATGCGCCTGACCTTCGACGGCGAGAAGCTGCACGTCAAGGAAATCGGCCCGCCACTCGACCATGACGTCCCGCGCGGCTACTACGAGCCGTCGCTCACCCGGTTCCAGGACAAGTACTACATGACCATCCGCAATGACGTGCGCGGTTACGTGTCGGTCAGCGAGGACGGCCTGCACTTCGCCGAACCGAAGCCGTGGCTCTTTGACGACGGTGAGGAACTCGGCAGCTATAACACACAGCAGCACTGGGTCACCCACAGCGATGGGCTCTTCCTGGCCTACACCCGGCGCGGCGCGGACAACGACCACATCATGCGTCACCGGGCGCCGCTGTTTATTGCCCAGGTGGACCCGGCGCGCTTGTGCGTGGTTCGTGAAACGGAAAAGGTGCTCGTACCGGAGCGCGGCGCGCGTCTCGGTAACTTCGGCGTGGTTTCCGTCAATGCAAACGAGTCTTGGGTGACCGTGGGCGAAGGCATGTACGGCGCCGACATCACCGAGAGCGAAGCCAATGGCCGCGTGTGGGTAAGCCGTGTACTGTGGTCCGAGCCGAACCGGTCCGGCCTGGTGACGCCGCCGCCATGATCCCTTCGAGCCCCCTATGCAACTGCTGCTAATAAACGGAAGTCCCTGCGGTGCGGAGAGCACAACACACATGCTGGCCGCTATGTTTATCGCGGGGGCCCGGGAGATGGGGGCAGCGGCCGATAACTTGCTACTCGCCGACTACGACATCCGCCCTTGCATTAGTTGCGGCGAATGCTGGCGAGAAGACATCGCCTTTTGCCGGCAGCCGGACGATATGCGGCCGCTGCTCGCCAAGGTGCGCCAAGCGGATGTCCTGATATTCGCCACACCAGTCCACCTCGAAAACGTGACCGGATTACTGAAGGTCTTCATGGACCGCATGCTCCCCTTCATCAGCCCCTGTGTCGAACCTGGTCCGGGCGGTGATTATCAGCCGGCGCCTACCCCCACATCGGTGCCCGCGATTGCGGTCATCGCCACCAGCGACATGCCGGACCAGAGCCATTTCGAGGTGCTGCGCCTTTTCTTCCAGCGGCTCGCCGGCTACCTCAACACGACGCTCGTGGCCGAGATATACCGCAGTCAGGCAGAACTGCTGCGCGGGGACAGCCTGGTGTTGCGGCCATTCATTGCCCCCTACCTCAAGCACGTGCGGCAAGCCGGCGCGGAACTCGCGCGCGAGGGATGCTTGTCCCAGAAAACACGCGCGGCGCTCGATCACGCACTGGTACCGCCCGGGCTATACGCGCATGGAGCGAACGCTTACTGGAACAAGCGCCGTGGTGAGGAAGATTAGCCTGGCTGAAACGTTTCCACCTCGTACCGCACGAAGGGCGCGTACTGCGCGGTGTTGTAGTCCCAGCCGCCTTCCATACGCGAGGGTACGGTATAGCCTGCGCAGGTGGTGTAGGCGTTGATGTCCGCGCCGAACACCGCATAGCCAGGCTCACGGCCTGGCATATCAACGCGCCAGCGGTCCAGCCAGAGGGCGGTGACGGCGCCGGCAGCATCGCAGCGCAGGGACAGGCAAATGTCCTCGCCGGCAATCGTGAATCGCGCCACAATTACGTTATTGCCCGCGCATTCCCACCTTACCCCGAAGCGCGGCAGCAACGCCGCTGGGGTCCAGAGCATTTCCGAAGCCAGCCGCCCCACCGCTGAACGCTGGATATCCGGTCCGGACGCATGAACTACCGGCAACATCGCCCACAACCAGATACGCAAGCCAGCGCATTCCCCCGCAATAAGATAGTCCGCACCGTCGAATGCCAAGACCCGGCGCCGCACCTTCGCCTGCCATACGAACCCGCGGAAAGCGGCAATGCGCTGCCGTGCATCGAGCACAAACCAGGGCTTGTCCTCCGCCATACGAAACGCGCCGTGCAACTGGATTGCAGCCGCGGTGTACAAGGTTGTACCAGGCGCCATGGCATGGGTAAAGAAACGTTGCACGGGCGCACCCAGCGATGCGATTTCCGCGCGATCAAACTGCGCACGGACATGCGCGTCCACGAGACGGGGCGCGATCGCCCGATATACCCGTGCAGCCCGTGTACACACGCGGCCTACATCACGGCAGCAGCCGGCCGGACCGCAGCAGATTGTGCGCCGGGATCGGCCGCGCCGCCGGCCTCGAGCGTAGCCCGGCACACGTCGGGCTTGTTGGTAATGATGGCATCCACCCCCCAGTCCTGGAGCGTGAGCATGCGCGCCGGCTCATCGACAGTCCATGCGGCGACTGTCATCCCGCTGGCGTGAAAGTCGGCAATCCGCTCAGGCGTCAACGACTCGTGATGCGCGTTGAAACCGTCGGCACGGATAACTTTTGCAAATCTTACCAGTTGCGGCCAGTGCTCGGGGTGGTCCTCGTCTTCGCTGGCAAGCATTTCGACGCGCATCTCGGGCGCTTCGCTCAACGCCACCAGGCAGATGACCGGCGAGAAGGACTGAATGACAACCTGGTTCGCCATATCACGCGTGCGTACGGCATCGATAACAGCGCGCGTAAGCGCCAAGTTGCGGGTACCACTGTCGGCCACCATAGTCATTAGATCGGCGCGCAGTTCCGGGGTAAGACGCTCGACGTCCTGCGTGGCGGCGGCCATCCGTCCGAAGAGCAGGCGGTCATCGTCGCTGTTCTTCACCTCGATGTACACACCAATACGCCCTTTCGCATAGTCGAGCGCCTCGCCCAGCGTGGGCAGCCGCTCCCCGGCATATTCCGGCGAAAACCAGTCTCCCGCATCGAGTTCCTTGAGTTCCGCCATCGTAAGGGCGGAAACAGGCCTGTCGACGCCCGTGGTGCGCTCCAGGTTTTTGTCATGGATAACAACTACCTTGTTATCTCTGGTAATCGTGCAGTCGAGCTCAAACCAGTCAGCATGCATCTCATCCGCCAGCCGGAACGCAGCAATCGTGTTCTCGGGGGCGTAGGCGCTGGCGCCACGATGGGCAATGACGATCGCGCCATCGCCGACTTGGGGCGGTGTAAACGTATGCTGACACCCGAGGCCTATCCCGGCGGCCAGGGCCACGCAAAGCGCGAGCGTGAGAACAACCGAAAGGTTTTTTGTCATACGAAAAACTCCTGTTCCGTATAAATCCTGCCCGCCCACCCACACTGCCGCTGAGTATAGCCGGGAACCGGGGGGCGCTGTCCAATTGGGCAACACTCCCGGTAGACAACGTTTGCAGAAGCGCTGCGGCACGGTGTATAGCATGGACAAAGGCCTGTACACGCCCAGGTAAGACCGGTAAAACGCCGAACATGCGCAGTCATGTCCGCGGCAAAGCCGGTTGCCAACAAGGATTTCGCACTAATTTCGGGGGGCATGCGGAAGTATCCAGCCTGCTCGCGTGTTTTACAATGAGAGCGCCCGCTTTCTACTATGCTGGCGGAAGCATTGGAGCATGTGTGCGCGGCGCCGCCCGCGGCGTTGCTAACCCGGGAATATCCATATTGTGAGTATCGAACAACAACCTGAACACAATGACGATGCCAATTTCGGCGATTGGCGCGAAGCCTTCGACAATCTGCTACAGCGCGAGGGGCGGCAGGCGGCGGCGCAATTGCTCGCCCGGCTGCATGAATACGCGCAGGAGGAGGGGGTACACCTGCCTTTCTCGGCGAATACGCCCTATGTCAACACGATTCCCAAGGAAGAAGAGCCGCCCTACCCCGGCGACCGCGAACTCGAGCGGTTGAACAAGTCGATCATCCGGTGGAACGCCATGGCCATGGTCGTGCGTGCGAACCGGGAGGCGAGCGGCATCGGTGGGCACATCTCGACCTATGCCTCGGCCGCGACGCTCTACGAGGTCGGCTTCAACCATTTCTTCCGTGCAAAGACCAAGGACTACGCGGGCGACCAGGTGTACTTTCAAGGACACGCCTCCCCCGGCATCTACGCCCGGGCGTACCTCGAGGGGCGCCTGACCGACCAACACCTGAAGAATTTCCGGCGCGACCTCAAGGAGGGCGGCAGCCTCACGTCGTATCCGCACCCGTGGCTCATGCCCGACTTCTGGGAATTCCCGACGGTGTCGATGGGGCTCGGGCCGATCATGTCCATCTATCAGGCGCGGTTCAACCGCTACCTCGAAAACCGCGGACTCAAGCAAGACAATACCGGCAAGGTCTGGTGCTTTGTGGGCGACGGCGAGACCGATGAACCGGAAACCCTCGGCGCGATCACCCTGGCCGCCCGCGAAAAACTGGACAACCTGGTCTGGGTAGTGAACTGCAACCTGCAGCGCCTCGACGGCCCCGTGCGCGGCAACCATAAGATCATCCAGGAACTCGAGGCGATCTTCCGCGGCGCCGGCTGGAACGTGATCAAGGTGGTCTGGGGCAGCGACTGGGACCCCCTCTTCGAGAAGGACAAGGACAACATCCTCGAGAAGGGTGTTGGCCAGGCAGTGGACGGCGTGTTCCAGAAGTTCAGCGTGTCCTCGGGCGATTACATCCGCAAGACCCTCGAGGAACTGGCGCCGGGGATCGCCAAGCTGTTCGAAGACCTCGACGACCAGCAACTGCGCAAGCTCAAGCGCGGCGGCCACGACCCGGTGAAGGTCTATGCCGCCTACCACCGCGCCATCAACCACCAGGGCCAGCCCACGGTCATCCTCGCGAAGACCGTCAAGGGGTACGGCCTGGGCGAGAGCGGCGAGGGCAAAAACATCACCCACCAGCAGAAAAAGCTGAACGAAGACGAACTGCGCGAATTCCGCGGCCGCTTCGGCATCCCCATTTCCGACGAACAGATCGCCTACGCGCCCTTCTACAAGCCCAGCGGCGAAAGCCTGTCGGTGAAGTACCTCAAGGAACGGCGCGAGGCCCTGGGCGGCTACATTCCCGAGCGCACCGTGCGTGCTCCGGCCATCAAAGCGCCGAAGGAGGAGCTGTTCAAGGAGTTCTACGAAGGCAACGCGCGCGGCGCCAGTACCACCATGGTGCTCGTGCGCATGCTGTCGCACCTCATGCGCGACAAAGAACTGGGCAAGCTCATCGTGCCCATCGTGCCGGACGAGGCGCGCACGTTCGGTATGGACGGACTGTTCCGGCAAGTCGGTATCTATTCGTCCATTGGCCAGCTCTATGAGCCGGTGGACAAGGAAAACCTGCTCTACTACAAGGAAGCGAAAGACGGCCAGATTATCGAGGAAGGGATCACCGAGGCAGGGTCGATGTCCTCCTTCATCGCCGCAGGCACGGCCTATGCCACCCACGGCATCAACACCATCCCCTTCTTTGTCTACTACTCGATGTTCGGTCTCCAGCGCGTGGGCGATCTGGTGTGGGCCGCCGGCGATATGCGCGCCAAAGGGTTCCTGTGCGGGGGCACGGCGGGGCGTACCACGCTCGCCGGCGAAGGACTCCAGCACCAGGACGGCCAGAGCCACGTGTATGCCATGGCGCCGCCCACGCTCAAGGCCTACGACCCGGCCTACGCCTATGAGATGGCGGTTATCGTGCGCGAGGGCATCCGCGAGATGTACGAGGAGCAGCAGGATTGCTTCTACTACATCACGGTGGGCAACGAGAACTATGCGCAGCCCGCCATGCCCGAGGGCAAACAGGTGCGCGAGGGGATCATGAAGGGCATGTACAAGTTCCGCGCGTCGGAGCGCAACGATCTGAAACTGCACGCGCACCTCCTGGGCAGTGGCTCGATCATGAACGAGACCCTGAAAGCGCAGGAATTGCTCGAGGACTACGGTGTCGCCGCGGACTGCTGGAGCGTCACCAGCTACAAGCAACTGCGCAACGACGCCCTGGATACCGAGCGCGGCAACATGCTGCACCCGGGCCGCAAGCAAAAGGAGGCCTATGTCACCCAGTGCCTCAAGGATGAACCGGGCGTCGTGGTGGCGGCCTCGGACTATATGAAGATTCTGCCCGACGGCGTGCGCCCGTGGATTCCCCAGCGCATGGTCAGCCTCGGTACCGACGGCTTCGGACGCAGTGAAGACCGGGAGTCGCTGCGCGACTGGTTCGAGGTGGACGCGCGCTACATCGCCCTGGGGGGCTTGGCCGCACTCTGCGAGGAAGGTGCAATCGAGGCGAAGGTGGTCAATCAGGCGATGGAAGACTTCAACATCGACCCGAAGCGCCTGAATCCACGCATCCATTAGACAGGCATAGGCAGGCGGCAAACACCGGACGCTGACCACACCACGGTGGCGGGAACGAACACAGGACAAACCACATGGCTACTGAAATCAAACTGCCCGAACTGGGCGAAGGCGTAACCGAAGGCACGGTCTCCCAGATTCTCGTGAGCAAGGGCGACACCATCGAAGAAGGACAAGGCATTATCGAGCTCGAGTCCGACAAGGCCGTCGCGGAGATTCCGAGCACCGAGAGCGGAACCGTCCAGGAAATCCGCGTCGAGGAAGGCCAGACCGTCCATGTGGGCGATGTCATCATTGTGCTCGACGGCGCCGCCAAGGGCGCCTCCGGCAAAGCCGAAAAAAAGGAAGAAAAGAAAGCGGAAAAACCTTCCAAGCCCGAACCGGACGAGGCAGAAGAAGCCGAGGAAACCCCGGACGTAACCGCCGAAAAAAGCGAACCGGAAGAAACCCCGGATGAAGAGAAGGAAGAAGAAGCTCCCCCGGGTGGCGGTGGCCGCCAGGAAGTGCCCCTGCCCGAGCTGGGCGAAGGCGTAACCGAGGGCACGGTCTCCCAGATTCTCGTGAGTGAGGGCGACACCATCGAGGAAGGGCAGTCCCTGATCGAGCTCGAGTCCGACAAGGCCGTGGCGGAAATCCCGAGTCCTGTCAGCGGCAAGATTATCGAGTTGCGGATCGAAGAGGGCCAGACCGTACACGTGGGCGATATCATCCTGGTCATCGAGGGTGGCGGCGAACCCGCGAAGAAACCGGCAACTGAGAAGAAGAAAGAACGCCCCGCGCTGCAAGTCATCGAGAAACCGAAGGAAAAGGATGAAGAGAAACCCGCCGCCCGGCGTGCGGAAGGGCGCGAGGAAGCCGGAAAGAAGGCCGCGGTGCTGACGTCACCCACGGTGCGGCGCCTCGCGCGCGAGTTGGGTGTCAACCTCGACAACGTGCCCACCGCCGACCCTTCGGGCCGGGTGACGGCGCAGGACGTGCGCGACTTTGCCGAAGGCAAGAAGAAGCCTGCGGATGAGAAGAAGCCCGCCCCAAAGAAGGAGGCCGCGGCGGCCACGACCGAAGGCAAGTGGGGCGCCGAACGCCGCGAGGGCATGAGCCAGATTCGCAAGAAAACCGCCGAGCGCATGCTCAACAACTGGACCGGCATTCCCCATGTCACCCACCACGACAAGGCCGACATCACCGAAATCGAGACCATGCGCAAAAAGTATGGGAAGAAGGTCGAGGAAGCCGGCGGCAAGCTGACGGTGACCGCCATCCTCGTCAAGGTCGTGGCCGAGGCCCTGAAGCGCTTCGAGAAATTCAATGCCAGCGTCGACATGGACGCCCAGGAAGTCATCTACAAGCAGTACTACAATGTCGGGGTCGCCGTGGACACACCGAATGGCCTGCTCGTCCCTGTCATCCGCGATGCGGACCAGAAGAGCCTGACCGAGGTGTGCATCGAAATGCCGGCCCTGGCAAGGAAAGCCCGCGACCGCAAGCTGTCCCTTGAAGACATGCAGGGCGGCACCTTCACCATCAGCAACGTGGGCGGCATCGGGGGCACGGCCTTTACCCCCATCATCAACGGCCCCGAGGTGAGTATCCTCGGCGTGTCGCGTTCGAGCATCGAACCGGTCCATATCAACGGCCAGTTCGCACCGCGTATGATGATGCCGCTGAGTCTGTCCTACGACCACCGGCTCATCGACGGCGCCGAAGCCGCACGCTTCACCCGCTGGCTGTGCGAGGCCATCGAGCAGCCGTGGATTCTGTTTCTGGACGATTAAGCGCCAACCTTACAGGCAACGCAAGCGAAGGCGAAGGAGATACCAGGCAATGCCCGAAGTACACAAGACACAGCTCGCCGTCGTGGGCGGCGGCCCAGGCGGCTATGCCGCGGCGTTCATGGCGGCCGACCTCGGCCTCGACGTCACCCTCATCGAGTATGAACCGAACCCCGGCGGCGTATGCCTCTACCGCGGGTGCATACCCTCGAAGGCCCTGCTGCACGCGGCCAAACTGCTCAGCGACGCCCGGGAGGCCAATCATTGGGGCATCCGTTTCGGAGAGCCCGAGATCGACCTCGACAAGCTGCGCGCCAGCACATTCCAGGTGATCGAACAGATGACCAACGGCCTCGGCCAGCTCTGCAAGGCCCGCAAGGTCAAGCACATTCAGGGGCTCGCGAGCTTTGTGGACTCTCACACCATCGAGGTGTTCCGCGAGCAGCAGCACGAGCAGGTGAAGGCCGAGAAGACCATTATCGCCGTGGGCAGCCGGCCCCAGCGCTTCGGCCCGCTCATCGACTCGCCCAACATCATGAACTCGACCTCCGCCCTGCAACTGCCGGACGTTCCGAAATCGTTGCTGGTGATCGGCGGCGGCTACATCGGCCTCGAACTGGGCTCGGTCTATGCCAATCTCGGCTCGAAGGTGACCCTCGTCGAGTTGACGCCCGGACTCCTGCCCGGCGCCGACCGGGAACTCGTCAAGCCGCTGCACAAGCGCATGGAAAAGGTCTTCCACGAAATCTACCTCGAGACCAAGGTCGAGGACATGCAAGAAGTGAAGAACGGCATCAAGGTGCGGCTCGAAGGCGAAGGCGTGGAGAAGCCGGACCGCACCTTCGACAAGGTGCTTGTGTGCGTCGGCCGCAAGCCGAACGCCAGCGGCCTCAACCTCGACTCGACCAAGGTACAGGTGAACGACAAGGGCTTCATCAAGGTGGACGAACAAATGCGCACGGATGACCCGGACATCTGGGCCATCGGCGACGTGGTGGGCGGCATGATGCTCGCCCACAAGGCCAGCCACGAAGGGCGTGTAGCGGCCGAGGTTATCGCCGGGCGCAATGTCGCCTTCGAACCGCGCGCCATTCCCGCCGTGGTCTTCACCAACCCCGAAATCGCCTACTGCGGCCTGCAACAGGAAGAGGCCAAGCAGGAAGGCCGCGACATCAAGGTGTTGCGTTTCCCCTGGAGCGCCTCGGGCCGCGCCTCGACCCTCAATCTATCCGACGGCCTCACGAAGATCATCTGCGACCCCGAGACCGAACAAGTCCTCGGGATGGGCATCGTGGGCGAAGGCGCCGGCGAAATGATTTCCGAAGGCGCCCTCGCCATCGAGATGGGCGCCGTCGCCAGCGACCTCGACCTCACCATCCACCCGCACCCGACGCTGAGCGAAACCATCATGGAATCCGCCGCCTCCTTTCACGGCTACAGCACCCACATCTACCGCCCCGCCGGCAAGCAGAAGAAAGCAGCCAAGAGCTGAGGAAAAGGGGGAAGGGGGAAGGGGGAAGGGGGAAGGGGGAATCAGGCATCGCC
>CAZMVU010000098.1:0-17320 GCA_964569295.1 uncultured Nitrospirales bacterium
CAGCGAGCAAATCGGGACTGACGCAAGCAAGCGCGTCTTGTCCGCCTCGGGCGGAATAGCTGCCTCGCGCCGCGTCCGGCTGTCCAGCGGTAGCGTCGTCGCGAAGGAGAAAGCGAGCGCGCTTAATCCCCTGTCTTGCGGAGTCACGGACAACGCAGCGCTTTCTCACAAACGCCAAAAAAGTGGGGACAGTCTTCTAGGTTAACGCGTATGGGCAACGACCGTAAGGTCTCCAGACGGCCAAGGAAAAGGGGAAAGAGGATAGCTTATAGTAGCCACGTTGGTTATCCACGGCCGGCGGAACGGAAACCCGCAGGGATTGTCCCGAGCCTCCGTGCAAAGCCCCGGATGTCCTTGGAATAGGCTTCATATGCTACTAGAACGGCGCCAGTCGCAGATGGCCTCGATGAGGTGCTCGAGGTCGGGGCGGGCCGGCTCAACATGAACCGGCAGGCCATGCCCTGTGAGCGTGCGCGAGGTTACGGGGCCAAGCGAGGCAACCGCGGCGCCAGCGGCGAACGTGGACAACCGTTCTCCCAGAATATGTGCGAAATTGCGCACGGCGGCGGCATTTGTGAACACAACGAGCTGCGGCGCAGCGCGCAACATGGCGGCCACATTCTCCTCGGCGCCTTCGGGCACGGTGCTGTGCCAGGCGACGGGCGCGTCAACATGGGCACCGGCTTCACGCAACACATCGGGCAGGCTGCTGTGGGCAATGTCAGCCCGCGGCATAAGCACACGCCGGCCTTCCAGCGGCGCAACCGCGACCATGGCATCGCGGGTGATTTCTGCACCGAAAGCCGTGGGCACGACATCCGGCTCGAGAAAGCGCGCACGAACAGCCTCGACAACGGTGGGCGTACTGGAAACACACAGCCGTACGCCGGCCAAGCGGCGTGCATCGGCGCCGCGGCGGCTCAATAGGGTGAAAAGCATCTCGACGGCATTGACGCTGGTGAGCACGATCCAGTCGTACTGCGCCGGATCGAGGGGGTCCCCGGCGGGATCGGCCGGTTCGATGGCGAGCGTGGGCACGGCGATGACCTCGGCGCCCAGTTCGCGCAAGCGGTTGTCGAGGGCGCCGCTACGCTGACGGGTGTGCGTGACGGCCACACGGAGGCCATGGAGTGGACGCGCCTCGAACCAGGCAAGTGCGCCGCGCAAATGGGCCACCTCGCCCACAAGTACAATGGCGGGGGCTTCGATACCGGCAGTCCGGGCCACTTCATCGAGTTGATCGAGCCGCGCGCAGACCGTGCGCTGCCGTGCGCAGGTACCCCAGCTAATCATGGCGGCCGGCGTGTCCGGGCGGCGGCCGATCGCGTGCAGCTCACGCACGATGCGCGGCAGGTTCTTCACGCCCATGTAAAACACAAGCGTGCCCTCCCGGGCCAGACTGCCGAGGCCGAGCGTGTCGTCGTCACGCGTGTGGCCGGTGATAAGACTCACACTGCCCGCGACTCCCCGCTGCGTCACCGGTATGCCCGCATAGGCCGGCACGGCAATTCCCGCGGTGACGCCGGGGACAACCTCAAAGGGTATCCCAGCCGCGGCCAAAGCCCGGGCTTCCTCTCCCCCACGCCCAAACACGAACGGATCGCCCCCTTTTAACCGCACCACGGTGGCCCCGGCCTGCGCTTGCGTTATCAACACGCGCTGAATCTCTTCCTGCGGCAGGCTGTGGCGGCCGGTTTGCTTCCCCACAAAAATGCGCTCCGCATCCGGCGGCGCGTGATCGAGGAGTGCGGGATGCACCAGCGTGTCATATACCACGGCTGTCGCGCCACGCAGACAGTCCCGTCCACGCACGGTTATGAGCCCCGGATCGCCCGGGCCCGCCCCGACAAGGTATACCTTGCTCTTGCTGGTCATGACCGAAAGCATAGCAGTGACCAACGAACACCAAACCGGAAAAAGGGCAGCTTGCAAGTTCTGCCTGGAAACTTTTTGCGCATCGCATGAACCACCATCGTTACCGGCAGCTCATAGCTACTGAAACTGCAGGCTATAGAGATTTGCGTCTTCAAGCTGAATCCGCAGCCGTACGGCGGCGCCGGCGAATTCGGCGAGATGGCCCCCGTTTTTCCAAGGCGCCACACGCGCCGTATCATCACCGAAAATGGGCGGGGCGTCGTCGAGCGTAAAGCCTGGAATCGGCGTGCCGTCTGCCTCTTGCAGTTCGATGCGAATGCTGCCGGCAGCGGAGGTGGCAAAATTCAGCACCAGCTCGTCACCATGGAAGACCAACGGCTTGGTGACGATCTCGCCGCCGGCCATGGGCGCACTCACCGAGACAAACCCGTCCACGCGCAACGTGAACCGCCGCAGCTTGCTGCCCGGCTGGGTCCAGTAGCTTTCCGTGGCGTAGAGAGACAGCGTGTCCGGTGCGGTTTCGAGAACATGCCAGGCGATGTAGTTGTCACCATAGGCCCAATTCTCGTTGTTGCGGCGGCCCGGCCGCAGCAAGGCCTCGTCCCACCGTTTGAACGTGATACCGTCACGGCTGGTCATGAGAAGACCGTCGGTGATAGCCATGCCATAGCGGTCTTGCGCGGCCGACCGCACCCGGCGATGGTCTGGGTTCGGCAACGCCTCCATCGACGGTGACCAGCCGCGCTCGATATAGCGCGTTGGAAACCCGATGAACAGATGTGGCGCGCGGTAGTATGGCTTCACCTGGTTTGTGTAAAGCTGGTAGTTCGTTGCGCCGGGATATTCGAGCCAACCATGGCTGGTCCAGTCGCGGAAGTCTTTCGAAGTCGCCGTCTTAATCCCGCGCACACCATCCCGGAAATCGCGGTAATACGCGCGGTACTCCTCGCGTACAGCGTCCCAGAAGGCGAGGTTCTGCGAGTCGAACACACCATCGGTCAGGATTGGCGCTTCCTGCAACGGCGACCAGTGAATGCCGTCCGCCGACTTGAAGGCATAAGCGCCACGCGGGCCGGAACCGTTACCGATGGCCTTGTAGCGTTCCTCCGGCGCACAGCCGGGGTTTGGATCCCGAAAGGGGGTGAAATCGTGGGAGCCCTTGCCCGTCCATACAATGTTATTTGACTTCGATCCTTCGAATTCGAAGAGCTGCAAATCCGGCTTTTCCCAATGAATCCCGTCGGCGCTTTCCGCATAACAGGCGAGCGTTTCATGCGGCCGGTCAAGCCCTTCTTCCGTGACAAGCAGGTTCCACGCCTTGTAATACATCCGGTATTTATCGCCGTCCGCAAACACGGTATGGTAGCCGCTGCCGCTTCCCTCCCACGGCGCATCGTGCACAAGCACAACCTCCTGCGGCACCGGGTGGTGCAACTCGAAAGAGGCAGCGCCACGCAGCGCCTCGATGAGATAATCGTCCACCAGTAGTTCAAGGCGCGTTCCAACGTCGATAGGCTCGTGGGCCGCACCCACACAACAACACACCATTAGCGCAAAAAAACTTCTGAACATGAGTACCTCCCTCTTCCCGGAGTCCATATTTCCGGAAAACCGCAGTTTACCGCACATGGGTGCCGCGGTTCACGCGCCACGCCCGCACACGTGCCAAGAAGGCACGCTACAAACCAGCAGATGCCAACCAGCAAGAATCAGCAAGGGGAACATGTTGTTATTGGCACCCGGCACAGGCCCTTCTTTCGCTCCGCAAACCTTCGCGTTCCCGGACACGCGCTGGTATGATACCCACGCATGCAACCACGGATTCTCAACGAAGGGGTATCGACATGGGACAAAGAATGAACCGGCGCAGTTTCTTGCAAACGGCAACGGCAGCCGCGGCAGGACCGGCGATCATCAGCGGCTGCACCACCATGGGCGCCCGCAAGGGCAAGCGCACACCACCAAGTGAACGGGTGACCATGGGCGCCATCGGCCTCGGCTGGCAGGGCCCGGGTAATCTCGGCCAGTTTCTCCGGATGGACGACGTGCAGGTGATCGCGCTGTGCGATGTGGACCAAAACCATCTCACGAAAATGAAGGGCACCGTCGATCGCACCTACGACAACAACGACTGCGCGACCTATAGGAACTTCGAGGAGTTGCTGCAACGCGATGACCTCGACACCGTCATGATCGCGCTCCCAGATCATTGGCACGCTATCCCCGCGATTCGCGCGGCAAACGCCGGCTTCGACATTTACGGCGAAAAGCCCATTTCCCACCGGCTGCGCGAAGGCCGCGCCATGGCCGACGCCGTCCAGCGCAACAACCGCATCTGGCAGACGGGGTCGTGGCAGCGCAGCAAGGCCAACTTCCACCGCGCGTGTGAGCTCGTGCGCAATGGGCGCATCGGCAAGGTGACCCACGTCGAAGTGGGACTGGGCAGCGGCTACTCCGACTACGCCGATACCGAAGGCAAGGTGCAATTCAGCGTGCCCCCGGCGGAGCTCGACTACGACCGCTGGCTCGGGCCAGCACCGTTCGCGCCCTACTGCCCGATGCGCATTCACAAGAACTGGCGCTGGGTGCTCGATTACGGCGGCGGCCGGATCATGGACTGGGTGGGCCACCACCTCGACATTGCCCATTGGGGCCTCGGCCTCGACTACACAGGGCCTGTAAGCGTGGAAGGCACGGGGAGCATTCCCAACGTGGGCACCTGGGACACGCCCGCGGAATACGACTGCACCTGTACCTATGCCGACGGCACTGTTATCCGGATCGGCGCCCAGTATCCCATGGGCGCCAAATGGTACGGCGAAGACGGCTGGATTTTCGCCGCCCGCGGCGACACCCTCGAAGCGGAAAACCCGAAGGTGCTGGATGAGAACATCGGCGACGACGAAACGAAGCTCTACAAGAGCACAGACCACTTCCGCAATTTCATCGACTGCGTGAAGTCCCGCCAACAAACGATCACCCCGGCGGAAGTCGCGCACCGGAGTGCGTCGGTCGGCCACCTCTGCAACATCGCCATCTTCACGGGCCGCAAAATCCAATGGGATCCAGACAACGAAGAAATCACCGGGGACGACCCCGTAGCCAAGAAAATGCTCGAGCCCAACTACCGCGCCCCCTGGACGTTGGAGGGGTAGCGGGAGGGGAAAACATTGCTGGGGGGAAACTTCTTACTGGGAAAAAGAAGTTTTCCCCCCAGACCCCCCCTTCAAGAAAAACCGGTTTTGCATTGAATGTTGATAGACGTCATTGAAGTGGAAGCCCTGGAGAGGCACCGTCTTCGCATCCGATTTGAAGACAGTGTAGAGGATATCGTGGCCTTGGCCGGCCTCGTTCCATTCGAGGGGGTTTTCGCGCCGCTGCGCGCCCCCTCACTGTTTGCGCAGGTGCGGGTAAACCAGGAAATCGGTGCGATTGAATGGCCGAACGGCGCCGACCTGGACCCGGATGTCCTCTATGCAACGATCGCACACGAACCGCTACCCAGCTACAAACAGCACTCGGAAAGACCGTAATGCAGCGACGCACGTTCATGAAAACCCTTGGCGCCGGCGCGTTGGCGTTGGCGGGGACGCCGCGCCTGCACGCGGCACCGGAGAACAAGCACCCGAACATCGTCATCATCCTTGCGGACGACATGGGTTTCGGCGACATGGCGTGTCAGAACCCGGACTCGAAGATTCCCACGCCAAACCTGGACCGGCTGGCCTCGCAGGGCCTGCGGTTCACGGACGGGCATTCGCCCAGCGCGGTGTGTACCCCCACGCGCTACAGCCTGCTCACCGGCCGCTACTGCTGGCGCAGCCGGCTCAAGAAGCACGTGCTCTGGCCATGGGACGGTCCACTCATCGAACCGGACCGCCTCACCCTGCCGGCCATGCTCAAGCAACACGGTTACAAAACGGCGTGCATCGGCAAATGGCACCTCGGCTGGGACTGGCCGACCGCGGACGGCACTTCCGTCAATGACGAAATACCGCTGGGCAAATGGAACCGCGAGGTGCGTGAGCCTTTCGGCAAGAGGGTCGACTTCACCACACCTGTCGGCGGCGGCCCCACCACGCGCGGCTTCGATTATTACTTCGGCGATGATGTGCCGAACTTCCCGCCCTACACCTGGATTGAGAACGACCGCATCACCAAGCTGCCGGCCGAGGAGAAACCGAAGGACATGTTCGGCTCGCCAGGCCCGATGGCGCCGGACTGGGAACTCGATGCGGTCATGCCGCGAATCACGGCGAAGGCCGCGGATTACATCAAAACCCACGCAGACGACACGCCCTTCTTCCTCTACTTTCCGCTCACCGCACCGCACACGCCCATCGCACCGGCGGAAGATTTCCAGGGCAAGAGCGAAGCCGGGCGCTATGGCGACTTCGTGTACCAGGTCGACTGGACGGTCGGCGAGATCATGCGCGCCCTCGAGGAATCCGGCCAGGCGGAGAACACGCTGCTCATCTTCACGAGCGACAACGGTTCTCCCGCCCGCGACGGCGAGAACATGGCCGGGCAACCCGAATCCGTCCTCCGCTACGGCCACAATCCGAGCCATATCTATCGCGGCATCAAAACCGATATCTGGGACGGCGGCCACCGGGTGCCGTTTCTCGCCCGCTGGCCGGGGCGCATACCCGAAGGTGCTGTGTGCGATGCGCTGGCGGGGCTCAATGATCTCATGGCAACCTGCGCCGCCATCGTGGGCCATACCCTGCCACAGGGCGCCGCCGAGGACAGCGTTAGCCTCCTGCCCCTGCTCGAAGCGCCCGGCGAAGCATCACCGCCGCGGAAAAGCATCGTTCACCATTCCTACCACGGCATGTTCGCCATTCGCACAGCGCGGTGGAAGTACATCGAAGGTAAGGGTGGCGGCGGCTGGAAGAAACCCGACTCCCCCCCACGCTTTCCGGGCCAGCTCTACGACATGCAGGCCGACCCGCAAGAAACCAACAACCGCTACGATGCGCACCCCGAGATCGTGAGACGGTTACAGACAGCACTTGAGGAACGCCGGACGCCGGCCAACTCCCCCATTAAGTGACGATGGTGGTGTCGAAACCATGCGTGAGAAGTCTCGTTATGCTGAGGGATGTAACCGTTCACGGTTCTTGGGGTAGCGGCCCCCCGCGGCGATTTCGCGAGCGCCGCTGTTTCTACCCAGAACGTTTCCTGAGGTCCATCCGGACGCTGCCCCATGGCCATGCTCAAATCTCCTCCGTTGCGTTGCGAGGAGTGTTAAACATAAATATCAATCTGTCAAGCCTTAGACGGGCAGAAACTGCCCCTTTTGCAACGGGCTGCTAAGCTGCTAATCTATGAATTCGTTCGGAATGGTGACCCCGTAGCCAAGAAAATGCTCTAACCCAGCTACCGCACCCCCTGGACGCTCGACGGATAGCGAAAGCGGAAAACATTGCTGGGGGGAAACTAAACTGCTTAGATGTTCGCGTTATACAAGAGACATTGCCCAAACCTTAAAGTCCACCGCAGGTGCAGTTGGCCTTTCTGTGTTACGAAGACGTTGTTTCCCGCTTGTATCTTCCCGTTCCTGCTGCATGTGCCTTGCCCGTGCAACGTTAGGGTTTATGCAATTCTTTAGCTGCTTGCCGTGAGCAGCTTTCCGCACTTCTCAACACGGCTTCTCACTAAAGGCGCCGGGAGCGATCTTCGTTCACCCGCTAACTCTATATGAGCCAAGATGTATGTGCCCTTTCAACAGCGGCACCTTGCCGCCGTACTCCAGAGTGGTCCCAACGGCATGCCTATGGTGGCCGCACGTTGGTTTTGACTATCACCGGGACACAAACTGCCCAAGCACCTGCGCCATCTTTCGCCATATACTTAATCGGTACGGGTTCATTTAAAAACCTTGCCCGGTACACCTATAATAATCTTATTTTCCTCTAATACATCTTTTACTACACATGTCTGTGCTCCTGTAACAGTTCCCGGGGCCACAGCAACACCTTCGCGCAACACAGTACCAACCCCAAGAAAAGAACCCCTACCAATATGGACATTCCCGGGAATGACTACACCCGGTGCGCACGTGGCATAATCTTCGATAATCGAATCGTGGCCCACGACAACAACTCCATCCAAATGCACGTAATCACCGATTCTCACTTGGGGACTGACAACACACCCCGGCATAATAGCACCTCCCACGCCGACTGAATCCGCCGTAACCACAGCAGTATTGTCGACGAAGGTAGGGGCTGCTGTCAGGCCGGCATCGATCGCACGCTCCACCATGGTCTTCTTCACTTTCGGATTCCCCGCCCCGCAAATAAAGGAGCGAAAGTCTTCATCATTACCCGCACGCACCTTGGAAAAGTTCCAATCCTTTACCACGGGAATCACGCTGTTAGCCATTCTAATTTCAGTAATATCCGATTTATCGTCCACGAATACAACTTGCATCCCAGGATATTTGTCGCGTACCCGAACATAAGCCTGCCTGGCACCTCCGCATGCTCCCAGTATAACGATCGTGTTTGACATCTTCTCAACCTCCATGGGCTCTCTTACCGTCTCTAACTTTTACATCTCTCACAATATAAGCTGGGTGCTTCGGTAACGCTACACCAACACTTTTAACAACTAACCCCAACAATACACAGATACCTAACGATACCCACATATTGCATAGAATTAGCGCCATTACGACACCACGGTTTACAGCCCCGTCAGAGATTCCGAATGCCGCCAGCGGGTAGAACGCTACTGCAAAATAAAGCGCAAGAGCGCCCCAAAAAATGGCCGTCGCCCGGCACAAAAGCACATCCAAAAGGACGTTCATTGCGCGTCCAAACAACTTGACCGGTGTCCAACCTGACTTGCCGTGCTTTCGCGGTGAATGCGAAACAACAACCTCAGACCAATTTGGGATACTGGCCAGGATTTGCGTCGGCCTTACTTCCTGAAAAGGTCCAAGCCCGAAGGAATGTATGATTTGCATGTTAATGACCATGAATGTGCATCCAAAGTCATGCAAGCGAATGGGCGAAAAGAGCCAAAGAATCCTCCGTATGACACGGGACCCTATTTGGCGAAAAACACTATCGGTACGCCTCTTTCGCCATGCGCACACCAAATCATAGCCCTTATCGTACTCCCGTATCAATAACGGAATTTCTTCGGGATTCAATTGAAGGTCGCTATCCATTATCAAAAGTGCTCGCCCATCCAGATAAGGGTAGCCTGCAGTCATCGCCTTGGCCTGTCCCATGTTTTGTGCCAGAGAAATTACCGCCCGCACATTTTCATCCCGCTCAAATAGCTGCGTCAGCTTTTCGTAGGTCCCGTCCGTGCTGCCATCATCTACAAAAACCATGTTATAGGGGCGGTCCAGGGTATTCATAGCTTTAACCACGCGCACGTAAAACTCCTCCAACGAGTCTACTTCGTTAAAGCACGAAGTCAAGAGGGTAATATCGCATGGCAAGGCTTGGTTCCCTTGCCATTCTGCGTTAGAGTCTTCCATAATTACTCACTCTCCGTGATCGCACCTGCAGGTAAAAAGTGTTCTGTCCTGCTGCGCTTGAAAGCAAAGCACTCTCCCGCTGCACTTTAACTCGATAGCACTTGCGACGCATTATCACGAAGGTTCTTCCTATTTTGTAGTAGTAGTATCTTCCCATAGGTGAAACCGGTAACGGTATTCCGGGAACGTTCTTTTCACCTCGTGTTTACTTCTCCGCAAAGCGCACCCGACGCGTTACGCGTTCCCAGGCTCTTTGCCAGCCATTCGGCCTCCTGTTCGCAGGTAGCCTTGTGCTCTTGGCGCCTTGCCTCTATACCACACGTGCCACTACAGTACTCTACTTAGGGATACGCCTTTTGCCAACCGCAGATGCATTGCCCTGTAAGTCAACTGGTGAACAATCGCTTTACACCCTGCATAATGCGGAACATTTGATCGCGGGTTCTTACGCTCTTGAGCATGTTCATTATTATGGGAAGTCGCAGATAGAAGCGATAATATGCTTCGCGATACTTATCGTTGAGTTCCTTGCGTGACAACTCGCAATAGCTGCGCTCGGACAGTGAGTTACGCCAGTCCCAATGGGCGAATGTACCCACTGAATCGATAACGCCTTGGCTCTCCAATTGGTGCCAGATTTCCGTTCCGGGCACCGGTTTGAGAAGGTAAAAACTCGCAAGGTCCAGAGGAAGTGCGCAAGCCAGGTCAATGGTCTTGTCAATCTCTTCGCGAGTTTCGGTGGGGAATCCCAATATAAAGTGGCCTAGTATGCGCATACGGGTTACGCGCCGTATCATCTCCACGGTTTTCCATACATCCCCTAGCGTAAGAGATTTCATGGTCATATCCAGAACCCGCTGGGAGCCACTTTCAATCCCCATTGAAATGCCTGTGCAGCCGGCGTGCTCCATCTTCTGAATAAGGTTTTCGTTTACACTTCCAATACGCAACCCCACCGGGCAGCTCCATTCCAAGTCGAGCTGCTCTTCAATTATGCGGTCGCACAGATTCGCCAGAAGATTGCTGTCAAATGCCACATTATCATCCACAAACTGAAAGCCGCGAATGTTATACTGTTCCTTGAGCATCCGCAACTCGCGCATAATGTTTTCGACCGATCGCTTGCGGACCCGGCGCCCGGTAATACAGTGGTTTGCACAGAACGTGCACTTGAAGGGGCACCCTCGCGTTGCGACAATCGGTGGCGCGGGCAACGCGGGCGTGTAAAAGTACATGGACGTCATGTATCGACGCGGCTCCATGAGGTCCCACGCGGGAAATGCAAGGTCGTCTAGGTGTTCCACCATGCCCCGCTCATTCATGACAGTTTTACCATCAGGGGTGCGCCAGATAAGACCTGGCACCAATGACCAAACTTGGGAGCTATCCTCCAACGCCTCAAGAAACGCGAGAAAACCAGCTTCTGCTTCGCCTCGGAATGCATAATCCAGATCAGGAAAGGCATCAAACAGCGTTGCGGGAGCGCACGACGGATGAGGGCCGCCAAGAACCGTGACTATTTCCGGAAGGGTTTCCTTGGCCACGCGCAGTGTATCCCTGGCAGTGTCGATATCACACGAGAATACGCTTACGCCGAGCACATCAGGTTTGAAGCCCCTCAGATACTGCTGCAAATGATTGTCGCCGAGCTTCACGTCTAGCGGTCCGCACAGATCCACGATGTGCCCGCCATCGCGGGCTAAGCTTGCAATATAGCCAAGGCCAATGGGGGGGACGGTGCTATTGGTTCCGTGCGAATGTAAACTCATCAAGCATATTTTCACTACATGCACCTCAAGGGTCCGGCCTTTGCAAAAAGGTCTACACGTTTTGCCGCAGCGCCGAGGATTTTCACGATCCTCTTATGCATAGCATACGATAATGTATCCTATCGACCCCAATGCGTTTCTGTCTGCCTTAGCTCGTAGCGTGCACGTACTCGAGAGCGCTTGAGTGTATTGTACACCGTTTATCGTAACCGTTCAAAGGATTGCCAAATCACAGAGCAACGCTATATATTGTGTCTAAGGTAAGCGCAAACTCGACATATTGTTATATATTTTGCTCTACAGATGCGTAAGCGACAGCGCTAAACCGCCGCCAAGCGTCAGCTTCGCGCCCTTATCGACCGGCTTGAGAGGCTCGTCACACCCCAGCCCCCCCTATTGAGCGATTGGGAGGCCCAGGTTGCGCACCTCCGCAAGAACGCGTCCACCTCGTGGAACCCGCCATGGAGCGGCACGGCAAGCAGTACGTAAGCACATTGGGCATGGAACCGACGAATAAGGTGGCGACACAAACCATCCCCCTCTGCGTGCTGGACCGGCGCGTGACGCAACACAGACGTTGGCCAGCGGGAGCACCCGCGGGTAGTGCACACGTCTGGCGCTTTATCGCCACCTGCGCCCACCGAGAGGTCTTTGTGCCCACCATGCGCACCGGCACCCTTGACGCGCACTTCAATGAGCAGCCTGCGTCGGATTGCCTTGAGCGAAACGCAGTGCACGCTTACCCCACGATCGGGCCTACGCGGGGCGTGGGCGCCTTTTCGGGAATCCGTGTGTACACCTATCAGCGGTTGTAGAGTGTGAGTCGTTTCAGAATAACCTGACATGGGCGTTCTGTGTTCTGCCCGTCGTTCAAATAGACGGCCAAGGTTTTAATAGGTCCTCGCCAATACGGATTAGCCCGTACGGATTCTGTAAGCGGGTGAATGACATTGGATTTCCATGCATGGAATCCCCAGTCTTTTGCATTCGAAGCACCTTCCACATTGCCCTGCCAGAAAAGTACACATGTACCGTCTATAGGTTTGCCCTTCTGATTTTCAAGTTCTACATCCAGCTTTACCGTCCCCACATCCTTGGCATGGAAATCAGCACCTTCCAAGCGCATGAGCGCATTCTCGGTTTTTGCGTAAATGCGCATACCGCGCGCCAACGGGTCCCAGTCCCGGCTGTAGAAATCCCATGCAGCCCGGTCTTTCGGTTTGCTAAAATCCCAACTTTGCATGACAGGCACCTTTTCAAAAGGTTTGTAAGTGACCTCTTGCGCAAGGTGCTTCCAGAAGAACGCTTGCGTATTCGCGTGGCCTTGCAGCGTCCAGTCTTCTGGCAAGCGCTCATTTACGTGGCGAATCTGCGAAAGCGGTGGCGGTGAGAAGTTAAACCCAAATTCTACCGCCCTGAGTACGTGGCCGAGGGGGGCCAGCGCCCCCACGCCGAGAAGGACCAAAAGAATCTTCCAACGTATGTCGCCTTTTCTTTCCGGGGCGCACAGCGCGACCGCAATGTAAATCATAAAAAGGAGTTGCGCAGGAATGATTACTTTTGTTGAAAAATCGTTATACCTGCCCAGGCAATACCAGGGCCCTAACAAAAAAGCGATGATGCACAAGTAAAGCCAGTAACGTTTGAATCGAAGGTAGCTCTGGTTGATGCGCGGAACGGCAAAGGCAAGAATACCAAATTCCGCCACATAATATAACAATAGGATGGGCCATATGTCTTGAAGCGGCACGCGGTTCCACAACAATTCCGACACCACTACACCTTCCGCGCTCGAAAAATAGAGCACTGCTATCAGCATGATCACGGCCCCTGTGGCGTTCTGTAAGGTAATTGCCCTTTGAAACCGCAGAATGAATGCACTGAACACAACAAACGGAAACATCCCCAATGAAACAAATACGGACGCATATATTACGGTACTCCACAATAAAACAATACGATGCAAAGTGCAACGCCGCACAACATCATGAAATATCATTAAGACAGCCAGGGTGCCCGGAAGGATGTGGCAGGGACCATCCACCAGGAAAGAAAGGGGGGAAAAGAAACGGAAGAAGACCCCGTTCATAAAGCTGCCACGCGGCGATAGCGCGTAATTCGCCGACCAATAGTCGAGCCATCCATAGCCACTTGACCACCAGTAGGTGCCCGTCAAATAGTTCAACCACCCCACCTCAGGGTGCCAGGGCGGACGTGCCGTAAACAGGTGGCCTATCACATCCAAACCGCCAAAGAACAGAAAAAACAGAGCCAGCCAAACCGCTGTAGAACCTGCGATGCGCATAAACCATGCGATTAATAAAAGTACTCCCAGCACTCCCCACGCGTAAGAGAAATGATACGCCACCTGCCAATCGAACACTTTGCCCACAATTGCCGAGGGCAGGTAATAGCCCAAGTAATAGGCTGTAGTGGCCTTATCCCCGCCTTCACTTAACTCAAATCCTCCGGGCCACGGCACCTCGATGAGATCGCGCAGAATTGCATCATATGCCGTATAATCAGCGAACTGGTAGCTATAACCCCCGATTCCTGTACAGGCCACCACGAAGCTTGTCACCAGCACCACCAGCACAACGCGCCGGGCAAATAGGCCGGGCGCAACCGGCACCATCCTTTGTTGGTCCGCCGAGGTTCGGGTGAATGTTGATTCCACCCAGCTTATGATAACCGCCGCCACCATCAGCACGATCACCACGACTGCCCATTCGGCGCGCAGCCATCCGATAACAAAAAGAAAGACCGGCAGGAAAACGTAGAAAAGTGAGACTGCGTCAAGCAGCTTGGCGCCCCCCGGAGCCCAGCGTGTCCACCAATCCGTGTTGGCACATTCGCGCATACTAACTCCGTGCCCGGCGCCGCGCGCGGCTGCCGGCGGTGCGATTCTTCTTGTTTGCCGCGCATTGATTTGCGGACACTACAGCGCAAGAATCACGATTATAGGCGTCTTTTAGCTTGTAATGTCAACAGGGAACCCACCGGAGCCAATTGCGAAATTGGGAAGTCTTGAATGGCAGGGGAGTTGCGACTTTGGCCGATTGGCCTTTCTCCCCGAAAAGTCTTGGTAACGACACATTTCAGGTACGTTCTATTATTTTCTGGCCATTCGCCCAGCGCGGTGCGTGCAACCACACGCTACACCCTGCGCACGGGCCGCTACTGCTGGCGCGGCGTGCTTAAGAACCAGGCGCTTAGGGTATGGAACAAGCCGAGCATGAATGACCAAGTACCCCTGGACACGTTCAACAAGAAACAACCCGCGCCTTTTCGGCAAGAAGCTAGACTTCACCAAACCCATCGGAGGCGGCCAGACAACCCGGTGCTTCCAATAGCACGTCGATAAGCAGGTGCCTAACCGCCCCCATTTCACATCGAGCAATAACTGTGTATGTTCACCATTCGCACACCACGGTGGAAATACCTCGAATGCCAATGCGGCGGCGGCTGGCAAAAAACGGCCTCCCCCACTTTTTCCGGGCCAGCTCTGCCACATGCAGGCCGATCCGAAAGAAACCACCGATCTCTGCAACACCCCCCGAAGCTATAGAGCGGTTGCAACCACGCCTGAACCGTCCTGATAGCCCCCACTTGACGTTCATGCATTCTGCCGGTAGCATGCGACACACGGCCGGTGGCCGGCCGCCAATGCAGCACAACCGGGAGGACAGCTTTGCCGGACCCGCCGCAGAAAGAACCGCCCACCCAACAGGCACGCAAGGAGCGCACGGACCCTTCGCCGTTCTTGCAGCGGCTGGTTGCGCAACGGGTCATCATGCCTTCGGAACGGATTCTGTGTTATGGCTGCGGGCGGGGAGCGGATGTGGCCTGGCTGCGGATGCGGAAGTTCAAGGCGGTCTCGGGCTATGATCCGTATCCGCCGTATGGCTACACGACGGAGCCGCGGGGCTACCACGACTGGGTCGGGCTGATCTATCTGATGCGCCGGCTGAAGACGGACGCAAACAGACACAAAACCATACAAACCGCCTTTAACCTCGTCCGGCCTGGCGGACGCCTACTGCTCATCTCGCGGAATTGGCGGCGTATGCGCCCGGAAGGGCCGCATGAATCGCGCGAGGCGGCGGTGGATTATCTCAGGGAATTCCTTGCGGGGACGGACATCGCGGCATGGGAGGCGCCTGTGTATGATCCGGGTGATCCGGAGTTGGGCCTCATCGCGCAGAAAGCGGGCGTACACAAGCCCAAACGGCCGGTCGAGTTTGTGGACGCCCCGGCGCGGGCGGCGGCGGTGTGTGCCGAGCTTATGCGGGAGCCCATGGTCGGGCTGGATGTGGAAACAACGCTGGACGAGCCGCGCCAACTCTGCACGGTGCAACTGGGCACGCGCGAAAAGACCTACATCCTCGATACACTCGCGCTCACGGACCTGGCCCCGCTCAAAGCCGTCATGGAAAGCACGTCGGTCGAGAAGGTCATCCACAATGCGGCGTTCGAGGAACAGATGCTGGGAAGCCACGGCATCCGCATCAAGCATGTATACGACACGCTGACGGCCTCGCGCAGAAAGCACAAGAACAGCGCCGAGGGGGGGCATAAGCTCGGGGAAGTGTGCGAGCGGGAGTTGCAAATCTACCTGGACAAGGCGTTGCAGACCTCGGATTGGACCCAGCGGCCCTTGACGCCCGAGCAGTTGGACTATGCGGCGCTGGATGCCGAGGTGCTCATTGACCTGTACGCGGTGTTTCACCCGCCGAAGCCTCCCGAAACGATGACCCTGTTCTGAGAGTGTCAACGCCCCCTGCCGGTGTACCCCACGATTCCGGGGGCCGGGTGCCAGCGGCGAGCGCCAGCAGGAAGCAGGCGGTGTAGTACAGGGGATAGCAGAAGTAGGCGTTGACGTTCCCCCCACCGACATACGCCCACCGGGCAACGAAGATATCCGAGACGTAGAATATGACCGCCCCCGCCACAATCAACAGGCCGGCCCGGTTGTGTGCGGTGCCGCCCGCACAGGCCACCATGGCGCTGATCACCAGCACATAGGCCATGACCAGCGGCAGGTCCCCCGCGCCAAGATACGGCCGCAGCCAGGCAAAAGTCACGAGGCTCACCAGCGCCACGGGCGGAACCATGGCGAGCGCGGGCCGCAACGCGATGCCGCGCTGGTAAAAGGCAGCCATGAAGAACAGGTGACCCACAAGAAATGCCAGGGCGCTCACCTCGAAGGACACCAGCAACCCGGTAATATCGCCCACCCAACACCAGGCCAGCCCCCCCAGCATCCAGCGGCCATACCCCGCGCGCAAGGCGCCCGCCGCCATGGCCACGGCTAGAAACCCCGTCGAGCCGAGCAACGCATATTCCAAGCGCCCGGGCAACACGCTCCAGCGCGGCGCAAAAAGCAACCCCAACACACCCGCTGCAACCGCACACGCCGACGCGATCAGCAGTGCGCGCCGCAACATGCCGCGGGGCCACACGCCTTCCAATGTCATGCCGTTCATGGCACGTTGGACGGCGCAAACGCCCGCAATGTTTCGCCCTGCCGAAAAAAGCGGCGCCGAGGCGCAACGTCCCTCCCTATGTTGTGGCCGGTTTCCAGAGAGCACAGGGAAAAGTCACGTCCGAATCCTTGCGGATTAGTAATTCTTTAGCCGTTTGCCGTTTCCCATACGACAGAGGGCTGTCCGGTATCCGCGCGGGTAGCGGTTCTGTCCTGCCCGCTGTTTCTATGAGTCAAGACGTAGGCGCACTTTGACCTGCGGTGGCTTGCCACCGCACTCCAAAGTGGCGCCAACGGCATGGCTATCCCCGTCGCACGGGGCATTCGCTGTCACGGGACAGACTGGCGGAACGAGTGCGTCACGTTGCGCCATACGGCTAAAGAGTTACGCGGATTAGAGAAACGTGCCACACATCGCGGGTTTTGTCTCGATGTGTGGCACGTTTCTACGCCGGCAGGAGTAGGACGTGGTCTTTCCTCTTTTCTGAAGAGCGAAGCCAAGCTTTCGAATACAATTGCGTTCCCAAATGGATATTTCGGAACGAAGCCCTCCCCTCTTCCCCTCTTATTCCTCTTCCCGTTTTCTCTTCTCCTCTTATCCTTTTACTCCCTCCCCTCTTCTCCTATTCCCATATTCTTCTCTTCTCTTCTCTTCTCTTCTCTTCTCTTCTCTTCTCTTCTCTTCTCTTC
>CAZMVU010000099.1:0-17105 GCA_964569295.1 uncultured Nitrospirales bacterium
CCCAAGTGGCCTGCTCATGAGCTCGAGAAGGATTCAAGGACACCGCTGGTGACTGTGTACGGTTGCTCTCCCGCCTTGGACAAACGCATGCACTTCAGCCCACGCGCGCAATAGCGGTGGCAAGCCACCGCAGTCCAAAGTAGCGCCAACGGCATGGTTATCCCCGTCGTACGCTGGTATTCGCTATCACAGGGCAGATTGGCGAAACACGTGCGCTCCCTTGCGCCATACGGCTAAAGAATTACTCAACGTGCAAAAGCACTGGCAGCGTCGCAAAAGCGCACTCTTCGAGAACCGGCCCGCCGGTGCGCTGGCGCCACGACAGGCGTGTATATAAAGGCCATTGTCAAGAATGACGGGATTGTCTTTGACAAGCCTGTCCGCGCAAATATAAGGAGGCGCCCGGCCCTCGCCGGACGCCTCGTCGTATACGGTATCCGTTTGTCGTCGCTGCTAGTAGCCACTGCGAACCCGGCTACAACTCACTCCTCTCTCGACCTACCTCACAAATGTGGGGTAGATCCATCGCTTGGTGCCAAGTTGGGGCGCAGGCCACGGGGTGGCCACTAGCGCCGGTTTTACCCGGACTTTCCATCGGATGGATCACCTCCTTTCTACCTCACACCATGTATCCCGCGCGCTTCCCATCAAGCCGCATTGCCATGGGCAAGGATGACTGACAGTCCCTCCCATACCAAATAATGGGAGCGAGTGCAAGCTCTTTTTCTGCATGGTCCAGAATTTCGCTGTTTTCTTAGAAAGGCCGGCCGCGAATCATTGCACGGAAAAACCTTCATGCAATTCAGGCTCTTCTTTCAACTTCATGTGTTCGGGGGTAAAATGCTCGGGATCGATGTGCCATTTGGTGAGTGAGCCGCCCTCTTCGCCCGCTGCGACGGTGGCATCGGCGACCTGGTAGAAGAACCGGCTGTCCGCGCTTTCGTTCAACTCCAGCCTGCCGGTAACCAGCATGGGTTCCTTGTAGCGGTCCGTGGTGGCGCCCTCGGCCATCGTAACCAGAATGACATGTTCGCGCGGCGGCATCTGGCAGAAGTAGCACTCGATGGGCAGCGGCAGCAGCAAGAACTCGGTCATCTTGCGGTAGCGGTCGATGGGCGTCATGAAGCCAATGATGTCGATGCGCTCTTCGTCGCGCTCGCGCAACTCGGGCTGGAATTCGGGCCCCTCGCCGCGGGTCCACGGTGTGCTCGTGATGTTGGACCAACTCAAGAGGTCCGCCCCTTTCGCGAGGCGTTCTTCCTCGACTTTCTGCCGGTACTCGGTGTAATATTCGACCTTCTCGCCGCGGCCATACTCGTAATTCAGGAAAACGGCGACACACACCAGGAAGATGACGCCCACAAGGATGGTCAGATCGCGTTTGGCTCGCCTGCGCATGATTTGTCAGGGGATCCTTCCTATTTGAGAGGGGACTTCAAAGTTCTGCGAGATCGCGGGCGACGTCGCTACGGTAAGCCTGCCAGGCCGGCAGCAGCCCGGCCAGTATGCCCACGCCCAGAATAACGGCAAAAGCGTTTACCGTTTCCCGGCCTATTATAAACGCATTGAGGGTCATGCCAAATTTCGCGGCAAGGTACGCGCTCAACCCGAAGGTGACCGCGCCGCCCAGAATCCACCCTAGACCGATGCCCAGCAGGGTGACCCAGAACGCCTCGATCAGCACCGCGCCGAAGATTTCATAGGCCGAGGCGCCCAGTGCACGCATAATGGCCATATCGCGCCGGCGCTGCATGATCGACAGGTACAGGCCGATGAGAATCGATAACGCCGACACCACCACCACGAGGTAGCCCACCGCCAGCAGCACGAGCTTGGCCGTGCTCAGCAATTGATCATACAGCTTCTCGATCACCTGTATCGGGATATCGGCCGCGGCGTTGTACTTGCGGTTGACCATGTCTTTGAACACGAACCGGTCCGCCGGACTGTCGAGCTGCACGAGCACGGCGGTCACCTCGTCGCCGGCGGAGTGTGTGTGTGTGTCGTGTGCGTGTCCAGCATGGCCGTGGTCATGCGCGTCTTGGTGCGCCTCTTCCTCTTCTGTGCCGTGCCACTCGGGAAACTTCGACGGGTCGGCATGCACATCCCATACCGACTGGATATTGGTGAACAGGGCGCGGTCGTTGGGCGAGTTCGACGGCTCGAGAATGCCCACCACGGTGTAGGGCTGGTGTTCATGGCTGTGGAAGCCGACGGCTTCGCGCGTCGATTCGGACAGCTCGATAAACCCATGAGTGCCAACTACCTGGTCGCCGACTTCCACGCCGGTCGCGCGGGCGACATGCGCGCCGATCACGATTTCCATCGGTTCGTCGAATGGTTCGCCCTCGGCGAATGCAAGCACCCGGGAGAAGGTGTCGTCGCGCACGTTGAGCCGCTCGTGGGCGAGGTATTCGGGCGTAGTGCCGACAATCGGGAACCCCTGAAAACTGTCGCCGATGGCAATGGGGAAGGCAGCGCGCACCATCGGGTCTTCTGCAATCTGGTGGTAAATGTCCGTGCTGATGTTGCCCGGCGGCCGGTCCATGAAATACACGGCACACAGCACGAGCTGCAACGCGCTCCCCTTCGCGCCGACGACCATGTCGAAGGTCTGGCCTTCTTCCTCGAAACGGCGGCGGGTTTCGTCGCGCAGGGTGAGCACGGCGGTTATCAGCGCCACGCCCAGTGCCACCGACACGATGGTGAGGATCGTGGTCAGCTTACGGTTCCACAGATACGACCACGCAATGCGCCAGAGACTCATGCCGTCACCTCCTCGCGCACCAGATTCGCGCAGTCGAATTGCTCGGGCAGCCGGTTCGCGAGCCCGCGCTCATGAGTGACCAACAGCATGGTCACCTTGCGTTCCACGCAGACCTCGAGCAGCAGGTCCATCACCGCAGCGGCGTTCTTCGGGTCAAGGCTGCCGGTCGGTTCGTCGGCCACGACAATCTTTGGCTCGTTGGCCAGGGCGCGCGCAATGGCTACGCGCTGCTGCTCGCCCACGCTCATGGTCGTGGGCTTGCTCGATGCGCGGTGGCTGAGCCCCACCCGCTCGAGCAACACGCCGGCCCGGGGCTTCCACTCGCGCGCGGGTATGGTGTCGGCGAAGCGCATGGCCAGCAACACGTTTTGCAAGGCTGTGAACGGCGTCAGAAGGTTGAAAGTCTGGAATACGAACCCGAAGCGCTCGCCCCGGAACGCGTCCATGGCGGCATCACCCTTGTTCTGGATGGCCTCGCCATCGACGGTAATGCGCCCCGCGTCGGGCGTGAGCAGGCCGGTGATGAGGTTCAGCATGGTGCTCTTGCCGCACCCGCTCGGCCCCCACAGCGCCATGTGTGCCCCGGATTCCACGTGGAAGTGGGAACATTCGAATACGACGCCCGGTCCCAGACGCCGCTGCACGTTTTCCATGGTGATCACGGCTCTATACTCCTGCCGCCGACGGTGCGCGCCCGGGGAAAGGCTGCCCCAGCCGGCGTTTGCGTGACAAGGTGGCGCCCCCCGCGCAGGGACCGCCGGGTAATGGTAGCGCTCCCCAGGCCGGTATTGCAAATTATTACCGGGCGCCGGGGGCGGGGTTCCCGCGTCTCACGTGCCCCAGGTGGCCATCCAGTACACACTCCCGACCAGCGCGCCCACGCACACCCATAAGACCGCGAAGCCCACCATGCCCTGCATCGAGGGGAAGGGAATCTCGAGGTCGGGGTGGTTGATGAGCTTCTTGGGTGGCGGCGCCGTAATTCCTTCCGGCAGGGTGAACGGTGTCGACACATTCGGCTCGTTGGGTTGCACGGGTGTGCGCAGACAGGCGTAGACCCGCTCGAGCTTTTCGCCATGAGGACGCGGCGTGACCAGGCTCACGAGAATACACAACGCAAAACCCGCCGTGAGATAGATCAGAATCTGCCAGGAAAACTTGATTTCCCCCTCCCAAAGCATGATTTCGGGCACCGCCGGCTCGGTTATCCGCAGGCGTGTGCCCGGCGCCGGTGGTTCCTCGACATCCACCGCGTTCACGTCGCGCAGCGCGGTGAGGTTGACCCCGTGGTACTCGGAGAATTCGAGCACGCTCATATCTTCATGTATGGCGCGTGTTCCCGAGGCCCAGTCGTTGAAACCCGTGCTGCCCATGAGCACCACCAGGGCAAACGCGCCGATCGTGCCCGCCCATGCCCCGGCCGCCGTGGCACGCCGCCAGAACAGCCCGACCCAGAAGGCCGCGCCCATGACCGCCTGCATTTTCCAGAAGGTTTCCAAAGCCGAGGGCACGTCGTCAAAACTGTAGGCGAAAGCAAGGGCGCCGGCGACCACGAACGCGCTCACGACGCGGCCCGCGTTTACATAATGCCCTTCCTCACGCCCGTGCACGAGGTAGCGGCGGTAGAAATTCTGCGTGAACAGGCCGGACGACGCCACCATGAACGCGTCGCACGACGACATGACCGACGCCAGCAACGCCGCCAGGAACAGCCCCACCAGCCCGGCAGAAATCTGCGGGAGCAGCCTGCCTGCCATTTGCCCATAGGCGTCGTCCGGGTTGAAGGCCGCCTTGTCGATGGTGAAGAACTCGGGGGTGTCGAGGTAGATCGCCAGCGCACACAGGCCGGTGAGCATCCAAGCCACCGTGCAGATACGCTTGAGCAGGTTGCCGCCCGCAAAGCCGACGCGGCCATCGAGCTCGTTGCGGCCGGCAGCGCAGTTGCCCATGATGTGCGGCTGCGTGACAATGCCGACAATGCTGTTGATAACGAGCATGAAGATGTAGAAGCCGTTGATTTCACCCGGCGCCACGAGCGAAAACATGTCGGGGTCGGCGATCTTCTCGTGCAACCCGGAGAATCCGCCCACTACCTGCAACGCGAAAGGCAGGAGCATGAACGAGAGCAGAATGGTGAGAATGCCCTGGATGAGGTCGGTGATGATAGCCGCATTCAAGCCGCCCGCCACGCCGTAGACCACAAACAGAACGGTCATCACCAGGATAGCCGCATTCTGCGGAATCTGCCCGTCGGTGAGTCCCCGGATAACGGCTGAGGCCCCGAAAAGCATGGTGCCGATGGTCACCGTAAGCTGGAGCACCCCGACCACCGAGTACAGCGCATCCGTCCCCCCGCCGTAGCGGTACTCGAAATAGTCGCCCGTGGTGATGGCGCGCATGCGCCGGAAGAACGGCGCGATAAGCCAGTAGAAGGGGGTCGCGAAAAGCCATAGCCATTGGTACCAGATACCCGACAACCCGTTCGAGAATGTCTTCGAAGCCACCCCCGCCGCCTGGTTGCCGTTCGTCCCCGCCCCGAACGCAAAGAAGATCATGAAGATCTTGCCGTACTGCCTACCGCCCAGAAAGAAGTCCGAGGTGTTGTGTACCTTGCGCGCCGTCCAAACACCCACGCCGGTGATACCCACCAGGTAAATGCCCAGCGCAAACCAGTCCCAACCGCTGATTCCGAACATGCCTGTGTTCCTTCCGCGATCCTGTCCCGCAACGCCGGGCTATAGTAGTGGCGGCGCCGCAGCGTGTCAAGTTGCCGAATTGCCCGCGGTCAAGCGCATGCTGTGCCGGCTGCGGCACCCAACCAGGGGACGCGCATTATTGCAATGTGCGTTTGTGCTGAGGCATAGTTCGAGTTCGGGGCTGCGGTATGGCGCAGGGAAGACTTTCACAGGTACACGGAGAATAACGGCATGCGTGGATCCCATGGTGCAGTGCGAAAAAGCTATCGGAAACACCATGTAGCGTTGCTTGTGGCAGCTGGGGTGTTGTTTTCCGGTGATTACGTAAACACCGCAGGTATCGGCAACTATATGTGTGCGCCGAACTGACAGGTAGCGCAGGAACCACGTTTACGAATCCCTTTGGTTTTATTGTCGAAGGCGAAGGCGAAGGCGAAGGGGAAGGCGAAGGGGAAGGCGAAGGCTGTGTTGTAGGGCCTATCCACACGGCGGACCAGGATGCATCAAACACGATCAACCTGACCGAACTGCTCCGGGTCATCCAGTTTTTCAATTCCGGCGGATTCCAGTGTGCCGAGACCCCGGACGCCACGGAGGACGGCTATCTCCCCGGCATGGGAGACGATACCACCTGCTGCCCCCACGACAGTGACTACAACCCCGGCGGCCCCGATTGGCGCATCGGCCTGACCGAGCTGCTCCGCCTCATCCAGTTCTTCAACAGCGGCGGTTACCACCATTGCCCCGGCGAGAGCACAGAGGACAGCTATTGCCCGGGCTTGTATTTTGACGGCTAACTACGCATATAGCCGTCCTTTGTCTACTTGAGCAAGGGAAAGCTCCACGATGCGCGCGTGCTGGCCCTGCTCTCGCTGAGCCCCGGCGCCATTGCCGCCATGAACCGCGCATACAGCGATTACAAGCAAGTCGCCCAATGGACGGAGCAAGGCGTGTACTTCCTCACGCGCACAAAGGACAACGCCGACTGCGAAGCCGTCGAAGCGCGGGAGGTGCCGCGACACCGCAACATCCTGTCCGGCGAAATCAGTGTGCTCACCGGCACAGGCGCCCCGGGCAGGTGCCCGCACCACCTGCGCGGCATCGCCGTGTGGGACGCAGAGAACGAGCGCGAGATTGTGCGGGTGACGAATTGCCTCGAATACTGTTTTGGACCGCAGTTATATTGTGTTTTTGTGCCTTACACGCCGGGACGTTCAAAGAACATTTCGCCAGTGCATGGTCGAAGATTGGGGTAAGCGCAAAACGCGTTATGGTAGCGATCCGTCAGTCGATGCTTACGGCATTCTCGATTTCGACCTTGCGAACGTAGTCGCGGCCTGATGCGTACGTGATCGGATCGCCCGGCGCGTCGTACTTGGTCACATTGGTGATGACCGATTCGGACAGTGATCCGGCAATCAAAATGGTGTGCTCGGCCCGGCTTCTGATGTTACTGATCCAGATTCGGTACGTGTCGCCAAGCGGCGTGACCCCGCCCCACTTCGGATTGTTATCACCAATCTTGATGGCGGCGCGGCAGCGCTTGCTCACGCCCGAGGTGTCCATGACGCCGTCAATGGCCACGTTGTAAATCTTTGCCCCACGCGTGTTGAGAAGCCGCACGATATGGTGCCCGCCCGCGCAATGACCGCGCACGTTGCGCACTGTGACGCGCCGAATGTCGTCCAATCCGCCGCCGCGCTTGTCGCCTGCACTGACCATGGTGGATGTGACGCTGCCGGCCGGCCGGTCCGTTCCCGGGATATTGGTCAACGCCACCATGTCGTCGCCCGTGTAGCCGGTAATATTCTCGATGGTGATATCGTGGCAACCCTGGCGCAAATCTACCCCGTCCTGGTTGAGGATGGTCTCGGAATCACCGTCAATCTTCTTGCCTTGGGTCGACGCGAAATCGATGTCGCGCACCTTTCCGAAGGCGCACCGTTCGAGAGAGATCGCCCAGCAATGGGAATCCTTGATGCGCAAATTCTCGATGCTGAACCGCTCGACGAATGCCAACAGGATGCCGATATTGCGCCAATCGCCGGTCTGGCTCACGCCTGCCACGCCGGCATCGGTGCCATAGGTACGTTCGCCCAGCGTCTTCGCAGAGTCCCCCGAGGCCCTGGGGTGGTCTGCGCCTTCCAGCAACACACTGCCGGTACCCACGATGTGGATATCCTGCAGCGGCGCAATATCGGTAATGTCACGTCCACAATTCGCACTGCGTATGAAGTTGTCGCGGCATCGGTCAGACAGCTTGATATGGCAATTCCGCAGTTCCAGCGTCGTCCCGCCTTCCACCAGAATCGCCGAATCCAGCAGCCAGAGATCCCGGACGCCCCCTTCCGCATGGTTCAGCTTCGGAAGGACGACACGCCGGCCCGTGCCAGCCGCCGCCGCAATGGCCTGATTGATTCGCTCGCTGTCCGACCCTTCAAAGTCATTGGGAGTAATCGCGGACGCATCCGCCAGCGAAGACGCCCGACCCGATCCCGGTATATCGGCCGGCGCCGCCTCCTCTTTCTCTGTGTCCGCAGAACTCGATAAGGCAAACATGACCAAGGCCATGCCAAAAGCAACGCGCGCGCTACGAAACATCATGGCATCAATCCCCATCCAATGGTTGAACTCGGGCTGAGCCTGCGACGGTATCCTCTCGACAGGCCAACCGCGAGCATACGAGAGCAAGCGTGCCCGTTGCAAAACATGCAACGGGAAGAGGGGGCACTATCGACCGGTGGCTTCGCTGCTGCGCGATCCCGCGTGAACGGCTACTCACCATTCGAAAAAGCAATTACCGGAGGAAAACAGGAGATCTGAAGGTCGCAATGGTGGTGCGGTTACAGACCGGCCACAACTTGAGGGAGGGCGAGCGTCCCCGCGAGCCGAGACGCCACTTGAGGGAGGGCGAGCGTCCTCGCGAGCCGAGACGCCACGCAAGACCCTTGCCGGCGGCCGGGTACGGCCAGCACCAGGTATTCGCGGAGCTTTGCGGCTTGGCGTGCAAGCGTACGTGAAGCGCAGGACTGCTTACAACCCGCGCAGTGCGTGGAGGGGCGGCATGCCGGCGGTCTCGAAGGCGACCACGCCGTCTTTATCGACCAGGCAGGTCGATGCCGCGCCGGGGCGTTCGCCGCGCAGCACGGGAAAATCCGGGTCGTCGCATTGCACCGCGCCGGTGAGCACAGCCACCGGCTGCACCCCCAGCGACGCGAGCACCTCCTGAGCACGGCCCAGGCCATCGAGCACGAGGGGCGCCTCTTTCGTGTCCGCGTAGATGATGAGGGCGGGGCCATGGGCATCGGGCGGCGGCGCGGGACCGCATATACGCGGCAGTTCCCACCACGCCAGTTCCTGGCCGTGCAAGGATACGCCGCCCTCCGCATCGCCGATGACGAGTGTGTCCAGGTCTTCAGTGGATTCCGGGGCGGCATTGAAAATGCGGGACTGGGCGAAGGCGTCCTCGGCGCCTTCGGCGTCCTGGACCAGACAACGCTGCGGCACGCCCGGAACGACGGCATTCCAGGAGAATGCGCCCTCGGCGCCGGAGACGCAACGCCACAACAGGGTCTCTTCTTCCGGCCGTTCGCCCGGAAACACACCGCCCACAATGACCCCTTCAATGCCGTGGCCTTCGCTATCGGCCACGCGGCCTGTCACGCGGGCATAGGGGAACAGTTGCACGAGGGCGCCGTCTGTGTTGTCGCGATCGAGCGTGAACAGGGCGCCCTGCCGTTTTGTGCGGTGTTCCGCCGCCGCGATAACACCATCGGCCGGGAACGACCCGATATCGAGGGTGAGGCGGCCGTTGGCATCGGCCACCTGCCAGCCAAACTGATACGGGCGCAGCACGCGCACCAGCGCACCCGGCGCGGGCTCGCCAGCATGGTCCGCCACGGCCACCTCGAGCTTCGGCGTGGGCGCAAGCCAGAAGCCGGGGAGCTCGCGGTTCTCGCCCTCTTCGAGCATTACGCGCACGGTGTTTTTCGGCGGCGGCAGATAGCCGGGCGCTGGGTGCACGCGCACGGTGTTCTTGCCGGCGGCCGCCTCGAATTCGAAGGTTCCCGACGCACCCGTATACACACTCGCCGCGATATTGCCCTGGGTCTCGAGCAACACGCGGACACCCGAAACCGGGTCGCCGTCGAGGGCGTCTTTCACGACGCCGCGGATGAGCCCCGCGCCGGCCATGGGCAGGGTCACTGATTGCACAGGCATTTCGCCGGTCACCGCCAGGCGCGTCCACCCGGGACTCCGGTAGGAGCGCGCCTCGGCGCGGTACAGGTACACCCCCGGCTTCAACCGCACCGAGAAACGTCCCCGGCCGTCAGTGCGCGCAAGGGCGCTGTCGTGCGGCGGCCGCGCATTGCGAATGACCACCATCGCATTGGCCACGGAAAACTCTTCCTCGTGCGACACCACAGAGCCCTCGACCAGCACCCCCCGATAGAGCTTTATCCGCACATTGCCGGCGTCTGAGGAAACCTCGGGCACCGCTTCCTGTGCGTATTCCGGGTGTCCTATCTTCAGCACCACGGTGCGGCTCGCGGGCAGGTGGGGCACCGAGAAGCGGCCATCCGCATCCGACACCGGCGTGTCGAAACCGAACCCCGCCAGTTTTCCAAAGGGGATGCCCACCTTGGACTCGCCCAGCAGCGCCACGCGCGTGATCTTCGCGCCTTCCACGTTGCCGCCTTCTGCCGACCGCACACGCCCGGAAAGCGTGACCGGCGCCGCGAGGGTGATCGTGATGGTCACCGGCTGGGCGCCTGCACCGAGGTTCACGTGGGTCCCGCCGAAGGCATAGCCCTCGGCCCACGCCATGATACCGACCGGCCCCGCCGGCACGTCATCGAAGCGGAATCGCCCCGCATCGCCTGTCTGGGTTTCCGTGAGCGAACCCGCAAGTCCGGGCTCGGCGAACACGCGTGCTTCGGGTATTGGATCGCCCGCCGGGTCCACGACGCGCCCGGCAATCTCGCCCGCCTGGCCCAGGGTACACAGTAACGCCGCGGCATATGCCAGCATGGTCGACACGTAAAAACGTCTCCTTCGGTGTTTCCTCAGGTTATCCTATCGGAAAGGAGCAGAACGCGCAAAGCCTGCCGAAACGCTGAAGCCAACCACAACGATTTGTGCTCGCGCGAAGAGGGTACCCCCTTTTTTTGGGAAAGAGGTACCCCGAGATTACCGTGGGCACTACTGCCCCGGCCGGTCTGTTGCTACCCCTGCCGCCAAGTGCCTGCCACGGCACGCGCCATCCCGCGGAGCATGTGGTTTTCGGTGGGGTTGAGGGTGCGGAGCAGGGCCTGGGCGAGGAGGTAGATCACGCCGCCGCCAGTAACCGCCAGCAACCAGTGCCATGCCAGCAACCACCAGACCACGGTCGCCATCACGCCGCAGGCAACAACCGTCTTCGCGATAAGCGCGGGCAGGTGCATGCCGCCGAGTTCCCTGCGCAAGGCATAGACAAACACGGCGCACACCACCCCGTTCGTCACCACGGCCACGCCCGCAGCCCCAAGCGCACCCCACAGCGGGATGGCGAACAGGTTCCCCGCGACACTTACCACCGCGCCCGTGGCGAAGGCACCCACCACGAACCAGTTGCGGTGCGCCGAATAAAGGAACTCCTGGGCCACGCCGTTGAAGTAGAAGAAGGGGGTGACCAGGGCCAGCACACGCAGCACGGGGATCGACCCGCGGGCATCGGCGGCGGCCCCGGTGAGCAGATCGACCACGGGGCCCGCGACCAGCGTGATCCCCGCCGCCATGGGCATGGACACGATGAGCACGAGCCGCACCGACGTACGCTTGAGTTCGCGGTAGTCGTCTGGCGCGGCATGCGAGAAGCGGCACAGCGCGGGAAACACCGCCGTGCCCCAGAGCCCCGCGAGCATGAGTAACGGTTCCATGACCCGTTGCGGCGGGGTATAAAGGCCGGCGGCCACGTCGCCCGAGAGGAATTTCAAGAGCGACATGTCGGACCTGAAGTAAATCTGGCTCATGAGCATGGCCACGGCGAAGGGGTAGCATGCGCGAATCTGGCGCAATGCCAGACCGAGCCGCAACCGCGGGCGTTCCCACCCGGCAACCTTCACCGCCATGATCACGCTGAGCGCCAGACTGCCCAGCGTCGCCAGGGCGATGGCGCCGTGCGCTGTGGCGCTCGTGGGCGCGTGACGCATGAGCACGTAGACGGCGGCCAGCTTGAGAACCGCGCCCGCGCCCTGTACCAGCCCAACCAATGCCATGCGCTCCCGGGCAATGAGCAGCGCCTCGAAAGGTTGCTGCAAGGCCCACAGCCCCACCACCCACACCGCCGCCAGCACGATGGCCCAGCGCTCGGTGGGGGTCTCCTCGATACCGAACGACAACGCGCCCAACCCGCCGATGATAAGCGTGGAGAGCGCGGCGACAACGGCGAGCGCGGCCCAAACATAGCGCCAGGCGATGGCCGGTTCACGGGCGATATCGCGCACGAGCAGCCGTTGTATGCCGAGCGTCGCAAGAATGGTGAAGAGCGAGGCGAACTGCAATGAGAACCCGAACTGGCCGCGGCCGGCGACATCGAGCGCGCGGAAGATGATCCCCATCTGCACGAGCGACAAGGCCAGCGACAACACGCGCGCACCCATGAGCACGAGCACATTCAGCCCGATGCGCGCCGACGCCTGAGCGAAATCGCCATCTGGTGGCGGCGTACTGCTCATGCCCCCTCCCCGAGCAGTGTGCGGTAGACCTGGTCGAGGGCCCGGGCGCTGGCGTCCCAGGTGAATTGCGCCGCCCGTTCCCGCCCACGTGCAGCCAGTACTTCCATATGCGCGCGATCCGTCACGAGGCGCTCGAGGCCCGCCGCAATGGCGTCCACGTCTTCCGGGTCCACGAGCAGGCCACAGCCGCCGACAACCTCCGGCAACGACGACGTGTTCGACGTGAGCACGGGCGTGCGCGCGGCCATGGCCTCGAGTACGGGCAGGCCGAAACCTTCGTAGAGCGAGGGATAGGCCAGCCCTTCCGCCCCGCGCAGCAAAGCCACCGCTTCCTCACGGGTGACGTGGCCCATGTGGATCACGGCGCCGCCAAGGCCCAGCCGCGCAATGGCGTCGAACACGGCGTCATAGAGCCAACCCTTGGCGCCCGCAAGCACGAGCTGCGGACAATCCGGCGCGGTGGCGCGAACTGCGGCGTAGGCCTCGATCAGCCGCTCCAGGTTCTTACGCGGCTCCAGCGTGCCCAGGTGCAGCAGGTAGCGTCTGCCAATGCCAAACTTCGCCTTCGCGGCGGCGAGGGTCGCGGTAGGAAACGGGGCCGCAAACTCGCCGAGACAAACGCCATTCGGCACTACATACACGCGCGCCGGGTCCGCGCCCAGCAACTGGATCAGGTCGGCCCGGGTGTTCTGCGACACCGCGATGATCGCATCCGCGTGGCACACGGCATGGCGCAAAAGCCGCGCATGTAACATCCGGCTCGAGGCCGTGTGCACTGCAGGAAACCGCAGGCACGACAGGTCATGCACCGTGACCATACGCCGCGCGCAACGGCTCGCCGGGGTCAGATGGAAAGCGCCATGGGCGATGTCGACCGGGCCGGTGAAGCGCTCGATACCCGGCCAGCCAAGCCGCAGCCAAAGGTTGAGCTTGAGCCGCGTGGGCCAGCGCACCATCTGCAACCCATCCGCCGCCGCCCCGAGGTCCGCGAGCAATGCCGGCGCCGCCTTCGCCGAACTCGCAAACAGCCGCACCGCCGGGCCATCCTCGAGTGCAAGCAGCCCCCGCACGAGGTGCAGTGTGTGATAGCCGACGCCTGTCAGCGGCTGGTCGACCAGGCAGCTCACATCGTACCCCACGGTATAACCCGGCATGTCTGTACCCCATAGTTTGCGCCCATGGCCCGTGGCAGGCCCTACCCGGCCGGCGCCGAGTATAGCACGCCATCCAGCACCATTGCCCCGCCTGGTGCCCGTGCTTACCATACCCCGCCTCACAGCCGCACTATGCGCAGCACGGATGCTTTTGGCCTTATTTTCGCAAAACGTGCGCGCCATGTTAGAAGAGATAGCGCGGCCGGTATGAACCACACACGTGAGGGGGACCAATGATATGGTGGTTTCGAAATGAAACATACTATATATTGTATTGACTGGACAATATCGGCTTCGTGCTACCTAATATGTAGGCATTTGTTTGTATTTAACTTATGGTGCCGGACTCACGGCTACCCCCTCTAAACTAAATTAAAACACCTTCCAGAACGCACGCCACATTGGCGAAAGGCGCTTTTCCCAAGTCCTTGAAAGGCCGCGATTTCACGCGCCTATACCGGGGGTGAGCAAGCTTGTCCGGCCCCTCCACGGCCATTTCCCTTACCGCCTTGCGAGACTGGCCTTATCATCACCGGAAACACAATATATTGTATAACAATCAATAAGCTATACCACATATTGTGCCTTATTCTTCTTGCTTGTATGTGTAAATACTGCGCTTTGTGCGCCTGCAGGACCCCCTTTACAACCGGCCCATTGCTTCCTATAATCCAACCTGTCCCTTGGAGGGGACTGGGCCGAAGCGGACCAAAGATTGAAACGGCCACCCCGTGCCACGCCCCTCACGCAGAAGCGAGTCAGACGCGAACTTACTGAACTTACTATGAAGCAAAGAGCTCCAAGAAATCGGACATTGACCTGCTCGGAGGCGGAATTGGCCGAGTTGAGCAAGCAACTCATTCGCCTGGAAGCGCCAGCGCGTGTTCCGGCGATATCCGAAAGGATCATCAACCAAGACGTTTGGGAGTGCGCAGGGTTGCTTCCGCATTCCTTTGTCGATTTGCTGATCCTCGACCCGCCGTACAACCTGACGAAGAACTACCATGGTACATGGTTTCAAAGCAAAGACGCAGCCGAGTATTCCCGCTGGTTTGATGCCTTGCTGGGATTGCTTTCTCCGGTCCTGAAACCGGATGCAAGCATCTATGTGTGTAGTGACTGGCGCACATCCAACGTGGTCTTTCCTGTTCTTGATCGGCATTTTTCGGTCAGAAACCGGATCACTTGGGAAAGGGAGAAAGGGCGCGGTGCAAAAGCAAACTGGAAGAATAACACCGAAGACATTTGGTTCTGCACGGTGGGCGAAAGGTACTTCTTCAACGTGGACGCCGTGAAGCTGAAACGTCGCGTCATGGCGCCTTACAGGACGCAAGAAGGCAAACCCAAGGATTGGGACGAATCGGCAAACGGCAATTATCGGCTCACCCATCCCTCGAACATTTGGCCGGATATTACCATACCCTTCTGGTCTATGCCGGAAAACACAGACCACCCGGCGCAGAAGCCTGAAAAACTTATCGCGAAACTTGTCCTCGCCAGTTCAAAGCCCGATGGCTTTGTTTTCGATCCCTTCCTTGGCAGCGGCACTACGGCTGTCGTAGCCAAAAAGCTTGGCCGTCCTTTCGCGGGAATCGAGATAAACAGCGCGTACTGCTGCTGGGCGTTGAAGCGCCTGGCAAGAGCGGAAACAGATCGCGCTATCCAGGGATATGCCGATGGGGTTTTCTGGGAACGCAATTCGCTGAGTGAACAGCTTCAGAAGAGCACGGCTTCTTCACCCAACGGGGGACAAGGAAACTTGTTTTGAAGTCATCTTTTTTCTACGAGGGCCACTATCTGAACGTTGCGGCCGCGCTCAAAGACTACATCAACGAGGCCCCGGACATGCTTTCAGTGCATACTGCTCGAAGCACCAGGGCGGCCGGGGACGCGATCGCGGGCCTGATTGCCGAAAAATTTGACCTCTTCTTGGGGGGCTGGTGCAAGGAGTATTCATCCGATTTTGCCCGGAGGGCAATGGCCGATATCGCGTTCAAGGATAGGGAAGGTGGCTATTGTGTGGTCGATGTAAAGACACATCGGGAAGACACAAAATTCAACATGCCAAACCTCACATCGGTAGAACGTCTCAGCCGGTTCTATGAAGATGATCGGAATACATTCGCCCTGCTCTTGGTAAAGTATCGCTTGGAGGAAAACACAGTCATCGCAAGTGAGGTTACTTTCGCACCCATTGAGTTCCTGGATTGGGACTGTCTTACGGTGGGCGCCTTGGGCTGGGGGCAGATTCAAATCACGAACTCGAATCGCATTGCCCTTATTGACGGCAATTCACGGCGTCAATGGATGCTGACTCTTTGCGAGGTCATGCTTGGTTTCTATCCGCGCGAGCTCGAAAAGATTCAGGAAAGGATGGTGCATTTCGAGGGGATCAAGACAGCATGGGAACAGAGGGACGACATCTGGTGCTAGGTAGTCCTCTTGCACAAGCCGCTTTTCCGGCATGTGTCATCGCTGCCGGGAGCGACCACGATTAGTCATGGCCCGTGGCGGCATCGGCCGGCGCGTGGCGCCGCAACAAAGATGGGAAAGACGACGTGCGATTCGTAGAACCAAAAGTGTTTCTGGTGGGTGAGACCCGGGTGGTGGAGGACGGGTTGCAGGGATACCTGGACCATGTCGGCGTGTCCGGCTGGCAGACCGACGCCCCGAGCGATGCGGAGCGGGTGATCGAGGTGATGGGACGGCTGTGTTACCGCAGCTTCGAGCCGGGGCTCAACCCGAACGTCACGCGGGTGCGTGAGGGAAACGACAAATACCTCGGTAACATCATCAACGTGGGGCACGGCAGCGTGCTCGAGCACAGCGTGTTGAATTTTGTGTTCGCCGACGTAAGCCGCGTGGTCACCCACGAGCTGGTGCGGCACCGGGCGGGCACGGCCATCAGCCAGGAGTCGCTGCGGTTCGTGCGGCTCGATGCGCTCTCGGCCTATGTGCCCACGCACATCAAGGAGAGCGAGGAAGGCATGGAGGTCTTCGTGAAGACCTTCGAACAGCTCGAGCAACTCCAGCGCGAACTCGCCCGGCTCTATGCCATCGACGACGAAAAGAAATTCGATGTGAAGAAGAAGCTCACTTCGGCCTTCCGCCGGGTGGCGCCCATCGGCCTCGCGACGACCATTGGCTGGTCGTGCAACATGCGCAGCCTGCGCCACGTCATCGAGCACCGCACGGACCCCCACGCCGAGGAGGAAATCCGCGTGCTGTTCGCCAAGGTGTTCGACATCGTGCACACGCGCTACCCGAATCTCTTCGCCGACTACCAGGTGGAAGAGGTGGACGGGCTGCCCTGGATTCACAGCGAGCACGGCAAGGTGTAGCAAAAAAGCGCAACGAAGTATCTGGGATCACATAAGACAACCGGCAGCTCAACATACGTACAGGCACATAGGGAGGCGCACACAACTATGTTGTTTCAAGTGAAGGAGCCATTTCGGCTTTCCGAAGATTTTATTGCCCTGTTTCGGGACAAGCAGCCGGCATGGGGGCCGCTGGGCTACATCACCTACAAGCGCACCTACGCGCGGGTCGTGCCGGACGGCGACGGCCGCACCGAGGAATATTGGGAGACGGTGCGGCGCGTGGTCGAGGGGTGCTACACCATCCAGAAGAACCATTGTATGCAATTGAAGTTGCCCTGGAACCCGGAGAAGGCGCAGCGCTCAGCACGCGAGATGTACCGGCTCATGTGGGACTTCAAGTTCCTGCCGCCGGGCCGCGGCCTCTGGATGATGGGCACGGACTACATCTA
>CAZMVU010000100.1:0-16865 GCA_964569295.1 uncultured Nitrospirales bacterium
CGGGCTCGGGCTCGGGCTCGGGCTCGGGCTCGGGCTCGGGCTCGGGCTCGGGCTCCGGCTCGGGCTCGGGCTCGGGCTCGGCCGTCTCGACGGGTTGCTCGGGTGGTGCATCGACCACCTGCATCTGGAACACGTGCGGTTCCTCGGGCTCGTCAGGCCGCCACTGCCAGTACGCAAGCAACGCAGCGGCCACGGCCACATGGAGCAGCACAGAGACCAGCAGGAACCGCGACAATCGGTGGTCCTTATAAGGGTCGTCCCAGTGATGTTCGTAGTTGTCGTTCATTCCATCCCGGATTGCCAAGCCGCAATTCACCTTTAGGTGCTATCATCCGCACTGGCCGGTACAAGTTCCCGGCTGGACTAACCGGCAGCGCTTGGCTAGAATGCCGGCATGTCACCCGAGGCGTTCGCGGAAAAGACGCACGAGCATCCCGGTGCCCGCCTTACCGGCGTGTACACCCGGGCGCTCTGCTGGTATTTACTGGGTGTAATCGTCCTCTGGCTGCTTGGCATCGAGGGCATTTACGCACACCCAACACCGTTTTACGCGTTGCCGGCGGCGGCATTCGACACCCTGCTCCCCCCCCTCACGCTTGCCATCCTCGCGGGGCTGGCCTACGTTGCCGGCAGTGGCTTCTACGTCGACCGTTCGCGGACGCGCACGACCCTGGGCTATCTCGGGTGCCTTGCATTGGCCGCGTTGCTGGTCTGGGTATTCTACCAACAGTTTTCGGCGCAAAGCCAGCCGTGGCAAGCGGCCGCGCGGGACTACCTGGAGGTGGTTCGGTGGCATGTGCTGGCATTCGGTGTGTTCTCGTCGGGGCTGGCGGCGCTGGGATGGAGCTTGCCGCGGGTGGGATGGTTTGCGGTGGATGCCGCCCCCACGGCGCGCGAGACCCGCTGGATGATAGCCGCTATCGTGGTGTTCGCCATTGCCTTTGCCTGCGCCGTGGCCATGCTGCGCGGCGGTTCGCAGGGTATCTACCAGGCCTACGAGCGCACGAGCTATGAGTACATCGGCGACATCGGCGTGGGCGGCAGCATCAAAGGTCTGTTTGCGCGCTACAACGAACTGCGCCCACACCTGAGCATGCACGCCAAGGTTCACCCGCCCGGGCCCATTGCGGTCTTGTGGATTCTGAGCTACGTTGCCGGCCGGGGAGCGCTGGCGCTCTCGCTCGCTACGGTGCTGGTGGGGACGCTGGGTATCGTGCCGCTCTACGGCTGGGCGCGGGACCTCACCAACCGCCGGGTAGCGCTTACCACCTGCCTGATCTACAGTGTGATCCCCGCGATTGTCCTGTTCACCGCCACGAGCGCCGATATCCTGTTCATGCCTTTCACGCTCACCACGCTCTTCCTCTTCACACGCGCCATTGAGCGTCCTTCCGCGGTCTATGCGTTTGCCGCCGGAGCGGGGTTCGGCATCATGGCCATCCTCAAGTTTTCGCTGCTCGGTTTCGGCGCCTACTTCGCCTTCACCGGCCTGTACCACCTGTATAAACACCGCGCGTGGTGGGCCGTCGTGCAGACTGCGGCGGTCATGCTCGGGGCGTTCCTGCTCTTCCACCTCGCCTTACGCGCATGGAGCGGCTACGACATCATTGCCAACTTCCAGGCGGCCAAGGACCAGTTTATCCTCGACCAGCATCACCTTGACGAGGCGTCTCCGCGTCTGCCCAGTTGGACGTGGAAGATACTCAATCCTATGGCTTGGTTCTACTTCGCCGGAATTCCCGTGTCCCTGCTGGCGCTGTGGCGTATAGTGCGCCCCGACCCGGCGCACCGGGCGCTGTGGATTGTCTTCGCACTGACTCTGCTTGCGCTCGATTTCCTCTACCTCGCCCGGGGCGAAGGTGAACGCTCGGCTTTGTACATCTTCCCCTTGCTTGCATTGCCCGCCGCCCACGCGCTCGACGCCATCGGCCAGCGGCGCAACACCGCAACCCCGCTGCTGGCCACGGTGGCGTTTCTCGCGTTTCAGTGCTGGCTTACCGAGTCGTACTTTTATACCTATTGGTAGCGGCGGCGCACCGGCCGGGTGACCGCTTGCGATCAGGTTGAGCATCTTGTAAGCCCTTTGTTAAGCTAGGTAATCATGGCACGTGAAGCACAGAGGCCGCCGGCAATGCAGACAGTGGATATCGCTGCTGTGCGGGCAATCACCGAGCGGCTCGACCCGGAACCGGAACACGCGCTGCATGTGACCACCCTTGCCACCGCGCTGTTCGACGCGGTCCAAGCCCTCCACCACCGCGATAAACATGCCCGGACCCAGCTCGAAACAGCGGCCATGCTGCATGACATTGGGTATTGCAAAGACGCCCGCAAGCACCACAAGCATAGCCGCGACATCATCCTCGAGCGGGAGTTGCCGGGCTTTTCGGAGACGGACCGCGCCATAATTGCCTGTGTGGCCCGCTACCACCGCAAGGCGCACCCGAAGCCGCAGCACAAGGTCTATAAGGACCTGGATAAGGAAGCGCGCGACCGCGTGCGCCAATTGGCCGCGCTCTTGCGTGTAGCCGATGGGCTCGACCGGGCCCACCTCGGCGCCACGCACGGTTTGCGCGTCGAGACCGGGAAGGGCCGGGTGCGCATATACGCCCAGCAAGATGTCATCAGCGAAACGGATGTGTGGGGCGGCATGCGCAAGCGCTTCCTGTTCGAGCACGAGTACAATGTTCAAGTCGAGATTGTGCCGGAATGCGCCCGGGGCAACGGTGGCGTCCGAACGACCAAGTCCAAGTGAATGACTATGGCAATTTTTCTTCTTGACGGGCTGGGAGAACCGGTTTGTTTCCGTCGGGTACAGGTCTTCTACTACCCTTCCATAACAAAACGTGAAGCAAAAAGGGGACTGACCTCGCGAGTCTGCGAGCCGGGACTGTTCCCGTGCTTGCGCAATCTGAGAAAACGGGCGACGCTTTTCCGCAAGACCGCCCAACCCGGCACAGCCCCGTCTCGCTTCCTCTTTCGCTCAGACGCTACGGCGGGCCATGCGCGGACTCGCTTGCTTGTGTCAGTCCCGTTTTGCGTACCCGCACTTATCATTGAAGAATCCAGAACATCGGTAGCAGAAGAACTGCACTCTTTCCGTCAAACAAGGTTCTCCCGGCGAACCATCGTGGATAGTGAAGATGGCGCTGCATGAGCCGCATCCGCACCCGGGTGTCCTGATCGTGGCCGACGGGATCGACGGGTCGGGTAAGAGCACCCAGCTCGACCTCCTGCGCTCCTGGCTTGTTCAGGAGGGCTACGAGCCCTACCAGGCCGAGTGGAACGCCTCGAAGTTGATTAAGTCCACCATGAAACTCGGGCGCAAGGAGCGGCTGTTCACCCCCATGTCGCTGTGTCTTTTGCAGTGTACCGACTTCGCCGATCAGTTGGAACGGGTTATCCTGCCGCCGCTCCAGGCGGGCATGATCGTGCTGGCGGACCGTTACATCTACACCGCCTTCACCCACGACGCCGTGCGCGGCATCGACCGGCGGTATCTGCGCAACCTCTACGAATTCGCCCCGCGCCCCGATCTGGCCTTCTGCTTTCGCATGCCCGTGGACACCGCTGTCGAGCGCGTGCTCCTGGAGCGAGGCAAGCTGCGGTATTACGACGCGGGCATGGACTTGGGCTACAGCCGGGAGCCGGCGGAAAACTTCCGCATGTTCCAGGCCCGCCTCCTTGCTGCGTATGAGGACGTGGTGCAAGAATTCGGCTTGGCGCCGGTCAACGCAGAGCTGCCTATCGAGGGACAGCAGCGGCGCATGCGTACGCTCGTGCGCGAGGTCATGGCGCGCAAAGGCTGCCTGCCCGGCTCAAACAGTGGAAAAACCACCGTATGAAACCACAATGGCTCGGCATGGGCATACCCGGCAAACACGATGCGGACCTGCGCGGGCGCCTGATCGTGATTGAAGGCGCCGACTGCGCCGGCCGTTCGACCCAGGTGCGCCTGCTTCAGGACTGGCTTGAAAACCTCGGGTATGGTGTCGTGACCACGGCGCTGTGCCGCTCGGACCTCACCGAGCCGGGCATCCAGAAGGCCAAACGCCGCACAGCCGCTGCCCCGCGCACGCTCGCCCTGTTCTATGCCGCCGATCTGGCCGACCGCCTCGAGCGGCAGATCATTCCCGCCCTCGAAGGCGGGTTTGTGGTCTTGGCGGACCGCTATGTCTACACCCTGCTCGCACGCTATGCCGTGCGCGGCCTCGATCGCGACTGGCTGCGGCGTGCCTTCGGATTCGTGTTGCGCCCGCACTTGGGGCTGTACCTGGACGTGAAACGCGATGTGCTCGTCACGCGGGCATTGCGCGCGGGGCGCATGGACTATTGGGAAGCGGGCATGGACATGGGCATCGCCCCGGACCTCTACACCAGTTTCCGCAAGTATCAGCTGCGCATGCTGCGCGAGTTCAAACATATTTGCCGCGAGTTCGACCTCGAGCCGGTACCGGCCAATGGCGGCATGAACGCGGTTCAAGAGCGACTGCGCGCCCGCCTGCAAACGCTCCTGGCCACCCTGCAACCCGGCGCCCGGGAGCCATCTGCCGCGCCAACACCAGACACCGCGCCACCGGAAGAAGCACCCCATGGCTAGCCCCGGCAAGTTCGCCGCACGCGTGGCCATGGCGGCGTTGCTCGAACAGGTGCACGCCATATGCCGTGAGGTGCATCGGGTCTCCGCGGATGATACGGACGGCGTGCACGATATGCGCGTGGCGTCACGCCGGTTACGCGCTGTCCTCACCGAGTTCAAGCCCCTCTTTCCGGCCAAACCGCGCAAGGCCATAGCCGGGCGGGGACGGCACATCACGCAGCTGCTGGGGCGGCCCCGTGAGCTCGATGTTGACCTTAAGCGTATCAAGGCCTTGCGTGGCTGTCTCGACCCGGCGCTGCAACCTGCCTGCGACCGTGCGGCCGCCGCCATCGCGGTGCGGCGGCGGGAGGCAGCTCCCGCATGTGCCGAAGCCGCCAGGCTGGCCGCCGACAGCCGCCTGAACAAAGAGCTTGCCCGCTTGAGCGTGGGTGTGCGCACAGACAACCCGCAGTTTGTGAAACGGGCGCCCGCGCGCCTGGCACGCCGTTTTGATCTGGTGACCCGCCATTTCGATGCGTGGTGCGACAGCCAGCAAAGCGCGCAACGCCACCAAGTGCGTATCGCCCTGAAAAAGCTTCGTTATGCGTGCGAAGCGTTCCAGCCATTTTATGAAGCAGCGATGAATGACTTCATCGCAGGACTCAAGGAAGTCCAGGGCTACTTGGGCACCTGGAACGACGCGCGCATGCTTATCCAGTTGATCCATGAATTGCCCGCGGATGTGCTTGGCCTGGAAGCGCGCTCGGCACTCACCGGTATGATCGAGGCCGATATGGATCAGCACGGCGCCGCCTTCGATGAGGGGGCGCGCACCTTGTTCGCCCCTGATCAACGCGCACAGATACACAGCTTTCTCCGCACCGCCTGCCGATGACCCAGAGCCGCCGCGAACGGCTTGAATCCCGCCGTTTACTGGCGTAGGCTGCCCATAAAACGGCAATTCATGGCGGAGATTCACGATGGCCAACAAGCTCAGCAGACGGACTTTCATCGCGGCGAGTGCGGGAGCGGGAGCGGCGCTTGCGGCGGGACGTGCATGGGGTGCACCGGGCGACCGGGCGGCAGCGCAGCCCAACGTACTTGTCATACACACCGACCAGCAGCGCTATGATGCCCTCGGCGCCTGCGGCAACCCGGACCTGAAAACACCCCATATCGACGCTCTCGCCCGCGACGGCGTCAACTACACCAATAGTTTCTGCCCGTATCCCGTGTGCACGCCGTCGCGCTATTCGCTGCTCTCCTCGCGCTATGTCCACGAACACGGCTGCTGGAACAACCATTGCACCCTCGAGCCGGGCACGCCCACCTTCGCCTCGGTCCTGCGCGATGCCGGCTACCGCACCACGGCCGTCGGCAAAATGCATTTCACCCCGACCTACCTCGATGTCGGCTTCGATCGCATGGTCCTCGCCGAACAGAACGGCCCCGGCCGCTGGGACGACGACTACCACCGCATGCTGCGCGCCGAGGGGCTTGTAGACCGCAACGACCTCGAGGACCAACTCTTGCAGTACCGCAACAAAGCACGTGATGCGTACTGGGAGACGTTTGGGGCGCTGCCCTCGAATCTGCCCGAGGAATACCACAGCACCCACTGGACCGGCGATCGCGCCATGGACGAGTTGCGCGATTGGGCGGGGGGCGGCAACCTGCTCATGGTGGGGTTCATCAAGCCGCACCACCCCTTCGATCCGCCAGCCAACTGGGCCGACCGCTACGACCCGGACAAGCTGACCATTCTGCCCGGCTGGACCGCCGAACCGCCCGCACATGACCTGGCCTTGAGCAAGGGCTATTTCCCGCATACCGACCTCACGGAAAAGGCGCTGCGACGGGTCATGGCCTATTACTATGCCACCATTTCCCAAATCGACGAGCAGGTGGGGCGCATGGTGGCCCGGCTCAAGGCCCAGGGGCTCTATGACAATACACTCATCATCGTCACCAGCGACCACGGCGAGTACTTGGGCTTTCACCACATGCTGCTCAAAGGCAATCACATGTACGACCCCCTGGCCAAGGTACCGCTCATCGTGAAATATCCCGGCAGTTCCCGCGCCGGCACGGCCACGAACGCGCTCATCAACAATGTCGACGTGGCGCCTACCATCATCGAGACCGCCGGGTGCACCGTACCCGAGGCCATGCGCGGCCAGGCACTCCTCCGCGACACCCCCGGCCGTTCCCACGTCTTCAGCGAGAGCCACGGCGGTACACGCGTCCTCGTGCGCACCGAAACCCACAAGTTGCTGCTCGGGCCGAAACGGGGCGAAGCCTTCCTCTATGATCTCGCGGATGACCCCAACGAGTTGGACAATCGCTACGACAACCCCGACTATGCGGCCGTGCAAGCGTCCTTGCACGAACACCTCGGCCAGTGGCACACGCCGAAACGCCTGCCCAATGCGCCGCTCGACGAAAACGCCCCTGTCATCGACCAGCCCAATGTGCGCGGCCCCGGCCACGACCACCGCGAAGACATCGGCCTTTACTACCGCGATCAGATGGAGGCGTTTAACGAGTAAGCATACACACGGCTGGATGTGCGCGCCATGGGATTACCAGGCCTGTTGCGCAGTTGGGGTTCAGACAATGCGTAAGCCGGTATGCTTTGCCGCACGGACCGGCGGGCTCGAAAGAGAGAAGCCGGCTCGGTAGTGCCCCGGCCTCTCTTCAAGAAGCACGAAAAGGAGGTAAAGAAAACGGAGGAATTGGCGAAAGCTGTTCGCACGGAGGGACAAGCGGGGGATGTTCTTCATGGGATTGGGGCTCTGTCGCGCTAAGGGTGCGGCCATAAAGGCCATTTTTGCGCTTCCGCCCAATGAAAAACCAACAGCGTCGAACAAGAAAGAATAGCTTTCTGGCCGGACTTCTAGCTAGATCCAGCCGTGTTCGTCCCGCTTTCTTCACCATAATGGAGTCACCTTATGAGACAATCACCCACCCGTAGACAGTTTCTGGGCACGACAGCGGCCACACTGCTGGCCTCAAAGGCCGTGCGCGCACATAACAAGCAAGATCAAGATACGGAGGCAAAGGCGATGGGCGGATACCGCTATTGGATGCACGGCTTTGGCGGGGAGAATCCGAAGGACATGGCGACGAACATGGCGGAGATGGGTTTCGACATCGTGGTCGCCGGCGGCGAGGACACCATCGCGGCGGTGAACGACGCCGGCATGGAATCATGGCTGTGCGGCGGCGCCTTCGGCCTCGGGAAGTACAAAGACACCGATGCGGAAAAGGCCATCGACATCACGGGCGAGGCGCAGGTGTGGTTCAACTCGGGCTCGCCGAACAGCGAGAACATCCGCGCGCAGAACCGGGAAGCGTATGAAAAGATGGCGGCCACCGAGGGGGTCTCCGGCATTCTTGTCGACGGGTGCCGGTTCGCGTCGCCGGCATCGGGGCTCAACGCCTTCTGCACGGACTTCAGCAGCCACTCGAAAAAGAAGGCCGCAGCACTCGGGTTCGACTGGGACCTGATAAAGCACGACGTCCGCGCCCTATACGATCTCATAACGGGCGCCCGGAACAACGAGCCGCGCCGCCCCGCCTGGCTGCAACACCCCGCCGGCATCCTTGAATGGCTCACGCAACACCCGGGCATCCTCGAGTGGCTGCGGTTCCGCCGCGTTTGCTCGACGGAACACTTCCGCGACCTCGCCGAGATCATCCACGGCGGCGGCAAACGCATGGGCGTCTACATCTTCACGCCGTCCATCGCACCGCTGGTCGGCCAGTCCTACACAGACCTCACCGGCTTCACCGATGTCTTCGCACCCATGATCTACCGCAACTACCCCAAGCGCCCAGGCCCTGCCTGTCTGAATTGGGAACTCACAATCATCCCGGAAGAACTCGGACTCGCGGACACGCCCATGGAAGCGCCGGTCATGACCATGCTGTTGTCCTGGCTCGGCCTGGCGGAGTCGGTGCCCGCGCGTGAAATCGCACACATCCAGAACGCCGTGCCGCCGGAAGCGGTGGCGCATGAGGTCGCCATGGCGCGGGCGCAACTGCCGGCGGATAAGGAACTGGCGCCCATCATTTACATCGACGATCCGGAAATGGACCGTACGGCGGACCTCGTCCGCGCACACGGCGCCGACGGCGTCAATTTCTTCGTGTACAAAGACGCCTGGGCGGACATGGTGAAGCCGGCGTTTTGATCGAAAGAATGCTGGGGGAAACTTCTCTTTCGGAAAAGAGAAGTTTCCCCCAGACCCCCTTCAAGAGAAACCGTTATGGTATGGACTGTCTGGGAGGATTACAAGATGTGCAGATGTACTTTCATATGTCTGGCCGCACTACTCGCCCTGGCCGCGCCCGTCTTCGCCGCCAGCACCTACTACGTCCACCCCGAGGGCAGCGACGCCTGGTCGGGGACGCAGGCGGAACCGGTGGATAACGACGGCCCCTTCGCGACGTTGACCGCCGCGCGGGACGCCATCCGCACCTTGAAGCAAGAGAATGGGCTGCCGAAAGGCGGGGTGACGGTCTGGGTCGCGGGCGGGGACTATCCCGTCGGCGAAGCGCTCACGCTTGCCGGGGAAGACAGCGGCACGGCGGAGGCGCCCATCGTCTACAAGGTCGAACATGGCGCCACGGCGCGCTTCCTGGGCGGCGCGCTGGTGTCCGGCTTCAAGCCGGTGGCAAACGCCGAGGCCCTCGACCGGCTGCCGGAAGCGGCGCGGGAGCATGTGCTCACGCTCGATCTGCGCGGCCAGGGTATCGACGACTACGGCACGTTCCAACGCTACGGCTTCGGCATGGGCGCACGCACGGCGGCCATGGAACTGTTTTTCAACGGCGAGCCCATGACCATCGCCCGCTGGCCCAATGATGAATGGACGACCATCGCCGGGGTGCTCGAGGGCGAGGAAGGCGCGTTCCAATACAGCGAGGACGCGCCGGTCGAACGCTGGGAACGCCCGCAAGAGGTCTGGGTCCACGGCTACTGGACATGGCCCTGGGCGGAGTCGCACGAGGACGTGGAGCGCATCGACCCGGAGCAGAACGCCATCTACACCAAACCGCCCCACGGTGTCTATGGCTACAAGAAAGACCGCCGCTGGTACGCCTACAACATCCTCGAGGAACTCGACCAGCCCGGCGAATACTACATCGACCGGGAGAACGCCATGCTCTACTTCTGGCCGCCAGACGCCGTGGATGACGCCGAGGTGGCGGTGTCGATTCTCGAGGCGCCTTTCATCGAAATGGAGCAGGTGTCGCACGTGACCTTCGAGGGCTTCCGGTTCGAATATGCCCGGGGCAACGGCTTCGTAATCCGCGGCGGCTACGGCAACCGCATCCGCGGGTGTACCTTCGCCAACCTCGGAAACGGCGCGGTGAACATCGCCCCGCATGAAGGAACCCAGGCCACCTGGAACGGCGTCGAGCGGTGCACCCTCTACAACGTGGGCGGCCAGGGCATCGCGCTGAACGGCGGGGATCGCAAGACCCTCGAACCCGGCGCGAACTACGCCGTGGACAACCACATCCATCACTTCAGCCGGCGCGCGCGCACCTACCAGGCCGCCATCCAGATCGGGGGCGTGCGCAACCGGGCGGCCCACAACCACATTCACGATGCGCCGCATATGGCCATCGGCTATGGCGGCAACGAGCACATCATCGAGTACAACCACATCCACCATGTCTGTCTCGAGACGGGCGACGCCGGCGCCACCTACATCGGCCGCGACTGGACCCACCGGGAGAACGTGGTGCGGTTCAACTTCTTCCACGACCTTGGGGCGGGCGCAGGCGAAGCCCACGGCTTCAGCGATGTGCAGGCCATCTACCTGGACGACTTCATCTGCGACACCATGGTCTACGGGAATGTGGTCGTGGGCGCGGGGCGGGGCGTGCTGGTGGGCGGCGGGCGGCACAATACGGTGGACAACAACATCTTCGTGAACTGCAAGGTGGGTGTGCACGTGGACCAGCGCGGCCTGGGCTGGGCCAGCAAGTACTTCGATGGCGAGTACCCGACCCTCTTCGAGCGCTACGACGCCGTCAGTGCGAGCCAGCCGCCCTACAGCCTGCGCTACCCCGAGCTGCAAACCATCCAACAGGACGATCCCGCCGCCGCCAAGTACAACCATGTGGTGCGCAATATCTTCGTGGATTGCCAGAAATGGCTTAATCTGCAGGACAACCTGACACGCGAAGGCATCGACGTATCGGACAACTGGACCGAAGGCGACCCGGGCTTTGTTGACCCCGATGCCATGAACTACCAGCTCACAGGGGATTCGCCGGTCTACGCCCTCGGCTTCCAACGGATTCCACTGGAGCGCGTGGGGCCACGGTAAGGGAGGGACGCCGCCCTCTGCCTCCGTTTCCAAAGCCCCCCAAAAAAACGCGAACCCCCGGAGCCCAAGCTCCGGGGGATTACGCTGCTGCTTTTGAGGAACCGCTCAGGATGGCGGCGAAACCAGTACGGAGACTTCGCCGCGGCTCAAGATGACCTCATTCGAATCATAAATGACGTATTTCTTGCAGCCTTTGTCCCGCGCTTCATCCTCCACACAAGCCTCGAAGGCCTTGCGCCAACCTTGCATATTCTCTTGGTTCCAGAGAACCTCTTCCTGGTACGACATGGTGTAGCGCCAGATCTTGCGTTTCATTCGCTAGCTCCCTGTGGTTCAACTGTTCCGCCGTTTACAAGGCCTAAGCCAATGATGCGCTCAAGCCACGAAGCCCCAACATCGGGCTTCGCACGGAGCACGCCATGCGCCGCCTTTCCCTGGTATCACGAAATACCTAGAGCCACCGGGTCCGCGCGCCCGCCTAGCTCGGCATACACTCCCCCGGAGGCATACAAGCTATGCTAGAAAAAAGACTGCGCAAAACCGCCATAGGCCCGTGAAACCCTTTGAACGCGCAATAGGCCTTATATTATACACATTTTTGCAAAAAAAGCAACTCTGTGTAACGTTTTGCCCGCCCGAATCACCTTTCACGGCAAGGATGCGGTGGCACAAGTGGCCGTAATTCAAACACTTACGTTCGCACTCGCCCTGCACAGACGGGCCGCCACCACTGAGCGCACTTGTCTGGAAACGTTTGCGTTCGCTAAGCGGTTGACATAAAATCACTTGAGACTGCGCTGCAACTGTTGGCCCATACGTGCGCTATGCAGACGCTGCCGCGCGGCACCGCGATAACCGTGCGCGTTGAAGTACGACGAGGGAGAACGCAATACCCATGGCACGCAGGAAAACGCCTTACCAGGCGGCACTCATTGGCGCAGGCGCTATCGCCCATGCCTGTCATGCGCCCGGCTATGCAAAGGCGCCCGAGGCGGAACTCGTGGCTGCGGCCGATCCCAGCACGGCACGCCACAAGGAGTTACGGGCAGCCTACCCGGGCATCAGGCTGTACTGGGACTACCGCACCATGCTCGAGAGCGAGCCGCTCGATGTAGTCAGCGTGTGCTCGCCCAACTGCTACCACGCCAAGCAGGCCATCGCGGCCCTGGAAGCCGGATGCCATGTGCTGTGCGAAAAGCCCATGGCAGTCACGCTGGGCGAGGCGGATCGCATGCAGGAGGCCGCCCGCAAAGCACGCCGCAAGCTCATGGTCGGCTTCACCCACCGGCTTTATGCCGGCCCCCGGCGTTGCAAGGAATTGCTCAAGCAACGCGCGCTCGGCAAACCTTTCATGATGCGGGTCCGCTTCGCCCACGAGGGACCCTGTCCCGGGTGGGCGCGGGGCCGTTGGTTCTACGACCCCGAACTCGCGGCGGGCGGCGCGCTGCTCGACATGGGCATCCATGCCATTGACCTGTGCCGCTGGCTGATGGGCCCCATCGCCTCGGTCCAGGCGCATACCGCGACCCTGGCAAAGAAGATTGCCGTGGATGACAATGCCCTGCTGCTGATCGAGTTTGCCTCGGGCGCACTGGGCTATATCGAGGTGGGCTGGACCAGCAAGCCGGGCTTCGCCGGCTTTGAACTCTATGGCGCCAAAGGTTCGCTTATCTGCGACTATTTCAAAGGCATGCAGCAGGTGCGGGGCGCTATGAAAGCCAGCGGCGGCCATACCCCGGACTGGGAAATGCTGGAACCAGAACCCACGCGCGGAGGCTGGGATGTAGAAATCGGCCACTGGATGGACGTGCTCCAAGGACGCGCCAAACTCGAAATGCATGCGGCCGCAGGCAGGGAAGCCTTGGCTGTAGCCCTCGCGGCCTATGAATCGAGCGAGCAAGGAAAGCGGGTGTATCTTGCGTAGGACGTTGCTGCTATACGCCATGGGCCTCCTCCTGTGCGCGCCGGCTTTCCCCCAGGCACGATTCGGGCCCAGCCGCGAATACCGCACGCTAAGCACCGATCTCTATGAGTTCCGAATCCAGAAGAATGGCCTCACGGATGTGCACCTGCTCCAAGACCTCCGAATCTTCGACAACGCCCACCCCAAGGTGCAATTCGCAGACGAAGACGCGCCGGAGCGGCTCACGGTCAGCGGCCGCTACACCATGCGCGAACAGATACGCAGCCCGCTCGGCGAAGGACAGGGCCTCACCTTCGCCCGTAAAGACTGCGAGTGGCACCTGCGCGCTTTTCCGGCGAAGCCGTACTTCACGGTGCAGGTCATCTACTACAACGACAGCCGCAAGCCGGTGCAAGTATCGCAATTGATCCCGTGGGCCGTGGGCGGGCGCAAAGCCGGCAGTGTCGTCATCGGGCCCAACCCCGGTCAAGTCCGCACGATCGAAGACGGCCGCACCCTCCCATCCGGCAATGTCACCGCCGGGGTCCATGCCGGCCAAAGCCGCACCGCACGGCCCCTTGCGCTGTATGCACCCGCCACCGGCCAGTCTCTGGTGGCCGGCTTTCTCACCCATGCCCAGGCCCTCACCGAGGTAGCCATAGCCGGCGCTGCGGGCGACGGCGAGCCGGGCTTCGATCGTTTTCTTGCGCGGTGCATCTACGATCCGCCGCTCACGGTACAGCCCAAACAGGCGCTCGCCTCGGAAGTACTTTACATCGCGGTGGCTGAAAACAACCCCTTCGAAGCGCTCGAACGCTACGGACGCGCCCTCGCCGCATTCCACCGCAAGCCGGGCAACCCGGGGTTTCAACCCCACGGCTGGGATTCGGAACGCACTACGCTCGGCCGCAACATCTCCGAAACCGCGCTGCGCGAAGATCTTGATGCCATGGCAACGCAACTCGCACCCTTCGGCTGGAATCACTTCGCCGTGGGGCCCGGTTGGGAACGCGCGCGGGGCGATTGGGAGGCGAATGACGCCTTTCCAAAGGGCATGGCCGCCATGGCCAACACCATTCACAAACGGGGTCTCAAGGCGGGGATCGCCGTGGCGCCGTTCACGGTGGATGGGGACTCGGAATTCGCGGCGGCGCACCCGGCCTGGCTGCTGGAGCCAAGTGAAGCGGGCAAGTGCATGCTCGGCGAAAACACGCGCATCCTCGATGTATCGATTGACGGTGCATACGAGCACGTGCGGGAGTTGTGCCGGCGTATCACGGCGGAATGGGGCTACGACGCGATACTGGCCGGCGCGTCCCCCCATCACCTGTTGTTGGCGCACTCGTATGCGGACACGAACATGACGCGCGTCGAAATACTGCGCCGCGGACTGGCGGCCATGCGTGACGGCATGGATTCAGACGCCTATCTCGCCACCGCGGCCCCGTTCATGATCACCGGCGCCTTTGCCAATAGCGTGCGCACTGGCCAACCCACCGTACCGGTGTGGGAATCGGGCGGAGAAGCGGCAAAATGGGGCGCCGTCGAGGCCATGGAACAGGCGGCACGGCGGTATTACCTCGCACCGCTTTTCCGGCCGGACCCGGGCGCGGTATTCTTCGGCCACGCGGCCACACGCAAACGCTGGAATGTGGATCAAACACCCGAACTCACGCGCGACCAGCAACGGGCCTGGGCAACCGCCGCCGCATTGACCGGGGGCGTCGTCACCATTGGCAACCGTTTTTCGCAGTTGCAAACGGACGAGGTGAACGTTCTGCGCAAGCTCCTGCCCACGCTCGCGAAACCGGCACGTCCCATGGACCTGCTCAACGAGGGCACGCCGCGTATCTGGGCCACGCCGCTGCGAAGCCCGGCGGGTGATCTGTTACTCGCAGGTCTGTTCAACTGGGACCCCGGCGCCAGCCACACCACCACGATCGAACTGGAGGCACTCGGGCTGCAACCGGACACCTACTACACCGTCTATGAATTCTGGAGCGGCACATACCATGGTGCGGCGAAGGACCGCCTCAGCGTGCAACTGACGCCGGGGAGCATGCGCCTCTATGGCTTTCGACGCTTCCAGAATCGGCCCATGTTCCTCGCCACGGACCACCATTTCAGCATGGGCGCCTCGGACTGCACCGCCCTCGACTGGGACACGGCCACAAACACCCTTTCCGGCGCCTTCGACGCCGTGGCCGATGCGGACTACACATTGCGGTTCCTGGCCCCCACGCCCTATGGGCTGGACGAAGTCTCGGTCAATGCCGAGGAAGTGACGCACGACGTCGAGGGCGAGATTATCGTGCTGCGTTTTCATTGTGCGGAAGCAACCGAGACCACTTGGTCATTGCGGTTTACAGAACTATAAGGAGTACGCGCACCCATGTTCTTCAAAAGGCGGCAAAACGAGCTCGAAGGACGCCTGACGGATTACCGGGAAAAGGCGGCGCTCTGTGTCACACGCTTCTACGAGAGTTTACAGCGCTATCTCCAGTCCGGCGACCTGGAACAGCTTCGCGAAGATGTGACGCTGATCCACAAGGCGGAAAGCCAGGCAGATGACCTGCGCCGGGACATCGAGGTCATGATGTACAGCAAGGCGCTGTTTCCCGAGTCACGCGGCGATGTACTGGGCCTGATCGAGACCATGGACGAGGTGCCAAACCAGGCGGAGACCTGCATGCGCCTCATCGTCAACCAGTACATCCGCATCCCCGAATCGCTCCACCGCGATATCGGCCGCCTGGTTGAAACATGTACGGAATGCGTGGACGCCATGCTCGAGGCCACCACCAAACTCTTCAGCGATTTTACGAACGCGGCCCTCACCATCGGCAAAATCGACGAGCTCGAGAGCGAGGCGGACGGCATCGAAGGGGAACTCCTGCAGGCCATCTTCGCCGATGACGCATTGAGCGATCTCGACAAGGTGCTGCTGCGCGACTTGGTCAGCAGCATCTCTCACATTGCCGATCGCGCGGAGGCCGTGGGCGACCGGGTGCGCATCATTGTGGCCAAGCGGGTGCTCTAGCATGGGAGCCTGGACTGCCTATAGTCCCTTGGGCGGTGGCCTGTACCTCGGGTGGGCCCTCGGCGCGAACGACGCTGCAAATGTATTCGGGACCGCCGTGGCTACCCGGGTGGTCAGCTACCGCACAGCCACGTGGCTGTGCGGCGCCTTTGTCATTCTCGGCGCCGTGCTGCAAGGAGAAGCGGGAATCGAAACGCTCAGCGCCATCACGGACCAGACGGTGAACACGGCGGTCATCGTGACCTTGGCAGCGGCGGTCACGGGAACGATCATGACCGTGTTCGGCATGCCCATCAGCACCTCACAGGCGGTGGTGGGCGCGATCCTCGGCATTGGCCTCGCCACGAAAAACACCGACACCTCGGAACTGGTGAAGGTCATTATCTGCTGGATCGGCACACCTATCGGCGCCATGGCCATTGCCGTGGTGGTCTTTCGGCTCCTGGCGTGGCTTACTCAGTGGACGCACATCAGTATGTTTACGCGGGACAATGTGTTGCGCTACGGGCTGTTGCTGGCGGGCATTTACGGTTCCTATGCCCTGGGCGCGAACAATGTCACCAATACGACCGGCATGTTCTCCGGTCTGCTTCCGGGCGTAAACGACCGCGCACTCGCCGCCATCGGCGGCACGGCCATCGCGGCCGGGAGCATCACCTACAGCCACCGCGTCATGATGAGCCTCGGCAAAGGCATGATGCGGCTCGACGCGTTCACGGCGCTCGTGGCGGTGCTGGGCATGAGCGTGACGGTGCATGTCTTCGCCATGGTGGGCGTGCCCGTCAGCACAAGCCAGGGGATTGTCGGCGCCATCCTCGGCATTGGCGCGGTACGCGGCGCACACGCGATCAACTTCCGCTGGCTGTGGCGCGTCGCCATTGCCTGGGTAGCCACCCCGTTTATCGCGCTCATCCTTTCCGCCGCCGCCTACGCCATTTTCCTCTAACGTGGGCTGCGCCCACAACCCAAGGATCGAATGGCGTGTTCCCCGGTTGT
>CAZMVU010000101.1:0-16821 GCA_964569295.1 uncultured Nitrospirales bacterium
AGCGCCCGGTACGACTATCCGCGCGACTCTTGGCATGCACCCATGCTACCCGCGATGGAACGGAATGTCAATATAAACGGTGACTGTCACCGGTTATTGTCCCCGGTTATTGGCAGGTCGGGAACCAGCGTCTTGGTCGGGAGTTGGGATTCCGCATCGCCCTTGGCCAGCGAGGCCTCCAGGTTCCGAAGGCGCTCCTTGGCCACTTGGTAGGAGGTGGTTTCGAGCGACTGCCGACGTTCCCGGCCACCCACGTAGTAGACGGCATGGTAGTGTTTGCCGCGTTTGATGAGTCCAGCCATTGCGCATGCTCCCCTGGTCGTATAGACCGGTTCAAGCTATGCGATGTGCGCAACCGCTGCGTCCTCTTTTCGCGCCCGTCAAGATTTTCATGGTACAGTTTACGGGACAGTAGCCGCTTTTTGGCACGAAAAAAAGGACTTACAGGTTTCTGTAAGTCCTTTGATACCAATTGGTAGCGGGGGCGGGATTCGAACCCGCGACCTTTGGGTTATGAGCCCAACGAGCTACCAGACTGCTCCACCCCGCGTCAATGGCTGTTTGTGACTATAGCAAAATTTTAACGGGGGTTCAACTTTTGGTCGGCCGGGATATCGCTGCCTCCTGCTCGTATGAGGGATTATCCGAAGATGGCGTGGAAATAGTCCTTGTTGTCGAGGAGGGGGAGGTCCATCTGGGTAAATTTTTCGATTTCTTCCATGGAGATATGCCACTCTTCCGCTGTTTCCTCGGCGGTTTCGGGTACCTCTTCTTGGATGGCTTTCTTTTCTGCGGGCGTTTGTTTATGGGGAATGGGTTCGTCGTGCACGCCTTGTATGTGTCCCGGTGGTGTGGCGCCGTCGAATAGTTGTTGCAGGCGTTCCTGGAGGAATCCGGTCAGCACGTCCAGCAGGTGTTGCCGCTTTTCTTCGGAGGACTTCTGCAAAATGATCTTGCTATCGAGGGGCAGCACCCGCTCGCAGAAGAGTACCACCATGTCTTCGCATTGGGGGCAGGGGCCGACGATGATGGCGCCGGCTGGCGGCATAATCACTTGGCCTTTGGTTCCGCAGTGCGGACATGTAACTTCTGTCAATGACATCATGGGCGATTCCTCCTTGTTCCATGTACCATTTAGATTTTACCATGCCGCGTTCTGGCCTGCAAGTTACTGCGCATTAAGAGAATAATAACTAAAATGTGAATTAGCAAGAAAATGGTGTGCGGTGGGGGCGGGTGGGCATGCAGGTGCTGGGCTGGCGTTGTTTGGGACTCCCCCGCAATCGAGCCGGCACAAATCGTGGTGGTATGGCTTGGGTTGCTGGCGCCGTTCAGGCTGATACGCGTGGCGGGTTTGGGTGCAGGCTCAGGAGGCGGGGCTGGCTTCCACTGTGGTGAGGTCGCCGGTAGTGTCCTGTTCTTCGGGGGGCGTGTCGAGTGTGGCTTCGACGGCGGCGAGTAATTCCAACGCTTTGTCGTTGTCTTTGGCTTGCCGTGCGTGCCAGTCGGGATAGGTAAGCAGGGTTACGCCATAGACTTGGCGGACAGTCTCGATGTGCATGGCGGTTTCCTCGGGGGAAATGTCCATGAGTTCGATGGTGTATTTTGTGCGGTGGGGTACGAGGAGGCGCCTTCGCATGTCGCTGTAGGCCACGAACCGGCCGCGCTTGTCGCGTGTGTAGATTTCGAGATCGTGTTCGCGCAGGACGTGTTTGACGGCTTGCCACGTTTCATCGAAGGGGGCTTCGATAGTCACTTCGTCTTTTAGGGCGAAGCCGGTGGTGTCCTTTGCGGCGCGCACACAGCCGGGCCCGAGGCCCGCTACGAGCGCTAACATGATACAATACAGAAGTTTAGGGTGGTGCATAAGGTATTCCATCCCGAGTTCGCGCGCATTGTAGCACAGGGTTCCCGGGCTTTCAAGGGCAGTGGTGCGTTTTTTTTGACGGGGCTTTGTGTTGGCGGTGCGCAGGCGGCTTTGCTAGACTCGTTGTCCGGGGTGCGGAAACGGGGACGTTTCGTGTTTGTATAAAGGGCCGAACTTTGCGCTGTTGCTTGGTTTCCATCGTATTTTGAACCCCGGCGGCGGGCTACGGCGTGACGCAGGGTGGTTGTTCATGGAGTCGCAAGTTCACATCCTGGTGGTTGATCGCGAGTCGGCGGATGCGCGCGCGATAACGGCGTTTCTGGACGAGCAGGGCTATGCCGCGCATGCCGTGACCGATGGCGAGAAGGCGGCGGATCGCCTTGATCACCAGGTTTTTGATGTGTTGGTGGCCGGTGTGCGTGTGCCGCGGGTGGATGGTCTGCGCCTCATGGCGCTTGCCCGTGAGCGCAATCCGCATGTGTGCGTGGTGTTGCTTGCGGACGAGGGGGAAGATGTGGAGCGTGCCACGGCGGCTATACGTGCCGGTGCGCATGATTTTCAGAGGAAACCCCTGAACCTTGCGAAGCTGGCTGGTGTGATCGAGCACGGTCTTGCCTATCAGCGGATCGCGCTCGATCAGGCGGCGTTGCACCGCCGGCTTGATGAACGCTATGGCTTGGGCAACATCGCCGGGCGTTCGCGGCCGATGGTGCGTGTATACAATGCTATTCGTGAAGCCGGTCCCACGGCGCATCCGGTCCTTATCTACGGTGAGCCTGGTTCCGGCAAGAGCCTTATTGCCCAGGCGCTCCACCACAACAGCCCCCGGCGTGATGCCCCGTTCGTCACCCTCGAATGTGAAGGGGTGCCCGAGGTGGTTATCCGCGCCGAACTATTCGGGTATGCCGTCGGCCGCCAGCTCGACGCCTCACCGCTGCGTTGGGGGCGTCTTGTTCTGGCGGATGGTGGCACGTTGTTCGTGCATAGTGTCGAGGCCTTGTCGTCCGCATTGCAGGCGCGGCTGCTCGCCTTCATGGAGGATGGGGTGGTCGAGCGCCCCGACACGGGCAAGCACACCCGCGTCAGCGTGCGGCTTATTCTGGCGGCACAGTGTCCGCTTGGGCCGCTTGTAGATGAAGGCCGCTTCAACGCGGCGCTTTTCGAGCGTCTGCGTGCCGTTACGATTACCGTGCCGCCTTTGCGTGAGCGGCGCGAGGATATTCCATTGCTGCTCGATCATTTCCTGCGCGAAGCGGCCGATCGCCAGAACCAGCCGCCGCCGGCGCTGCACCCCGAAGCGCGCGACCTTCTCACCCGCTATGACTGGCCCGGCAACGCCCGCGAGGTCGAGAGTATGGTTCACGCGCTCGCGCTCGACGCATTCAGTGGGCGGACTATCGGGGTGCGCCACATTCCCGAGGCCATTCGCGAGGCCGCCGTTCCCGCGGGGGACGAGATTCGCCTGTCCACAGGCATGACCATGCACGCTATCGAGCGCGCGGCTATCGAGCACACGTTGCGTGCGTGCAATTATGACAAGGAAGCGTGTGCGCGCACCCTGGGCATCGGGCTGCGTACGCTCTACCGCAAGCTCAAGGCCTACGAAGCAGAAGATGGGGAGGGTTAGCGCCATGGCCCGCAGGCCGACGGCATCTTTGATTGGCGCATCTGCCTGGGGCCTCAGGCAGGGCATGGCCCTCGCGGTATGACTTCGCGGGCGCGTGGCCTGTTGCGCGCGGTCAACGGCTTCGACGCCGCGCTGGATGTTTCCCGGGCGCACAATGCTGGCGGTGATGAAAAGGCGATGCGGAGGTCCAATGCCCACCGCACCGCCGAAAAAAACCTGCATGTGTGGCGGTGGTATGCACCGCCCACTCAGCAATCAGGAAGTCTGGTCTCCTGGCTTTTCTTCGTGATGTTGGGCGTTTTCTTCATCCTCGGGGCGTACGGCATCCTTGAATTCCGACACGGCCGTTCCGAGCGACTTGCCGATACCCGCGAGCTTGCCGCCGCCGAAGATAACGAGCACGATAGCCAGTATGATGAAAAGTTCCCAGGGTCCCCAATGCATGGGCTTACTCCTTTGACACTTGCGGTTGCTGTTACCCGTTTCTTCTCGTATTATAGACTCCCAGTCCGCCCGATACAAGTACAACGTGAGTGCATCCCAAAAGATGACGGTATTCGTGTGTGCGCCCCGGCCCCGTTTACGTGCTTGTCTTGATTTGCTTTAGGGCGTGTGCTACAACGCCCGTGGAAGTCCATCCAAACAGGGGCAGGCCTATGGCTTTGCGCAGACCCATACCCGATATGCAGCCCGGCGATCCCCGCCTCATGGTGCGTTGGGCACGCCGGTATGCCAAGAGCCGCACCATCTCGTTTCTGGTGCAGTGGGTGTTCATCGTGTGTATGGTCGCTTTCATTGCCGTCATGGCGAGTCTCACGAATGTCGCTCAGCAGTCCGGTAACGAGGTCCTGGTTTATGTGAGCGCCGCTTTTCTGGTTTTGGCGATTGCCGGGCTCACTTGGTTTAGCGCATCTCCCTGGGGCGGCGACCTCATTTTTCGCATTACGCAATGGCTTTACGGTCAGGAGGGTTATGTCGCCTACGCCGAGGCCTCGCCCTCCGACCAGCGGCAGCGCTGGTTGATGACAGCTCTTGGCGGCGGGCTGGTCATCTACCATCTGTTGGGCGCGCTCCTCGTGAGCCTCGATATACTTGCCGTCGCGAATTTGCAGCCGTTTTCGGCGCTATACATGGCCCCTTTCCTCGGCTACATGATCTGGGTACAGCGGCTTGGTTTCTGGGCGTGGATATGGCCTGTGCTGTACGCGGCGCATGCGATTCTGCTGCTCGGCGGCGCGCCGGTCTCTTTTCCGCCGCGCTGGCACATACTCGATCTCGTGTTTCCGGTCTTCGGCTATGGCCTTATCGCTATCCTCGTGGGCCATCTGTACAGCCGCTATGCCCTGCGCAAGCTTCAGCGCATTGCCCGCGCCGGCCTTGAGCACGCTGCCGAACAAGGGGATGACGGCGCATGAGCGACCTGGACCGCGTCATCCACGAGCCTGCGCGCCTGCGCATCCTCACCTTGCTTGCCGGGGTTGACGCCGCCGACTTCAGCTTTCTGCTGAGCACGTTGGGTCTGACGAAGGGCAACCTTTCCTCGCACATGGACAAGCTCGAGAAAGCCGGGTATGTGGAGATAGATAAGAGTTTCAACGGGCGCATACCCCATACCGAATTCCGCGTGACCCCTGCAGGGCGCAACGCATTAACTGCATACTGGAACGATCTCGACGCCATTCGTTCCATGCATGATCGAACGGATACCGACACCGGGGATAACAACGCATAAACCGTTGCACTCAGGGGAAGCACCATGGAACGTCTCACCACTTACGCCGGTTGGCTGCTGGGCATGGTCGCGCTCGCCGCAAGCATTTTGCTTTATGCCGAGCTCCAGAACGTGCGCCAAGAACTTGCCAACGAATCCAGCCAATTGGAACGACAAAAGCAGGCAAGAGGCGCTGGCATGGCGTCCAAGCTCGACAAGGCCAAGGCACGCATAGCTGAGCTGGAAGAGGAGTTGGGGGCCTTGCGTGAAGCGCGCGAAAGGTCCGGGGACTCTGTTGACCCGGGCATCCTGCTCAAAGGCGTGCTGGCTGGCGCGGAAGACGAGGCCTTGGAGCAATCCAATGGCGGCGGGAACCAGGCGAGCGCCACCGGCGGTCTTTTCCAAGGCATCCCCCAAGATCGCGCAATCGAGGCTGGGAGCAAGATGCAGGTCAACATGTTCTATAGGGATCTGTTTCACGCCTTGGGGCTGGAACCCGCGCGCAAAGCGGAGGTGCGCACCATCCTCGCCGACTATATGAGTGCGCAGGCCCGCGCCGGCGAGGCCGTTTACGGCGGCACGGGCGACATGGATTCGTATTCCGCCCGAATGCAGGGTGCCGAAGAGGCCATGCGCGACCAGCTTGCACAGGTTCTCACTGCTGAGGAACTCGCCTATTTCGAGCAGTACGAAGCGGAGATGCCCGCCCGGCAGATGGCCATGGGTATGGAAATGCAGATCGACATGATGGCGCCCGACCTCACCCAGGAGAACCGCCAGCTTGTGGTGGACCTCATGGTCGAGGAAATGACAGCTCCAGAGGCCTCACAGCCTGACAACGGCGCTGTCCCGATGCCGGAAGCGGCCCTCGCGCAGCAAAGCGCGGCTTATGAACGGATACTCGCGCAAGCCGCGCAATACATGGAGCCCGACCAGTTCGCCATCGTTGAAGAATTCGTGCACCAGCAAGAAGAGCTTGCCGCGCCATACATCGAAGCGTTCCAGGATACTTTCGAGGGAGAGGCCGCGCCTTGACGCTGACGCTGACGCTGTCTGGTGTCTGGTGTCTGGTGTCTGGTGCCGGATATGGCGGTTTACGCTTTGTGCGGCGAGACCATGCAAGCGGCTTTCTGGTCTGGTGGAGCCCCCCGCCAGTCCCGCGGTGCTGCCCGCCTTGACAGCAATGCACCGCACGGTACTTTCGTCAGCGCCGCGCTGTTGCCTGTCCGGCCGCACGCTTGCGCGGGGCCGCCAACTTCACCACCAGCAGCTCCATGGCGAGTGTGGCGTTGACGCCGGTACTGCGCATCATGAACTGGGTATCTGTACACAGGGCGAAGGCGTCGCGCAGCTTGGCCCGGCCCAGTTTAGCTGCGAGGGGGCGGACCTTTTCCGCCACAAACTGCGATAGTTTCTCGCCGCTTTCGGGTGCGACGGAAACATAGGCGCTCTTCAGCAGCCAATTGATAGTGCCCATGATTTCATCGGGGTGTTTGCCGAGGTCGAGCAGTTTGCGCAGCGACTGCAAGGCTTTTGCCATGTCCGATTTCGCGATGGCGTCGGTCAGGGTCCACACCTCCTCCTCCGCCACGTCCGAACACGCGGCGGCCACGTCTGCTTCGTGTATCTGCTCTTCGCCGCCAACATACGTCGCCACAACGCCCAGGGCATTCTTGACGTCGCCCAGGCGTGTGCCCGCACGGCGCACCAGTTCGCGCACGGCCGCGCTGTCAATTTGTTTCCCGCGCCGTTGCGCATCCTCGCGCACCCATGCTTCCGCTTCCCGCGTATTCAATTCAGGGCATTCGACGATTTCCCCTGCCTTCTGACACAGCTTGAAAAACTTCTGGCGCCGGTCTATGGCCCCCGCCACAATCAACATGAGCGTTGTGTCCGCGGGCGACTCGAGGTACTTCAGCAACGGGGCGATGTGGCTTTCGAACTTGTACACCTCCGCATTGCGCACGACAAGCACCCGCCGTTCTGCCAGAAATGGCAGGGTCTGCGCTTCCATGACGATTTCCGCAGCTTGCGTCTCGTCGGCGTAGAAAACGCTGTAGGCCATGTCGCGCAGGCTCGGGTCGATGGCCGCATTCGCAATCGCCTCGACGGCATGTTCTGCCAGGATCGGCTCGAAGGTGGCAGCGCGCGCCCGTGGCTGTTTCCCAGGGCAAAACAACAGCACCGGCGGGAGCGCGGCAGGGTCCGGATTGTGTAGAAGCTGATTGATATCCACGCCAGAAAGCTCTTTCCGACAGTATGTCGATGGGCTTCGCTACTTGCACGGGCAAGCGCTGTTTTATGGAAAGGACGGACCGGGAACCGTGTGGCAATCCTTAGCGCACCTCTTAAAACGGTTCCACGGTGCGGTAAAAGATGTCCGACGCCAATTGCTCGAGTGCTTCTGCCGCTGCCCGGTTTTCCTCGGCGGAAGGGAAAGTGTTCACGGGCGCGACATAGGCCTCTGCATTGCCCCGGAGGCGGTCGGCGGATTGCCCGACCGCGCGCGTGTAATAGGTGGTTTCCCCGCTCATCAGCTTTTCTTCCCAGATGACTTCGCTTGTCGCTGTGTCCGTGAGCCGGGCATTGGCCGCCACCACCACAAGAAACTGGGTTACCCGGTCGTTCTTGTCGAAGGTGAGCCCCTTCAACTGGTAATCGAGGATGGCGCCATCGAGCAGGAGATCGGCCGCCTCCTGATCTTTCACTTGCAGGCGTCCATCCGTAATGAACTTGCGTGTCAGGGCGTTTGTGAGGGGGGCTTCGAGTTCATATTCCCGGCTTTTGTTCTCGAAAGGTTGCACATGCACCGTTTGGTAGCGCGCCGGCAGCGTGCTCTCGGTGGTGTAGCCGCACCCGGCCAGCGCCCCAAACAGGAGCGTGGCCAGTGCACCGCACAGTCCCTGTCTCATTGCGTGCGCTCTCGGCCGATGCCATGGGCGAAGGGGGCCTCGACCCCGGGGTGATCCTCGATCCAGGTTTGCGCTTCTTGGGCTGTCTCCGTGTCCGCATAGTCGGCCACGATAATCTCGTAATAGAGCTTCGCCGCGGCAAAGTCGCGCCGCTTTTCATAGAACTTGGCCGCCTCCATTTGGCGTTGAGCGATGTTTTCGCGCATTTCGGCGCGCTCCGCCATCAGGGCGTCCACGCGTTCATCGCGCGGGAAACGGGTCTTGAAATCATCGATAGCGCGGATTGCCAGGCGGCTCGGGGATTGGTCATAAGCGGGCGGCAGGGCCAACTCGATATAGCACTGGGCCAGGCCATAGCTCGCCTCGTCTACCCATTCCGAACCGCTGTAGTCCTCGAGCACGCGGCGGTACTCATAGCTTGCCTCGTAGTAGTTCTCCCGCGCGAAATGGCACAGCCCGATTTTGTACTGCGCTTCCGCAGCGGCCGTGGTAAACGGCCGATTCTCCACCACCATCTCGTAGACCTCCGCGGCACGCTTCAGTGGACGCTCCCGGAAAAACCACCATTTTCGGTCCAGGCGCTCGAGGCCCTGCTCATACAAGCGATCGCCAATGGCATATTGCTTCTGGATGACTTCGTCGAACAGCTCTGTATCCGGATAGGCCGTGGCCACCTGTTGAAAGGCCTTGGCGGCCTGCAAATCCTTACCCTGAGCAAGGAGGATTTCGCCCCGGAGAAACTGGTTGTCGTCGGCGAATTCCGTGTCGCCGTAGAACCGATCGAACTTCTCCGTCTCCCGCATTGCCTTGCGCAGTTTATCCTCGAGCATGAGCCGCCGGGCGTGCTCCAGTTGCAACTCGGGCGTTTCCCGCGGCAGATCCCCGATATTGACCCACCGCCCCGTTTCGGGAGTCCACCGCCACTGGCCCTGGGCCGGCAGCCCGATGAGCAACGCCAAGACCGTCACAATGAGCACCATGCGCATCTGCATATTCTTTAGCTTCCTCCGCTTAGGGAGCGGCTGTCTTCCGCCTCAAAGCAGCGGAAGAACACCAGCGTCCCACCGCGCGTGATACTAGCAGCAGCCTCCGGAGAAACGCAACCTGTCCGCCGTCATGCCCGGCGCTCTTGGGAGAGGCTGTTGCGTCTCGCCGGGCCGGGCCGGGCCGCAGCTTTTGGGGCGGGGCGCTGTTTGCTGGAAGTCCGGGCAGAAACCCTCGTTGTACGTGGGCCGCGGCCAGAAAGCCGTTCTCTTTTGGGTGGCGGCGTTGGTTTTATCGGACGCGACGCGTGTAACAGGCCTATCTGGCCGTGCCCCGCGATCGCTGTGATTGCGCATGCCGGTTATGGCTTGTGCGGTAACCACTTGATAGCTGTCCACTCTGGGCACTATTATGCCTCTGGCGCGTGCCGCGGATACCCAGGGTCTATCGCCCTCTTCCGGCCGGTACGATTACCCTGGATTGTTATGGCAACCTATACATGGAAACGCAAATCCCTTGCCTGGAGCGTACATCTCCTCACTGCGCTTGGCGCTACAGCCGGTTTTATGGCGCTCATCGCCATCTCCGAGCACGATATGGTGCTGGCTTTCAAGTGGATTGCCGTTACGCTGGTGATCGACGGTGCCGATGGCGGCCTGGCACGGCTGGTCAAGGTCAAGGATGTATTGCCGCAGTTCGACGGCGCCCTGCTCGACAATATTGTCGACTACTTTACCTATGTCATCTTGCCCGCGTACTTCATCTACGAGGCCACGCTCGTGCCCGAGGGGCTTATCGTGCTGACGGCTGCGGTGATCACCCTTACCAGTGCGTATCAGTTCAGCCAGGCCGATGCCAAGACCCCGGACTTTTTCTTCCGGGGTTTTCCGTCCTACTGGAACGTCGCCATTTTCTACCTGTGGCTCTATCCCTGGGCGCCTATGGTGAATTTTGTCATTCTCATGGTGCTGGCGGTGCTTGTGTTTATTCCCTTGAAGTTTCTCTACCCGAGCCGCACGCGTTTTCTGCGTCCCCTTACCTGGACCTTCTCGCTTCTGTGGATGGTGTCGATGGGCGTGATCCTGTTTTTTTACGAGCAGAATCTCGACTGGTTGCGCGATCTCTCACTGGTGTATGTAGCCTACTATGTGCTCATGAGCCTGTACCTGAACTTCCGTCCGAAGGCGGCACGCCCGACGCGCACGGCCTGATGCACCGGTTCAGCGCTCCTGCACGGCCAACTGGTGTTCGAGGTGGGCCGTGTCGCCTGGTGCGACGGTGATCCGCTTGCGCCAAAGCTCCACCTCGAGCGTGCCCAGGTCTTCGGGATAGGCGTAGAGCCAGGCGAAGTCCAACGTCTCGTCGTCGAAGCGCTGAGTCACGGTGAGACCCTTTTCCCCAGTAAACGTCCAGGCGTCTTTTGGGGCATTTTCATCGAGGTAATGTTCGCCCTCGCGTAACCCGGCGATGATCCGCCCCATATCGGGTGTAACCTGCTCGCCTTGCCGGTTTGTGAATTGGACTGCGGTTGCGCGCAGTGGGCCGAGGTCGAGTTCGAGGTGGCTGCGCAGCGTAAGCGCGCGCGGTTTGCCGGACACGTTTTCCGCTTCGGCCCGCACGCTCAGCACCGGCGCATCGGCTGCGAGCGAGAGCCGCCGGGTGTATTCGAAGCCGTCCGCCTTCACTTCCAGCGCCAGGCTGTCCCTGGTCTTTTCCGTCACACTGTAGAAGTCGAACATGCCGGCGATATCGAAGATGCCGCCGCGCCGGGTTTCCTCGCCGCCCGCGAAGGGGAAGAACAGGTTGTTCGGCACATTGTATGAGGTGATGCACTTGCCGCTTGCTTTGTCGATGATACGCGCGGCCCGTCCGCCGAGAAACGGCAGCACATCCACGCGCAAGTGATCGTTCTCGATGGTGGCCACTTCCATGGGTGTGTGCATCGCGGCGGTGAGCATGGCGAGCTGCTGCGGGTCGCCCTGGCGCTCGCGGATGCTGGTAAAACCGTGGCGCTTCATTCGCTCGAGGAACGTGCCCACTTCGAGCATCGAAGCGAATTCCCCCTGGAACCGCAGCATGCCGTTGTTGATTTCGTAGCCGTTTCGCGGAAACACACGCGCATAGGTCAGCGGCATGCGTGCCACCTTCACGCGCTCGAGCAGTTCCGGATCATCGGCAACGGCAGCCTCCGCTTTATCGAAGAGGGCCTGGGCCTGCGCAATGACATCATCGGGAAGGTATCCCTGCGCCGGGTTGGTGTACAGATGCATGTGAATGTTTTCGTTTTCCACCTTGTCGTGCAGCAGGGTGATGTACTCGTAGATGGGTTCCCACGCCGCTTCGTAGTAACCCTGGAGAAAATCGCGGATGAGCGCCTCGGGGTTCTGGTCCGGGTTCTGAAGGAGCTGCATGCCGTAGTAGGGCCGCAGCAAGCTGAACTCGCCCCCGCCCCCTTTGGCACTCATGCCTTGCAGGTAGATGCCCTCGGCGCCGATATCGCGGTAGAACCGCATGTCCGCGGCCATGGCGCGCAGGTTGGGAAATGGGTTGTAGTAATGCGCGAAATCGACGATATAGTGCCAGATATAGAGGTGGTCGCAGATTTCTGACCAGGCTTCCGCGCGGCGCTTGTAGTCGGCATCGAGCGGGCATGTGGCGATGGGGTGGCTGTCGCAGCAGGGAAACATGTGGCACAGCCACACCGCCACGTTCGGGTGCATTTCCATGTCTTCCGGCGGCTCTTCGGTGTACATGTAGGCCAGGGTGCCGATCTGCTTATCCGGATAGACCTTGCTTGTACGTTCCGCGAGTTGGTTCACGAACCAATACTGCGTGGCGCCCATGGTGCCGTATTTCTCGTTCATGGCCGTGCATTGCGCGCATTGGCAATAGTTGTAATAGTCCTGCTGCGAGAAGTTGTGCTGGCGGTCATGGGGGCGCGCGGCCATGCGCTCGAGTATCTTCTCCGTCACGATATCGAGCACCTCGGGATTGGTCAGGCACAGTTGCGTCTCGTGTCTCCGGCGCACGCCGCCGATTTCAGAGAAGTATTCCGGGTGTTTGTCGAAATAGTCGCCGGGGCTGACGTACCGGAAGTAGGTGTGGCACCGGCCATCGAAGGAATACTGGGTGCCCCAGGGATGATCGCCGCCGCCGCCGCCGTTATTGTCGCCCTGGCGCGCCAGGAACGCGGCATCGCGCCCCGGCCACGCATAGCTCGTGTGCCGCCAGGCGAAGGGCGGCTCAACGAAGGTGTCCACCTCGGGCAGGGCCAGGCGCCTGGTCTCCGGCGTCTTGGTCACGCCCGGGGCATACCAGCGCACACCCAAGTGCTCCTGCACGAAATCGTGTACGCCATAAAGCGTGCCCGCCGCGCGGCTGCCTACGATGACCAGGTGCGGCGCCACGGTCTTCATGACATAGCCCTGCTCACCCAGCCTTTCCGCGGTGGGATTCACACCCAGCTTCTTTGCAGCCGGTCCGGCGCCTAGCACGAACATCGGGGTATCATCGGCCGGCGCCTCCCGCGCGATGGGCAGTTCTACGCCCGTGCAGGCCTTGAAGTGCGTCTGCAACTCGCCGGCCGCGGTCTCTTCGGACGGGCTCGCTTCGGGAGCCAGCACGATGACGTACGGGCTCGCACCATCCTCGACGAGCATTGCGGCATCGGCCGCGGCCGCGAGGGCGAGTATCGGAAGCAGCAGGGAAAAGGCAAGAGGGAAAAGGGACACGGTGCGCATGATTATCCTCCTCTGTGGCTAATGCTCCTTAGACCACGAGAGTTCGGGCTGTGTTTCGCCGGTTTCGAGGCAACCGCCGGTTATTGCCCCTCTTTTACTTAGGCCTCCGGCCTGCGCTATTCTAGGTGCGTCTTTCGGCGCGAAGATGTGACAGGCCATGAAAGAAAACTGACTTGCATCGCATGGATACCCCGCTGCCAGAATAGAAACCAAGCAGAACACCACCGGAAACGACGGGAAAGGATCGCCACGCTCATGAAGAATAATGTATTACGCGTCAGTGCTATCGCGGCATTGGCGGCCCTGGTTCTCGTGCCCGCATTGACGGCGGATGATGTAAAAGCCGCCAAGGATGATGAGAATGATTGGCTGGCCCTGTTCAACGGCGAAGACCTCACCGGCTGGGAGGCGGAAGGGGGCGCGGATTGGAAGGTGGAAGAGGGCCAACTCGTCGGCCGGCAAGGCCCGGACAACGCCCCCGGCGACCTTTTCACGACGAAGGAATTCGCCGATTTCGAGCTGGTGGTCGAGTACAAGATTACATGGCCCGCGAACACCGGCATCTGGTTCCGCTATCAGGCGCCGGACAAGGCCTACCAGGCGGATATCCTCGAGTATAAAGACCCTGAATGCTACTCCGGCAGCATCTATTGTCCCGGCAAGATGTTCCTCTCGATGAATGAAGACCCGGACCTCGAAGACCACGATGGCTGGAACACCATGAAGGTCCGCGCCGTGGGCGACCACCTTCAGGTCTGGCTCAATGGCAAGAAGGTTGGCGATGTCCACGAGGATTCCTTTGACAAGGGGCGCATCGGCTTCCAGATTCATGCGGGCGACCAGTTCGGGGACATGGAGATTGCCGTGCGCAAAATAAACATCCGGACCATCGGCGCGTAGCCGCGTCTCACGCACAATGGGGAGTTCTGGCGCGACTCCCGTACGGGATGGCGCAGCAGGTTGACCCGGAACTCGATAGTATACGCGCGCAGTTTGACAAATAATACGTTGTGATTTGGCCGGGAGACCACGCGACAAAGGGAGGAGTAAACATTATGCTCTGCAAGAATGCACGCAAGAAAACACTCGGCATCACCCTCTGCCTCACCTTTCTCTCCGTCGGCGGCGTCTTCGCCGCGGAAGACGCCCCGGCGCCGTGGACCTTCGTGAGTACGCCGGATTTCTTCAACTTCGACGTGCCGGAGCCGTGGCCCGGCTGGGATCCGGCGGTCAACTGGTACCTCGCCCAAGTTAAGGCGGAGAACCCGGAGTTCGTGGCGGTGGCGGGTGACCTGGTTAATGGCCACTGGACGGAAGGCCCGAAGTGCATCCAGCACATGGGCGCGCACATGTATGGCGCGTGGATTCGCCGCATGGAGCAACACGGGCTTGAATACTTTACTGCCATCGGCGACCATGAACTTGGCGACGACCCGTGGCCGGAGAGTAAGCTCGGGCTCGTGCCGCAGTTCAGGCAGACCTACATCGATCATCTGCAAATGCCGGAGAACGGCCCGGAACACAAGAAGGGCCTTGCTTACTATGTACGCCACAAGAACCTGTTGTTTATCACTGTGGAGACTTTCGAGGAACGCGGCGGCGAACTGCACACGAGCGTGACCGGTAAACAGCTTGACTGGTTCAAGCAGGTGCTTGCGGAGTATGGGGAGGCGGCTGCACACATCGTTGTGCAGGGGCACACACCCATTTATGGCGATATAAAAAGCCGCTCATCGAGCCGGCTTATGCTCGAAGGCGGCAAGGAAACCGCGTTCTACCAGGCCATGGTTGACGGTGGTGTGGATCTCTACCTTTGCGGTGAACACCACGCGGTGACCGTGCTCGAGTCGGACGGCATCTGGCAGTTGGTGCACGGTTCCTCCTGGGGCCGCAAGGTTGTTGACACGCAGGACTACCTGGTGTGCCATGTCTACCCCGACCGCCTGGATCTGGCGATGAAGAGCTTCCCGATGGAGGCCAAGGGCGACAAGATGTGGAACCTGCACAAGGGCGGCGGCCCGCGCGAAATCGTGGAAATCCCCCCGGAAGTCAAGGTGGAAGGCCCCCAAGTGATCGGTACCATCACCATCGAAAAGACGGCCAAAGGCAAACGCTACACGAACCGTTCCGGCATATTTGAATAGCAGTTTCTCCGAAACGGGATGGAGGGGGACACCTTATCTATTGTCTAAGACAAGGTGTCCCCCGATTGTATTCACCGGTAATATCTGCCGTCCGGGGCGCTTGGTTCGATTTGTGGCGGCGCCGGTTCATGCTGCGCGTCCATCTGCCTCTTCAGGCGCAATGCGACCCGCGCGTGTTTATCCGCGAGATCATTCTTTTCCGCGATGTCCTGCGACAGGTCATAGAGTTGTACCGGCGCGCCCGGGTTCGGTTGTACGATCTTCCACTTGCCCATGCGCAACGCACGGCCGTCGTCCGTCTCCCAATAGAGCACGCGTTCTTCCGCTGGTGCCGCCGGGTCCTTCAGCGCAGCCACGACGGACGTGCCGTCGTTCTCCGGCACACTGTCCACACCCGCGAGCGCCGCGAAGGTCGGCATGACATCCGCGAAATGCCAGGGGAATTCGCTTGTGGTATCCGCCGGCACCGTGCCCGGCCACCACGCCACCGCCGGCACCCGGATACCACCCTCGTACATGTCGTATTTGTAGCCGCGCAGGCCGCCGCGCCCGTTGAAGAAGTCCGTGCATGCCAGCGAATAGCGGTCCGGGCCATTGTCCGACGTGAAAATAACCAGCGTGTCCTCCGCCATGCCCTTCTTATCGAGCAGATCGAGCACCTGGCCCACGCCCGCGTCCATGCGCGAGATCATCCCTGCCATGTTCGCCTTCGGCGTTTTGGGGAACGCATAGCCCTCGCGCCACCGGTACTCGGGCGGATCCTCTTCCCACTGGCCGAGATAGGGTTCCATGCTGTCTTCGGGGACCGTCCATTCGTGGTGGGGGATGGTCAGCGAGAGGAAACAGAAGAACGGCGCCTCGCGCGCTTCGCCGATCCAGTCCAGGCATTTCTCCATGACCACATCGTGCGTGTACTGCGTGCGTTGGCCGTCCATGTTGCCCGGCAGCGGATACTTATCCTCGTTGTGCCAGAGGTAGTCCGTATAGTAGAAGTGCGCGTGTTTCTGGTGAAGCACGCCGAAGAACTCGTCGAAGCCCTGCTTATTCGGTGCGCCCGTGGTGTAGGCATCACCAAGCCCCCACTTGCCGAAGAGTCCGGTTTCATACCCGGCGGTTTTCAGCACCTCTGCCACGGTTACGTCTTCATCGCGCAGCGGGATGCCGCCGCTGTTGCCGCGCACGGGCGTGTGCCCTGTGTGCAGGCCCGTCATGAGCACACTGCGCGACGCCGCGCACAGTGGACACCCGGCATAGGCATCCGTAAACCGCATGCCCTCGGCGGCCATGCGGTCGATGTGCGGGGTCTTGATCTTATCCTGGCCATAGCATCCGATGTGGCCATAGCCCAGATCATCCGCCATAATGAACACGATGTTCGGCTTCTTTGCCGGGGCGGCGCCTGCGCCGGTTGCAGGTAAGGCCATCGCCGCCGCCGCCATGCCCGTACACTTGAGGAATGTCCTGCGATTCATGTTGCCTCCAATCCGCTAGGCGGTATCTACATGGAAAAGTTCACCCATTTCATGTCCCCTTTGAAGGGGGCAGCGAGTTTTATCGAGCGGGGGATGTGACACAAGATTGTGCTAACCCTCGGCACGAAGCCCCCTTGTTTCCTTGCGCTCTTAGGTCCCCCTTTGAAGGGGGCAGCGAGTTTTATCGAGCGCGGGATGTGACACAAGATTGCGCTAACCCTCGGCACGAAGCCCTCTTGTTTCCTTGCGCTCTTAGGTCCCCCTTTGAAGGGGGCAGCGAGTCTTATCGAGCGGGGGATGTGCGCCTGTCGCGGGATGTGACACAAGATTGCGCTAACCCTCGGCACGAAGCCCTCTTGTTTCC
>CAZMVU010000102.1:0-16808 GCA_964569295.1 uncultured Nitrospirales bacterium
GGCTGATTGAAAAACCTGAATGCGTTACAATAGCCGGGTGCAAACCTGAACGGAGGCGGCCATGGAACGGCGTACACTCGGCACCACGGAACTTGAGGTCACGCCCATCGGTCTTGGCTGCTGGCAATTCAGCAACCGGGTCGGCCTGGCGGGCAAGTTCTGGCCGGCACTCGGGGAGTCGGTGACGCGGGAGATCGTGCGGGTGACGCTCGCGGGCGGCATCAATTGGTTCGATACCGCGGAAATCTACGGCAAGGGCGCCTCGGAAAAGCGCCTCGCCGACGGCCTCAGCAATGCCCGGGTGCCGGCCGGTGAGGTTGTGGTGGCGACAAAATGGCACCCCTTGTTCCGGTTCGCGGGCCACATGCTGAAGACCATCGGCGAACGGAAGGACTGCCTGCGTCCCTACGCCATAGACCTTTACCAGGTGCATATTCCGTTTTCCTTTTCCACGATCAAACGCGAGGCGGCGGCGTTGGCGCAACTGGTGAAAGAGGGGCATGTGCGCGCGGTTGGCGTGAGCAACTATTCGGCCCGGCAAATGATCGCCATGCACGGCTGCCTGGCCGAGCACGGTGTGCCGCTCGCCTCGAACCAGGTCGAGTACAGCCTGCTCAAACGCCGCGTCGAGACCAACGACATTCTCGAGGCCGCGAAAGAACGCGGGATTTCGATCATCGCCTATTCACCGCTGGCCCAGGGCATACTGAGCGGCAAATTCCACAAGGACCCGGCGCTGTGCCGCGGTGCCGGGCTGCGCCGCCTGAGCCCCCTGTTCCGCAAGCGCGGCATGGCCACGTCGCGCCCGGTGGTGACCGCACTGGACACCATCGCCGAGCGCTATGAGGCCACCGCAGCGCAGGTGGCGCTCAACTGGGTGATCAATTTCCACGGCGGCCGTGTCCTGGCGATTCCCGGCGCGACCAAGCCCAGCCAGGCCCAGCAGAACACCGGCGCCATGGCCTTCACCCTGAAGCCGGAAGAACTGGCGCAACTGGATGAACTGACCCGCGGGTTCCGGTAGGGATGTATCTCGAACCCATAGGCGTGTTTGAATGCGCCGAGCAACACCCCTACGACGCACCACGCCAGCCGGTTCTTGCGCAGGACAACCGCGGCACGGTGGTGTTGCACGTCCACGCGAATTACGAACAGGCGCTGCAAGACCTCGAAGGCTTCTCCCGCATCTGGCTTATCTACGTGTTTCACAAGAACACCGGCTGGAAGCCCCTCGTGCAGCCGCCACGGGCCGCACGGAAGGTGGGGGTGTTCGCATCGCGCGCGCCCTACCGGCCCAACCCGATCGGCCTGTCGTGCGTCGAGTTACTTCGCGTACACGGGCGGCGCATCGAGGTGGGCGCGCACGACCTGCTCGACGGCACGCCCATCCTCGATATCAAGCCGTACATTCCCTATGCGGACAGCTTCCCCGACGCCGACACGGGCTGGCTCGAGGAAGTCGAGACCACGCCATGGCGGGTGACGTTTTCCGGAGAGGCCGCGCAACGCCTGGCGTGGATCGAAGAGAAAGGCGCCGGCAGCATGCGCGCATTTCTCGTGCAGCAACTCCAGGAACGCCCCTTCGACACGGACCGCAAGCGCGTGCGCGTGCTGGGCGAGGCAACCTGGGAGATCGCCTACCGCACCTGGCGCGCACGCTTCACCGCCGATGAAGCGGCCCAGGAAATCCTTGTCGAACAGGTCTACTCCGGCTATACCGCCGCGGACCTCGCCACCGACGACGACCCGCATGGGGACAAGCTATTGCACCGGCGGTTCCTTGAAGTGTTTCAAGACAATGTCTGAGATGTATTCGCTTACTCTATATCCAGAATCGTCCCGGCGATGTGGCGGGTGCCCCCATCGATGTTGAAGTAATAGGCCACGAGCGCGCGGCCGTCCGGCAGCATGGTGGCCCAGGGGTAGCCCAGGTCGCCCGAGCCGCCGTCGTCGCGCAGGACGATTTCCTCCGCCTCGGAAGCATTCGTGCATTCCGAATTCAACACGCGCGCGCGAATACCATAGGGTTCGTGGCGGTAGCCGTAGACCAGGAGCACGCGCTCATCCGGCAGCCGCAAGGCATAGTGCGGGTGGCCCTGGAAGCCGGTGCTTTCCCACGGCTCGAAGCTTTGGCCGCCGTCCGTCGAGCGGGCGATGACCGTGTGGTCGTCGAAGTTCGCCGTGCGCATGAACGCCACGATGTCGCCCGAGGGCGTGATGGTGAGCGCGGTTTCGCTGAACGACGCCTCGTCATCCTGCGCGATGGGGCACCGGTATTCCCAGGTTTTCCCGCCATCGTCCGACGCCATTAGATGGGTCTCCGTGAGGCGCGGGCTCAGGCGCGCCTGCGACGCCACGGCCCAGTAGAGCGTGCCGTCTTCCGCCTGCGCCATGGCGCCGCGGTTGTACGCCGGGCACGGTTCGCCGAAGACATTCTTCGTCACATTCTCCGGCACCGGCGGCGGCTGGATGATATCGCCCCACGTGTCCCCGCCGTCTTCCGAGCGCACAAGGTAACCGCCCATGAACACGAAGTCGCCATGGCGCAGGCTTTGGTCGTGCTTCTTGGCCGCATCGCCGCGCAGCTGCGCCCAGCCGTAGCTGCTGCACACGAGGCTGCCATCGGCGAGTTGGTTCATGCACGGGTCCTGTGACCCGCCGAAGGGGTGCGCAAGGATGAGTTCCGGGTCCGTGGTCCACGTTTCAGCATTGTCCACCGAGCGCACCAGCACGAGGTAGCTGTTCGGGTCGGTGTGGCTCGAGCCCGATTCGCCAAAGACCTTGCGATCCGGCGCACGGCGAAACGCGCACAACACCTCGCCGTCCGGCCGGGTCACCAGCGAGGGAAACGCACTGTAGAACATCGGGTCTTCGTAGATTATGATGTCCTTCACCTTCGTGACGGCGGCCTCTTGCGCGTAGGCGAACGTCGAGACGGTGAGGGCGAGGAGGAGGCTGATGATGATGGTTCTGTGCATGGTGCCATTCCTTCTGTTGTGGCTGGTCTCTCGACCACGCCACGCTTCAGACTGAAGGTATGCTTGTAGCGCGGTCAGGAGACCGGCCACAACAGGAACTCGCGTCCATTCGTGGTCTTGATTCTCTTTGTTCTTACTCCGCCGGTTCGAGTGCGCGCACGAGCTTGCCCGTGTCGGTGTCTTCCAGTTCCACCTTCGGGTTGTGCACGAGCTTGTGAATCTTATAGGAGGCGGTCTGCGGCGGGCCCCCGTGAATCTGGAAGGCGATGAGGCCTTCGCGTTCGGCACGTTCCGGGTCGTCCAGGAACGCCACGCCGAGCGTGTCGTTGATGGCGGTCCAGATGGCGGGGCCCACGGCGAGGATTTCGTAGCGGTTCCACTCACCCGGCTTCACGGCTTCCTCGGCGCGGCCGTCCCAGAAGAGCTTGCCGCGGCCCTGCTCGTAGTAGAGCCGGCCCCACACGTCCGCGCCCATGTCCGCCTGGTAGCCCCGGGCCTGGCCGTAGTCGTCGATCTTTTCAGAGCGGAATTGTATGCCGGCGTTGGCCGAGTTGGGTTCGAGCTTCACATCGAGCACGAGGTAGAAATCGCGCACCTCGCGGTCCGCCCAGATGAACGTGTTCTTCGGGATTTCCGTGTCGCTCGAACCGACGATGGCGCCGTCCACCACCGACCAGTACTGCTCGGGGCCGCTCCAGCCAGTGAGGTCTTTGCCATTGAAGAAGTCCCGATCTTCTCTCGGACGCTGCCCGAGGCGCTTAGCGACAGCCGTCGCGGTCTGCACCGCCTCCGCACGTACGCCTTCTTCACGCACATAGGTGAGCGCCATCTCGAAAGCCGGCGCGCCACTCATGTCGGCCAGCCCGCTCAAGACGAGTCTCTTGGTATCCGGGGTATCGGCGCTGCCCATGAGCTTTTCATAATGGGCGAGCAGCTTCTTGTTTGGGAATCCGCTTTCCCGCAGCAAGCGCACAGCGCCACGCAGGGCCAGCACTTTTACCGTGTCGTCCTGCGCGTTAAGCGCGAGTTCCATGACCGGATCGAAGGCATCGAGGGTCGGCCAGTCGCACAGCTCGCGCAGGGCGGCGTCTTTCAATGCGTCCTCGCCGGATTCCGCCACTTTCTGCACCTTGGCCAACGCCACCGGGCTGCCCGTGGCGCCGAGCAAGCGCATCATGGCGCGCTTGGCATCGCCTTCCGCTTTCTCGTATGCCGCGAGGAACGCATCCACCACACCGGCTGGCACGGCGGCGTCCGTGATCGCCACGGTTTCTCCTTCGGCCACGGTTTTGCTCGCCGGTGTGCCATTCACCGTGTATTCGATGCGCAGCTGCTTGCGCGTGCCGGGGGCGGCATCGCCCAAAAGGCTGTTCGACGCCTCGATGCTGCGCTTGCCCGCTTCTACGAGGGCCGCCACTTTTTGGGTCACGTCCTTCTGCTCTTCCCCGTCCTCGGCGCCGTAGACCGCCTTCTCGATGACGATGTCCTCGGCGGGCGTTCGTTGCAGGCGCGAGCAAAGGGCCGCCAGCGCAGCTTGGGCGGCCGACAGTTCCTTGTCCGAACGCGCGGCGAGTACATGCTCGATGAGGCCGTCGAGTTGGTCCAACGTAGCGTAGTTACGCATGGCCTGGAGCGCCGCCACGCGCACCTCGGCGCTCGCGTCGTCCTCGGACACCCCCATGAGCAGATCGCCGGCGTCCGCGAGTCCGCCCTTGCCGATGAGGGTTACGGCGAGCTTGCGGGTCTTGGCGTCTTCACTGGCGCGCATGTCACGCAGCACGGCGTCGCCCGCGTCGGCCGGGAAGTAGCTCAGCGCGTCTTTGGCGGCCGCAGCGATTTTGTCGTCTTCCGCCCAGACGAGGTCGGACACCAGCTCGAGCAGCGGCTCATACCCGGCGCGGGTCAGCGCGTTGATGGCCGCGATGCGCACGTTGGTCGCGCCGGCCTTTGCCAGTTCGAGCATGGCCGGGCCCGCGGCATGGCCGCCGCGTTCGGCGAGGGTCTGCATGAGCTGGATTTTGCGCGTGTCGGAGAGATTCGGCAGTTCTTGGGCGAGCGCCTTGTCCACGGCATCGCCACCGCCAATTTCCCGCGCGGTGCGCAGGGCCGCCAGGAACAAGGCTTCTTCCTGCGCACGGATGCCCTCGAGCAGGACGGACAGGCCTTCCTCGCCGCCCTCGGCCAACGCCAAACCACGCAGCGCCGCAGCCCGGATAGTGGGCGCGCTCTCCTTGTTCTCGAGCAACCGCTGCCACATGGCCGCAGCCTGTTCCTTCTCACCGCGCGCTGCCAGGGTTTCCGCGGCCGTCAAGCGTGCTTCATTAAAAGTGGTAAAGTTTTCCGGCTTGAGGTCCGAGCGAATCATCAGCGTATCTAATGCTTCGACGGCCTCCGCGTTGGCGATTCGGCCCAGGGCGCGCCCGGCCGCCTGGGAAACGGCGGGCGGATTGGCTGCGGAGAGCAGATCCGCCAGCGCCGGCACCGCCTTTTCATCACCCCGGTGGCCGATCGAGTTGATGATGCCGACTTGTAATTCGCCTTCGGTCTCGGCGAGGGCGTCGCGCAGGGCTGCGTCCACGGTGTCATAGGGCATGGTCTCGAGGGCGAGCCGCGCCATATGGGCCAGCTTCGCATCGGTCAGGAGTTCCTTGAGCACGGGCACCGCATCGGGCGTGCCTTCGCGCTGCAAGGTGCGGCAGGCCTGCGCTTTCACTTTGAACGTTGTGTCGGACTCGAGCACCGCTACAGGGTCATCCATCAGCTCCACGGCGGTTGCGCCCACTGCCACCGAACACATGAGCAGGGTCGTAACAAAGATTCGCATGGTAGTACATTCCTCCGGCGTTGCGTAGCGGCTCATATGACCCACGGCGCGCGTTGGGCCCGCGCGAGCAGGCGGTTGGCTTCATCGTCGTTCACGAAGGTTTCGGTTTCCGGGTCATATGCCAGGTCGCGCTCGAGCCACATGCAGATGTTCGCCGCATGGACCGTGCTCATCGAGCGGTGCATGACCACCGGGTTCGCCACGGGCTCCTCGCGCGACTTCACGCAGTCGAGGAAATTGCGCATATGGTCCAGCGACCGGCCTGTCTTGGCCACATATTCACCCACCACCTCCTCATACGCGGCCAGCAGCTCCGGTGAGGACACATCGGGCGAGGTATAACCGTCGGCCGAGCCGGCCCAGCCATGTTCGCCGTCGAACCGTTCGCCACATGGTCCCCACCAGTACTGGTCGCCCCGCGACAGCACCATCTTCTGTCCCGTCGCGAAATGGCAGACCATGCCGTCGCCGGAGTCGTTGTCCACGTATTCATACTTCACGGGCGACGTATGCTCGAGGCCGAGTCCCATCTGCGCCTGCGCGAAGGTGTGGGCGCCCCACTCGCCGATGCAACTCGTGTGGAAGTCGTAGTCGCCGCGCCAGCCACCGCGTACATACTCGTGGTTGTACGGCCGCCACGGACACGGCCCGAGCCAGGCGTCCCAGTCCACTTCGTCCTTGGGCGGCAGTTCTTCTTCAGGCTTCCACGCGACCGGCATCTTCGCGGTGTCCCACGGCGCGATGTGCGCATAGGCCGTGTCCACCTTGCCGAGCCGGCCGGTGCGCGCCATTTCGATGGCGAACACATGGTTTGCCTCGCTCAGCCGCTGGGTGCCCGTCTGGTACACGCGCCCGAAACGCTTGGCCGTCTCGACCACCGCCTGCCCTTCCGCGATGGTCATGGTCGAGGGTTTCTCCGTGAACACATCTTTGCCGTGGCGCATGGCGCGGATACTGGCCTGGGCGTGCCAGCGGTCGCCGGTAGCGGTGAGTATCGCGTCGATGTCGTCGCGCTCGGGCAGAAAGGTGCGCATGTCGGGGTACATCTTGCAGTCTTTGTTGCCGTAGGTTTCATCGACAAACTTCTTCACCTCGAGGCGTTGCCGTTTCTGAATATCGCAGATGGCGACCACCTGCACGTCCTTGTTGCGGATCATCCAGCGCAGGTCGTGGAAGCCGCGGCCCCGGATACCGATACACCCCACCACGATGCGCTCGGACGGCGCCACGGCGCCATCGAGCCCAAGCGCCGAGGCCGGCACAATGTACGGCGCGGCCACAGCGGCTGCGGCCGTAGACAGAAACTTCCGGCGAGAGAGTTGCTTGCCCATGTGAAAAGTCCTCCTCTGGCGCCGGCCCCGTGGGCATGCGTCTATCGCACCCCGGGCGACGGCGTACCGGGCATTCTTGCGCCAAAGGGGGGTCATAGTCAAAAGTGTGGGGGGAATGTTGTGGCGGGTCTCCCGGCCCAGCCACGCTGTTTGGAGTTTTGAAAGCCGCACACAGGAAATGGAATCATTGAGGTGCAGGAGACTCCAAAAATGCAACAAAATACCCTATCCGTTTCGCCGGAAGCACTGAAGGCATTTTGCGAAAAGCACCACATCCGCCGGCTGGCGTTGTTTGGGTCGGTGCTGCGCAACGACTTCACACCGGAGAGTGACATCGACGTGCTGGCTGAATTTGCGCCGGGAGAACCGGTAGGCTATATTCGCCTTGGCACCGTGGAAGCGGAGCTATCCGACTTGCTTGGCCGCCGGGTTGACCTGAATCTTCAGGGGAGTCTGAATCCGGCATTCAGGGAAAAGGTGCTTGCGGAGGCCGAGACGCTCTATGACGCAGCATAGGGGAACACGGACCAAAACGAACTGTCACCGACCCACCCGGGCGAAAGACCCATCCGACGGATCGGTCTGATCGGTCTGATCGGTCTGATCGGTCCGATCGGTCCGATCCGTCCGATCCGTCCGATCCGTCCGATCCGTCCGATCCGTCCGATCCGTCCTATTCTTCATCCCCCTGCCCCCCTTGCGCGGGCCACCCGTGTTCAACGACAATACCCCCATGAAAGCCCTTACCAGCAAACAACGCAAATTCCTTCGTAGCGAAGCACACCACTTGGATCCGCTTATCCTCGTCGGGAGGCACGGCCTCACCGATGCGCTCGTGCGCGCCACGGCGGAAGCTTTGGACGATCATGAACTGATCAAGGTACGGTTCAACGAGTTCAAGGGTGAAAAGCGCGAAATCGTGGGGGAAATGACGCGCCGTACGGGCGCGGAGCTGGTGGGGATGGTCGGCCATGTAGCCACCCTTTACCGGCAGAATCCGGACCCGGAGAAGCGCCGCATCGATCTGCCCGGCGAATGAAACATTTTTCCGTGGTCCAGGTGTTGTCTTTCCCAGTCCCTGGAACGTTTCCTGCAACGTACCCGCCCCCGGCATGTGACCTGTAGTACACGCGAGAGGAATTTCTCCATGCGCGCTTACCGCGTTTCCCTGCTCACCCTGCTGTTCACCGTATTGTTTGCCTTCATGGCCGCGGCCGAGTACACCCTCGTGCGCGCACCGCAGCCCGAAGACGCCCTCGAGGCGAGCATCTACGAGCTCGACAACGGCCTCACGGTCTACATCACCGAGTACCACGAGGAACCGCGGTTCTACGCGGAGATCGCCGTGCGCGCCGGCAGCAAGCAGGACCCCGCCGAAGCCACCGGCCTTGCGCATTATCTCGAGCACCTGCTGTTCAAGGGCTCCTCGCGCATTGGGACTGTCGACTACGCGAAGGAGCAACCGCTGCTCGAGTACATTGCGGACCTCTATGAGCTGCACTTCAACGAGGAAGACCCCGAGAAGCGCCGCGCCCTTTACACGCAGATCAACGCCGCCTCACGCATGGCCGCGCAATACGCCGTGCCCAACGAGCTCGACCGCATCTACCAGGCCATGGGCGGCAACGACCTCAATGCCCACACCTGGCACGAGGAAACGGTATACAAGGTGAGCCTGCCCAAGAACCGGCTGGAGCAGTGGGCCATGGTCGAGGGGGAGCGCTTCGCCGAACCGGTGTTCCGGCTGTTCCAAACCGAGCTCGAAACGGTCTACGAGGAGATGAACCGGGCGCTGGACAACAAGCACCGGATTATTCGCTACGCGGTGAACGCGCGGCTTTTCAAAGAACATCCCTATGGCCAGCAGCCCACCCTCGGCTTGCCGGACCATCTGAAGAACCCCTCGCTGCGCCGCATCGCGCAGTACTACGACACGTGGTATGTGCCGAACAACATGGCCATCATAATCTCCGGCGATGTGGACACCGAGGAAACGATCGCGATTATCGACGAGCAGTTCTCCCGCTGGAAACGCAAGGACCTGCCAGAACCCAAAGAATTCGACGAACCGCCCCTCGAGGGACGGGAGTATGTCGAGCGCAGCTACGAGGGCGAGGAGTATGTGCTGCTGGCGTACCGCACGGCGGCCAAGACCCACGAGGACGCCGAGGCCCTGCGCATGCTCGACATGATCCTCGACAATGCCACGGCGGGGCTCATCAACCTGAACCTCAACCAGACGCAGAAGGTGCGCTCCGCCGGGTCCTACCCCGCCCAATACAATGACCACGGCGCGCAATACCTGTGGGGAATCCCGAAGCAAGGCCAAAGCCTCGAGGAAGTCGAGTCACTCCTGTTGGCCCAGCTCGACAAGGTGCGCAAGGGCGAGTTCGACGACGATATCCTCGAGGCCATCCTGCTCGATTTCCGCAAAAACCAGGAGCGTATGCTCGAGAAGAACGGCTCCCGCGTGGCGCTCATGCGCGATGCCTTCATCGCCTTCGAGCCATGGGACCGTGCACTCGACACGCTCGACCGCATGGCCGCGGTAACCAAGGACGACGTGGTGCGCGTGGCCAACACGTACTTCAGCCGGGGCTACGTCGCCGGGTATCGCATCGACGCGCCGCACGAGGTACCCGAGGTCGAGAAGCCAGAGCTTGCCAATATCGCGATTGACCCCACCAGCACATCGGCCTTCGCACGCGAAATCGCGGCCATGCCCGTGCCCGAAATCGAGCCGGTGTTCGTCACGCCGGGCAAGGACTTCCAGACCGCGGAGGCCGCCCCGGGCCGCACGCTCTACCATGCGCCGAACCCGGTGAACCACCTGTTCTCGCTTACGTTCACCATCGACCTCGGCCGCCGGCAAGACCACGCCCTCGGGATCGCCGCGCGCCTGCTCGACAAGGCGGGCACAGAGCACCTTTCACCCGAGGAACTGAAGAAGGCCTGGTACCGCATCGGCGCGGATTTCCATGTGGCCGTGGATGAAGACGAAACCAACATCACCCTCTCCGGGCTCGATGACCACCTCGCCGAGGCACTGGCGCTCATGGCCGAGGCGCTCGAAACGGCTGCCGTGCCGGACGATGCACTCGCTGAACTCAAGAACATCGTGCTACAGGAACGGGCCGACGCCAGGAAGCAAGCCGAAAACCTGGCCCGCGCGCTCACACTGTACCACCGCCACGGTGAACATTCGCCGAACCTCGAACGCCTGAGCACCGCCGAGATCGAAGCGCTCGAAGCCGCGCCCCTGCTCGACAGCGTGGCCGGGTTGCTCGATTACCAGCACGCCGTAAGCTATGTGGGGAGCCTGCCCATGGCGGACGTCCAGGCCCTGCTCGCCGAACACCTGCCCGCTGCCGCGGAACTCCCGGACACCCCGGCCTACGCGCCGCGCCCCGTCCGGAATCCCGAGGCCACCGAAATCTACCTGGTCGACAAGGAAACCGCCGCGGCCCATGTGCGTATCGAGTTTCCCGACGGCTCTTTCTCCGAGGAGCTCAGTGTGCCCATGCAGCTCTTCAACGAATACTTCAGCGGCGGCATGGCGGGTGTGGTGTTCCAGGAGTTGCGCGAGGCCCGGGCGCTCGCCTACTCGGCCGGCGCACGCTACTTCCAGGGGGATCGCCCGGAAGACCCGAACCTCATGGTTGCCGCCATCCAGACCCAGGCCGATAAGACCCCCGAGGCCACCGCGGCATTCATCGGCCTCATCGACGAAATGCCCGCCTCGGAGGACCGCTTCGCCCGCGCGAAAAACGCCCTCGTGAATCTCTACCGCACGGGACGCATCGGCTTTCGCGAGGTGCTGGGCGCCGTGCGGCAATGGGAACGCCTCGGCCTCGAACCCGACCCGCGCAAAGCCCGATTCGACCTCATCAAAACGAGCGGCCCCGAAACACTCTTCGGCTTCCACACAGACCATGTGCAGGGCCGGCCCAAGCTCATCTCCATCGTCGGCGCCAAATCAAAGATGGACGTCGAGACCATCGAGCAGACCGCCCCCATCACCGAAATAACTGTCGACCAACTCTTCCGGGACTGAGGCCGGAGAGGAAAGAAGCAAAACCGGGGACTGTCCTCGCGAGTCCCCGAGCAGGGACTGTCCCCGCTTTTGCGGCCTACGCGACTTCTGTCCGCCCTGTCATTGAGGGGGGACACATGGCCGGCACAGCCTGGATCGGGCCGATCCGGCCTGTGCCCGCTGTCCACTCCCGCCGCAGCCCCCAATTCTGACTTGACCTATCGAGATTCGTATGTATACCAATAGGCAAGTAGCTTGACAGAACGCAATCCATCCGCTACGCTGACAGGCATTGAGCAGGCAGGGTTCGCCATGCCGCAGCGCCAACGCAGTAACTTCAAGCCAGGAAATGGGGCACCATGCAAACGCGACCCACTCTCACCCTGTCAATTGTGCAACCTCACACAGCGCAAGGCCGTGTTCTGTTTTCTATCGCGATGCTTGCCTTGGTGGCGTTCGCCGCAACCGGCAACGCCGAAGCCGCCGAGGGGGACATCGTCCAACTCTTCACGGACCACCCCAATGCGGATGACTTGCAGCGCGCAGGCGACTTCTTCTTGCTGGGTGACTACATTGTCTTTAACGTCCAGCAGACACTTTGGCGCATGGGCAAGGATTTGACGAACCCGCGGCCCGTAATAGACTTGGCGGAAACCTTCGACAGGTATCGTTCCGGTGGCTGGCTGGTTGCCGATGGTTTTGCCTGTGCTGAAGCCAGTGCGTCATCTGAATTCTCAGGCTTCTTTTTCACGGATGGCACAGCTTCCGGGACTGTCCTGTTCGAAGATGACCGCATCCAGAGCCCGCATCCAAAGGTGGCGTACAATGGCAGAATCTACTTTATGACCGAACCCATCATCGAAAACATGTATCTGCCGGGCGAGGAGGAAGTCATCCAGCCCATGTGTCTTTGGGTTGCTGATGGCACCGCGGGCGGCACACGGATTCTCAAAGAGTTCAATGGCAACAACCGCCAGAATAAGGCCGTTCCGGGAAACAAGGAGTACTACACATTTGAATACGGTCTGGGGGTGTTCCAGGGCAAACTCTACTTCAGGGCGCCCGCTACCTCGGGATACAGCGAAATCTGGTCGTCTGACGGCACCGCCGCCGGCACCGCGACGGTGACCGCGCTGGCCGCCCAGGAAAAGTCGCCCGGTGTACCTGCTCTTGGCGAAAACGTCCTCTATTTCGGGACCGGCGTGAATTATCCTGCTCGTCCCGCCCTCTGGATAAGCGATGGAACCGCCTCGGGTACACGCCAGGTCTCGTCGTTGAATGGCTCTGGCCTGCACAGTCTTATTGCCATCGGCGACCGCCTCATTTTCAAGTACAGACCCGCCGGAGGCAGCGACAGCCAGTGGACCACCGACGGCAACGTAACGCAAGCCCTCCCGGAGCTAGACCTGCCTGCGGACTATTTTCACGCGGGCAATATGCTCTACTGGGATCCATATACATATACGCCTGGCATACGCCGCACCGACGGCACGAGCCAAGGCACGATGACCCTCAGCGAGGAGGTGGATTTCTCCACGTACAGTATTGCGCGCATCGGAGACACGGTGTACTTCGGCGGAGAGCGTGACGGCGAATACATGGTCTGGACCACCGACGGCACGCCCGAAGGTACTGTGCCTTTGGACCCCGCCGGGCCTTCGCATGCCACCCGGCGCCCTGGAAACTTCTGCCCCTTGCCCAACGGCGGCATCCTCTTTAGTTGGGCCGGCATCTGGCTCATCAAGGGGCCCGATGCGGACGGCGACGGCATCGCCGATGCGGACGAGGGAGAGGGGGATTTCGACGGGGACGGCATACCGAACTATCTTGACTTGGACAGCGACAACGACGGCATACCCGACAGTGTCGAGGGCGCGGTGGACACGGACAGGGACGGCATACCGGACTTTCTTGACTGGGACAGTGATGGCGACGGCATAAGCGACCAGGACGAGGAGAACGCGTTGCCGGACGCAGATGTCGACGGTGACGGCATTCCGAACCGCCTGGACCTTGATTCGGACAATGACGGTGTCAGCGACGGCGATGAGTGGCTTTGGGAATCCGACCCGTACAATGCTCTCAGCCAACCCGAGGGACTGCCTGTCGGTTGGGCGCCTGCTCTTGTGCTGATAAGCCTGGCGGGTTCTGTAGTGTTGTACCGCCGTAAGTAACCGCATCTTACGAAAAGCATGGAACCGGCGTCCTCGGTCCTGACCGGGGCGCAGGCCGGGCGGGAACAGCGTCTATCCAAGTCAAACTCCGGGGACGCACCCCGGCGGACCACGGCGGCCTGTGCTTGTTTACCTGTTTCCCCGGTTCTTCAGCAAGCGTTCGTAGCGGTTCGTCGTGCGCACTACAGGCGTGAGAACCGGCCGGGGGAGGGTCGCAACCCCCTGCGGCTTATCTGCGTCCACGCACGTGTGGGCCGTCCCCTGTTCTTCTCTCCCGCGTGGCCTATGGATGCAAAAAGGCGTAGCGCCGCGCCATGTGCGCCATGGCATGGGCGACGAGGGTCGGGCTGTCGAAGACATAGACGCCGCGCTGCTCGAATTCGCGGATGACCTCGTTCGGCGTGGGGCCGTAGGCCAGCAGGGCGGTATCCGACGCCACGAGCAGCGGCTTCTGGTAGGTCTCGATGAAGGACGCCATGCGCGTTGCTTCCTCGAGCTCGATGGCCGCACCCGCCGCCGCCATGGCGTCCATGCCGTGTTGCGCAGCGCGCTCGGAATGGGCATAGCGCTCGCGGGCACTGTCGATATAGCCCACACCGAGCAGAATGACGCCATCCACCTCGGGCTGCTTGATCACCGTCTCAACGGCGCGGCCGAGGGCCTTGAGATCGTTGCTGGCCACGAGGTCGATAGGGTTGTTCCGGCTCCACCAGCCGGGCAGGAAGGTGTCGAGTTCGGCCATGGCCGCCTCGGGCAGGGGGATGACATCGAGCCCGGCCTCGGCGCAGGCGTCCGCCGCCATGACTCCCCAACCGCCGCCCTGCGACACGATGACCACGCGGCGGCCCTTGGGCAACGGCTGCTGCATGAACACCCCGGCCACCTCCATGGCCTCGTACATATCATCCACCATGGTTACGCCCGCCTGCCGGCATGCCGCCCGGAAGATGCGCGTCTCGCCGGCCAGCGAGCCCGTGTGCGATGCGGCGGCCTTGTTGCCTGCCGTGCTGCGCCCGCCCTTCACCAGGACCACGGGTTTCTGTACCGCGGCGTGCTGCATGGCTGCGTACAGGCGCCGCCCGTCATGCGTGCCCTCGACATACGAGATGATGGACCGCGTCTTTTCGTCCTCCGCGAAAAACGCCAGGTAGTCCTCGTTGCGGGTGGCGGCCTCGTTGCCGGTCGAGATGAACCGGCCGATGCCCACATGGTGCAGTCCCGCCCACGTGAGCAGGCTGCTGCCCACGTTCCCGCTCTGTGACACGAGGGAAAGTCCGCCCGCACCGGGAAAGCGCGAGATCATACCGCAGTAGAGCTGGTGCGGTGCCGGGCTTACCACGCCGGCGCAGTTCGGCCCGATGATGAGCGCGCCGCTCTCCTTGGCGATGGCCGCCATCTCGTCCTGCGCGGCCTGGGCGTTGGCATCCTCGAGCTCGCCGAAGCCCGCCGTGATCACGAGCAAGGTGCCGATGCCCTTGGCCACACACTGGCGCAACGTATCGCACACGGCCGGCGGCGGCACCACGACAATCGCCAGGTCCACCACCTCGGGCAGGGCCTCGATGCCCGGGAAACACGGTACCCCGATGACTTCGCCGTATTTCGGGTTCACGCCATACAACCGGCCCTGGTAACCGCCCTCGACCGTGTTGAACAGAATGCGGAAACCCCATTTGAGGGGGGAATCGGACACGCCGATGATGGCCACACTCTCCGGCTCGAAGAGCGCACGGAATTGGGCGGTGCGGCCCGGGGCTACCCTCGCCCTTCCGGGCTCCAGGCTCGCGGGTACGCTCGCCCTCCCGGAAACGGGTGAAAGCGTAATGAGCGCATCCACCGCGATGGGATGCTCGCCCTCGACGATGAGCGGGTTCACGTCCACCTGCGCCACCTCGGGGTGATCCAACAGCAATTGGCCGACGCCCATGACCACCGTTGCAAGCGCTTCGCGGTCGACCGGGCCGTCGCCCCGGAAGGCATCGAACACCTTGCGCGCGTGCAGTTCGCCGATCATTTCGGCCACGTCTCGCGGCGAGACCGGCGCCAGGCGAAACGCCACATCGCCCGTGGCCTCGACCGCGATGCCGCCCATCCCGAGCATGACGCACGGCCCAAACGTGGCATCGCGCAGGCCGCCCACGATGAGCTCCCGCTTGCCGCGCACCATCGGCTGCACGAGCAGGCCGTCGAAAGGCGTATCGCCCATGGCATTGACAAGTTCCTGCGCGGCCTGTTGCACTGCCGCGGCATCCGCGAGCCCGAGCCGCACGAGGTTGCGCTCACTCTTGTGCGTGATCGCCGCGCCACAGGGTTTCAGTGCCACCGGATACCCGAGGCGTTCCGCCGCGGCCACGCCCTGGCCGGCATCCGCGGCCAGTTCTTCCGCAGTCACCGGCACGCCATAGGCCGCCAGCACCTGTTTAGCCGCCAATTCCGAGAGCGCCTCGTCCCCCCGGTCAATAGCTTCCTGCAATATTTCCGCTACGTTCAAACTGCTCGTAGACAACACGTGTTTCCCCATGATTGTTTGGTGGCTGACCGCGCCGATGTACCCAGCGCCGCCGGTGAACTTTCCTAAGGCGTTGGTGTTCCCGCGCGGCACAAGATCCCTCGCCCTTCGATCCCCCGGGTTTGCTTCAAAGGCGGACTCGAGTGCCGCGAACCCACATAAAAGCGCTACTATATGGAGGCGCCCCTTTGAAAGGCGCAGCGCACGGGGGATGTTATGGCTGGCGCCGTCCCAGGCCTTCGGCCCGGGCTAAGCCAGGTGCACCCTTCGGGTGCGCGTTGGCTCGGACAAGCATCGCTACATGCCAGCATACATAACATTCAGGCAACAACCTTTGCCAAATGGATGCCACCCTGGGCGCTACACGTATCGGGGACGTGCCAGTTGCTCTGCGCGATATGCCAGTGCAATTGTGAAAACATGTACTAAGCGCCACATGGTAGGCCATCGGTGCGGCAGAGTCAACGCGGGGGTCAGGGGTCAGGGAGCAGGGGTCAGGGGTCAGGGGTCAGGGAGCAGAGGGTTTTCCGGAGCGCCGAAGGCGCGGTTCTATACCAGCCTGGGCCAACGGCCCAGGTTATGGATGCGCCTTATTCAAGCGCTGAAAGCGCGTACCATAAAGATTTATGGCTCGGGCTTTCAGCCCTCTTGCATCCGGCGTGCCGGGTGACCTGAGCCTGCGGCCCAGGCTGGTATGGCACGGGGCCGTTGGCCCTAAGAAACAGCCGTGCTAGAGCTTACACAAGGTGCCCGAATCACTTCTTGTTGTTCTTTATACGAGTCAGTGCCTAAGGCACCAACGTGGGCGTTGCCCGCAACCCAAGGATCGAAAGGCGTGTTCCCCGGTTGTTGGTTCGTGGTTCAGGACGGCTTGGGATTTGGAGCTTGGGCGTGTTTCCGGAGCGCCGTTGGCCCTAAGAAACAGCCGTGCTAAAGCTTACACAAGGTGCCCGAATAAC
>CAZMVU010000103.1:0-16720 GCA_964569295.1 uncultured Nitrospirales bacterium
GCTCGCGGACTCGCGAGGACAGTCCCTTTGTTTGCTCAAGTGATGATACAAGGCGGCACTGTCAGGACTGCATTCTCAAGTTAACGCTTATGGGCCTGCGGCCCGGGCTGGTATGGTACGGGCCGTTGGCCCTGAAGAGAGGGCGAACTCTGGTCTTCCGCGAGGGATGCCGGTGCGTGCGGCGCGCTCATCGGCCGCACGTCATTCCACTATGCAACACTTTTAGAATCAGTAGCTTACACAAGGTGCCCGAATAACTTCTTGTTGTCTTTTGCAGGAGCTGAAGTCTAAGGCACTAATGTGGCGCGGTTACTCTTGCGCAATGCGCACGCCGCGCCGGGCGAGCAGGGTGCCTTCGGCAGCGTAAAGGTCCGAGAGGGCCTGTATATAACGCACGCGCGCGGAGATGGCGCCGACCTGCGCTTGAATCAGCAGACGCTGTACTTGGAGTACGTCGAGGTTGGTGGCGCGGCCGGCCTGGTAGCGGTCCCGCTCGATACGCAGCTCTTCCACACGGCTGCGCACGGCCTCTTCGGTGGCTCCGATGCGCTCCCATTGTTTATCCACCTCGATGGCCGCCTGCCGCACGCCCGCGCGAATGTCGTGCTCAATACGCGCCAAATCGGCCTGGGCGCGCTCTTGGGCGAGCGTGGCGCGGGTGTGGCGCGCTTTTTCCGCCCGGTTGAGGATGGGGGTTTGCAGTTCAAGCGCGAGGTTGTAGTTGTCGAAGTTCGAGTCCTCGAGGTACGACAGGCCGCCGCCGAAGTCATCGCCGAGGCTGGTGCGGCCGTAGGAAGCGCTTATGTCGAGCCGGGGCAGCCGCTCATTATCGCGCCGCATGACATCCAGTGACCGATTGGCGATAGCCAGCTCCTGCTGGCGCAGTTCGGGGCGGTAGGCCTGAGCCAACTCGACGCTTATCTGGGGGTCCGCCTCGATCTCACCGACTTCTGGCGGATCGACCGGCACCACGGGACGCTCCCAGCTGGGATTCTCCGCGGGGTTCAAGAGACGCAGCAGCTCGATACCGGCAGCGCGCAGGTTTCCCCGGGCGTCGTGCAAGTCCGCCATGCGGGAGGCACGCTCGGCTTTGGCGGCGATCACGTGGCCTTCAACAGCGCGGCCGGCCTCGACGAGATCCTGGTTGAGCGCGAGCTGTTCTTCCGCCAGGGCGACGGCAAACTCGCGAATGGCGAGAACCTCCTGCGCGAGTGCGAGTTCCCAGTAGGCACGCTCGACCTGGGCGACCACTTGGAGCGCGGCGCTGTACAGGCCGAAGGTGCTGGCAAGGGCCTCGTTGCGCGCCTGCTTCATGGCGACCAGGTTGACCGCGCGCCCAGCGCCCTCGAGCAGCGCCTGATTCACGCCGACGGCCCACGATCCGGTGAACTGCTCACTGTAGAAATTGGTTTCCTCGCGCTGCATGCCGCCGGACAAGAACACTGTGGTCCCGGTGGGGAACGTGTTCGACACGGTCACTTCGCCATTCGAGTTGTACAAATCGAGGCCGCTCGGCATCTCCGGTTGCCGCAGGCTGCCAGTGATGGTATCGAGCATGTTCTGCACCGTGCCTGCAAGCGTTTCGCCAAGAAGAATGGGAGGCATGCCTGATTCGTCACCAGTGCCCTGTCCAAAGGTGAAGCGCGTGCGCCCGCCAAGTTGGTCTGTGCGGCGGCCGTAGGAGACCGTGGCCAGGATATTCGGGTCGAAGGCGGCCCGGGCTTCGGGCGTGTACGTCGCGGCGATGCGCGGGCCGTACCGCGCGACCTCGAGTGTGCGGTTGTTCGCGAGCGCGGTGAGAATCGCGCCGTCCCGGCTGATGGGCAGGGCGTTTTCGGCTATGGTTTCCTCCGGCGCATCGGCGCGTTCGGGAGGCGCCGTTTCTTCGGCCGGCGCGGCTTCGGCAACCTGTGCCTCGACATCGATTTCTTCCGGTATGTCGGCGGTCTCGCGCGCGGATTCCGCCGGTATGGGCGGCAATGGTTCATCACGCAGGCGCCCGGGTGCATCGAGTTCGTAGCGGGCGCACCCTGCAAGCAGACAGGTCAACGCCAAAGCGGTAGCGCAACGGTTGACGGTAACTGGCATGTTTCCAAAGACCCCTTCTCTAGAGCTGGCGTTCGACGGGCAGCACAAGTGCCTGGATGTGTTCGTGGGCGGTTTTCTCTTCTCGGAAGGTGCGCAGATCCTCGAAGAGCGGGTCAAGCTTATCCTCGGGCACATGGGCGTTGAACACGGTAAGGTTTCCCGGAAAGACCTGGGTGCCCATGTGCTTGCCTTCGCTGTCTTTGCCCTCGACCATGCCGTGGCGGATATAGGTTTCGACGCCACACCGGTCGAGAATCTGCGCGATTATATCGGCAAACTCGAAGTGTACTGTAATGTGTACCAGCTTCATGTGGTTTCTCCGGCCGCTTTGCGGCTGTCCCGGCGGAACAGGTGTACGATACGCATCTGCAGCGCGTCAAACAGGGTGTAGACAACCGGCACGACAACCAGGGTGAGCAGCGTGCTGCTGAGCATGCCCGCCGCCACGGCCACGCCCAGCGGCGCGCGCGCCTCGCCCCCGGCCCCGAAGCCCAAAGCGATGGGCATCATGCCCAGGATGGTCGAGGTGGCGGTCATGAGCACCGGGCGGAAGCGGGTCCGTGCGGCCTCCTTCGCTGCTTCGACATGGTCATAACCGCGCTGCACCAGCACCTTGGTGTAGTCGACAAGAAGGATGGCGTTCTTCGTGGCCATGCCCATGAGCATGATGAGCCCGATGAACGAGAAGATGTTGAAGCTCATGCCGAATACCCACAGCATGCCAAAGGCGCCCACGGTGGCCAGGGGCAGCGCCGTGAGAATCGACAGCGGGTAGAGGAACGACTCGAACTGGGCGGCAAGGATAAGGTAGATAAAGATGATGGAAAACGCCAGCGCGAGCGACAGGTAGTAGAAGGACTCCTCGAAATCCTGGGCCTGGCCCGTGAGTTCGTAGTCAAAACCCGACGGTAGCTCTTCCGCCATGAATTGTTCGAGTTTGGTGAGTGCATCGCCCAAAGCGACGCCGGGCGGCGTGCTCGCGGAAATCCTGGCGGCGCGGATACGGTTGAAGCGGTGGATTTCACTGGGGCCGATGCCCTCTTCGATGTGGACGAGATTCTCCATGGACACCAGTTGGCCATCTTTACCGCGCACGTAGAGATTGCCCAGTGCGGCAGGCACTTGGCGCCCCTTGCCCATGACCTCGGGTATGACCTCGTAGCGTTCACTGGCACGCTCTATCTCTGAGATTTCCGGCTCGCCGAGCAAATAGCGCAGTGTGTTCGAGATTTCCGCCACGGAGATCCCCATTTCCGAGGCCTTATCCCGGTTGATCTGAACTTCCACTTCGGGTTTGTTCATTTTCAGATCCGAATTCACCCCGATAAAGTCTGGCTGGGCGCGCATCCAGTCCATCACGGTCTCTTGCTGCCGGGCGAGTTCGTCGAGATCCAATCCTTTCAGCGCCACCTCGAGGGGCGAGCCCTGCGGTCCCATGCTAATCTCGACCACATAGGCATCCCCGTCCGGGATCGACGCAAGTTTCTCACGCAACTCCTGCATGACCTGCATCTGGTGTTTCTCGCGGCTCTCGATGGGCGTGAGGCGCACAAAGGACATACCGCTGTTCACTTTGCCCGGACCGCCGCGGGACAGCCCGATGGCGAGGAACTGATGTTTCACCTCGGGGGTCTCGTCGAGCACGCGCTCGATCTTTCGTGCAAACGTGTCCGTGGCGTCGAGCGTGGCGCCTTCCGGCGTTTCGAAGGTGATCATGCATTCGGCGCGGTCCACATCGGGCGCGAACTCGCTTGATAACTGCGTGAAGAACCACATGCCGGCGATGAAGGAGGCGATGCCGAGGATGATGGTGAGGAAGCGGACCTTGAAGGCCACGTCGAGTATGGTCTTGTAAACGGATTCCATGCCGCGGAACAGCGCCTCGGACGCCCGAAAGACGGGGCCAGGCTTGGTGGCCGGCCGCAGCAGGCGCGAGCAGAGCATGGGCGTAAGCGTGAGCGCGGTGAAGGTCGAGGCAAACACCGTGACTGTCACGGTGATGCCGAACTCGTTGAAGAACCGGCCGATCATGCCCTTGGTGAATGCCACGGGAATGAATACCGCCGCCAGGGACAGGGAGTTCGCGATGGCGGCGAAGGCCACTTCGGTCGTGCCGACGCGGGCCGCGGGCGGGGGTTCGGCGCCCTGTTCGATATGGCGGTAGGAACTCTCGAGGATGACAATCGCGTCATCCACGACGATACCGATAACCAGAATGAGCCCGAGCATAGTGAGGGTGTTGAGGCTGAAGCCAAGCACATAAATGGCGGCCATACCGCCCAGCAGCGACGTGGGAATGGCGAGCGATGTTATCAGGGTGCCCCAGCCCGAGCGCAGAAACGCGAGCACGACGAATACCACGAGCACGGTTGCTATGCCGATAGTGGCCAACAGGTCCCGGATGTTCTCCTCGACATAGACCGAGTTGTCGCTGGCGATGGTGTAGGTGAGACCGGGGGGGAAACTCTCCGATATTTCCGCCATGCGAGCCCGCACGGTGTTGGCAAGCATGACCGTGTTGGCGTCGCTTTGCTTGACCACACCGAGGCCCACGGAAACCTGCCCATGAAAGCGCGCGAGCTGGCGGTCGTTTTCCACGCCGGCCACCGCTTCCGCGACGTCGCCCACGCGCACCGGCGCACCGTTTTGGTAGGTGACGATGAGGTCATTGATGGGCTCCGGGTCGGCGAACTGGCCTTTCGTTTTGACCAGGAACTCGCGTTGGCTGCTTTCAATGCGGCCCGACGGAATGTCCACGTTGTTGGCCTGGATGGTGCCCACCACGTCCTGCACCGTCAGGTGATGCGCCGCGAGTCTGGCGGGGTCGATCCGGACACGCACGGCGTACCTGCGCTCGCCGCCCACCTGGATACGCCCGACGCCTCGGATGCTCTCGATACGCTCCTTCAAAACGTTGGCCGCGTATTCCGAGAGACGGGTCTCGTCCCAGCGGTCGTCGCCGGTGAGCGCAACCCACATGATGGCTTGCGCCTCGGGGTCCAGCTTCTGAACTATGGGGGCCTCGATGCCGGTGGGCAATTGCCGTTGCGCCCGGTTCACGCGGTCGCGCACATCCTGCGCGGCAATGTCGATATCGCGCCACAGCTCGAACTCAGCGGTTACGGTGCCCACCTGTTCCCGGGCGGTCGAGGTGAGCTCCTTGAGTCCCTCGATGGTGTTTATCTCTTCCTCGAGGGGATCGAGAATTTCCGTCTCGATCACTTCCGGTTCCGCGCCCGGCAGCACCACATTGACGCTGACGATGGGAAAGTCCACGTCCGGCAGTTCGCGCAGTGGCAGTTGCTGATAGCCAAACACACCGAATATGGCGAGCACGAGAAATACGACGATGGTAAGTACGGGGCGGCGTATGGAAAAGTTCCAGATCACGGTGGGCTACTCCGCGGATTGTTCCGGTTGGGCGGTGCCGGCGTTGTCCCCGGCGGCCGTCTCCTCTTCTACCGGCTCGATAGGCGTACCGTCGGAGAGGTTCATGTGGCCCTTGCTTATCACCTGCACACCGGCATCGAGACCCTCGCGGATTTCGACCCGTCCGGCTTCGCGCAGGCCGATACGCACATCGCGTCTGTGGGCCGTGCCATCCTTGGCCTCGTAGACCAGGTAGCCGGCGCGCGTGCTGACCAGGGCCTCCTCGGGTATGACCGGGCGGGCCTCGTGTACCTCGAGGGTGATGGCGGCGTGTGCGAATGCGCCCGGACGCAGCCGGCCGGCCGGGTTGGCGATGCGCGCTTTTACCGTAAACGAGCGTGTAGCCTCGTCCACGGACGGGCTCACGTAAATCACGTCGCCCTCGAAGGTCTTGTCGGGATATGCGGCCAGGCTGGCATCCACCGCCTGGCCCTGCTTGACCACGCCGATAAAACGCTCGGGAATAGCGAAGGCGACCTCGAGCGGGTCCGTGAGATAGACCGTGGCGAGCATCTGCCCGATGCTCACGAAGTCGCCCACATCCACAGTCCTTTCCCCTATCTCACCCGCAAAAGGCGCCGTGATGATGGTGTCCCCGATCTGTTCATCGAGCAGGGCGAGCTCGGCCTCGAGCCGGTTGATCTCGGCCCGTGCCTCGTCCAACTGCGCGTGGGCGCGGTCGTACTCCTCCGGGGGGGCGGACCCGCGCTCCTGAAGCATTTCGACGCGCTCATAGGTTTTCCGGGCCAGCCCGAGCCGCACCCGGGCCAGTTCGATGGCGGCCTTCCGTGCGGCGCGCTGGCGCTGGAGTTTGGCATCGTCGATGGTAAACAGCCGCTGGTCCGCCTCGACCCGCGCGCCTTCCTCGAAGTGAATGTCCCGCACAAGGCCGCCCACTTCGGGGCGCAGTTCGACCTGCTCGAGGGCGCGCAAGGTGCCAATGCCCTGCACCGTTTCGCGCAACGTGTCCTTTTCGGCCGGCGCGACCAGCACCTTGACCGGTTGTGAGTCCTGCTGCTGCGCTTCGTCCGCATCCTCCTCCTCGGGACATCCAACCAACAGGGCAGCGCAGCATACGGCCAAGGCGCTGCACAGGGCGTGCAGTTTCGACATGGTCACTTCCTTTTGGATGTGGATTCTGCCTGGGCACCCTCGATAAACAGGCGCAGCAGGCAGGCCTCTTCTTCACGATTGCGTTCCGGGGCCGGGGTACGGCTGAGGTTGGCCAGGTAACCGCGCAGGATGCCTTCATAGGCCGTCACCAGCAAATGGACCGGCGCGGCGCGGAATTCGCCGGCCTCGATGCCCTGCGCAAACAGGCCGTGCAGCGTCTCGAGAAACGCTTCGTAACGGGCGCGAATCTCCGGCGTAAAGCCGGCCCGCGGATCGCACACGGTATTCATCGTTTCATGGAAAAACAAGCGGAAAAACAGCCGGTGCTGCCAGAACGCCTCGATGCGCGCCTCGAACAGACGGCTCAGTTGTTCGGCAGGAGAGCCCCCCGCCGCCATCGCTTCATCGATACACTCTTCGATGCGATCGCTTTTGTCGCTGAGTAAGGCCGCATACAACTCTTCCTTGCTGCCGAACACGTTGTATATCGTGCCCACGGCAAACGCAGCATCATGCGCTATCTGCTCGACCCGGGTAGAAACATAGCCGTTTTCGGCAAACACGCGCTCCGCCGCCTCGAGGATTTCCCGGCGGTGGGCGTCCAGCGTGCGTTCCTTCCGGTTGCGCCGCTTATCGGCAGGGTGCTCGGTCATGGGCTTCTTCGTGAACAGGTTGACTCAAAATAATGAACAGCGATTCAGCTTATGAAACAAAAACTCAGACGAGGCTACCATATCCCGCCCCCAATGTAAAGCGCCGGGGCCGCCCGTGTTTGGGAGCGGCCCCGGCGTCGAGGATCACGCAATTCTTTTTCCGATCAGGCGCTGCTCTCGGGTGGCTTGGGCGCGCGCAGCAGCAGGGCAACGACGGCAGCCGCGAGGCAGGCCACGCCCGCGATAACAAACGGTGCGAGCCAGGCGTCCGACGTGACGGCCGCGCCTTCTTCCATGGCGGCATCGGCGGCGTCTTTGAAGTATCCCGCGATCCGCGGCCCGACGATACCGGCCACGCCGTAGGAGAGGAAGACCCAGCCATAATTCTTGCCCACGGTCTTGTTGCCGAAGAAGTCGGCCGTGGCCGCGGGGAAGAGGGCGAAGTTGCCGCCAAAGTTGAAGCCGATGATGCAGGCCCCGACGATAAGGCCGATGGCCGTGCCGCCGAGATAATAGAAGGCGAGCATGATGATGCCCTGTAAGGCGCACATGATGAAGATGGAGGCCTTACGCCCGATCGTATCCGAGACAGTGCCCCAGATAATGCGGCCGAGGCCGTTGAGAATGGCATAGAGCGCCATGGCCGTGCCGGCGATGGCGGAGGCGGCGTCCCGGTTCTCGGCCGCGCCGGTGGCTTGCAGGGCATCGATGCCGAAGAGTTTGATGCAGCCAATGACCATGAGTCCGGCCATGGCGGAGCAGGCAAAGATGAAGAAGAGTCCATAGAACTGCGGGGTCTTCAGCATCTGCCCCGTCTCCAGATTCCAGGTGCCGGTGGCGCCGGCGTCGGTCGGGGCGGGGGGCTCCCAGCCTTCGGGCTTATAGCCGTCGGGCGGATTTATCATGACGATGCTGCCGAGTACCACCAAGACGAAGAAGGCGATGCCGTAGACCACGAAGACCGCCTGCACGCCCGGCAGCCCCATCCAGCCGTCGAGGATATTGAGCAGGCCGCCGAACCAGCTCCCGCCAAGCTTCACCCAGATGGTGGCGCCAAAGCCGAAACCGGCAACAGCGAGGCCGGTGATCATCCCCTTCTTATCCGGGAACCATTTCACACCCACGGCAATGGGCACCACGTAGGCCAGGCCGATACCGGCGCCGCCGACAATGCCGATGAAGATGATCTGGGTGGCAAAGCTCCCGCCGAAAAAGCCGCCCAGGACATAACCGGCGCCCAACACGATGCCGCCCGCCAGGGCGAGCGGACGTGGCCCGACTTTCGCCTGTTGGCGCCCGGCCCATACCATGACGATAGCGAAGGTAGCGAGGCCCACCGAGAAGACCCATTGCGTCTGGGAAGCCGTAAAGCCGTAGCCGCCATCACTCACAGCTTCCTCGAGACTCGGCGTAAACACGCTCCAGGCGTAGATGGCGCCGAGGCAAAGCTGGATGAGGATCGCGCCCACCACGACGAGCCAGCGGTTCATTACTTTCTGTTCCGACATAGGTTATTCACTCCTTATTCGCCATGAAAAAAGCGGGAGCCAGACATGCGCGGCATATCTGGCTCCCGTGATTCATAGCGTACGTATTCCCCCGTTCCGCAGCGTTGCTATCCTTGCATCAGTTTGTCGTGATCCTGGACCAGCTTCTCCACCACCGTCGGGTCTGCGAGCGTCGTCGTGTCGCCCAGGGCGCCGGTCTCGTTCTCGGCGATCTTGCGCAGGATGCGGCGCATGATCTTGCCCGAGCGCGTCTTCGGCAGGGCCGGGGCAAACTGTACGACATCAGGCGTGGCGATGGGGCCGATCTCGGTGCGCACGTGGTTGCGCAGTTCCTTGCGCAGCTCGTCGCTTTCGTCCACGCCGCCCACCAAGGTAACGTAGGCGTAGAGCGCTTGGCCCTTGATGTCGTGGGGCATGGGCGCCACGGCGGCTTCGGCCACCTTCGAATGGCTCACCAGCGCGCTCTCGACCTCGGCCGTGCCGATGCGGTGGCCCGACACGTTGACCACGTCGTCGATCCGGCCCATCAGCCAGTAGTCGCCATCGTCGTCCGTGCGGCAGCCGTCACCGGTGAAGTACATGTCGTTGTACATGGTGAAGTACGTGTCGATGAAGCGGTCATGATCGCCCCACATGGTGCGCATCATGCCGGGCCACGGCTTGCGGATGCACAGCTTGCCGCCCTCGTTCGGGCCGCACTCGCTGCCGTTTTCCTGCACGATGACCGGATCCACGCCGAAGAAGGGACGGCTTGCGGAACCGGGCTTCAACGTCATGGCGCCCGGAAGCGGCGTAATCATGAACCCGCCCGTCTCGGTCTGCCACCAGGTATCCACGATCGGGCATTTGCCCTTGCCGACCTTGTGGTAATACCACATCCAGGCCTGCGGGTTGATGGGCTCGCCCACCGTGCCGAGGATGCGCAACGAACTCAAGTCGCACTTGTCGACCCACTCGTCGCCCTTTTGGATGAGGGCGCGGATGGCGGTGGGGGCGGTGTAGAACTGGGTGCACTTGAACTTGTCCACGATCTGCCAGAAACGGCTGGCGTCGGGGTAGGTGGGCACGCCCTCGAACATGAGCGAGGTGGCGCCGTTGGCCAGCGGGCCGTACACGATGTAGCTGTGGCCCGTGATCCAGCCGATGTCCGCCGTGCACCAGTAGACGTCGTCGTCTTTCAGGTCGAATACGAGCTTGTGGCTCAGCGACGTGTGCAGCAGGTAGCCGGCCTGGCTGTGCACCACGCCCTTGGGCTTCCCGGTCGATCCCGAGGTGTAGAGGATGAACAGCGGGTCTTCGGCGTTGAGCGGCTCGGCCGGGCAATCGGGGCTGGCTTCGGCCATGAGGTCGTGGTACCACACATCGCGGCCGTCCTGCATGTTGCAGGGCTCTTCATTGCGCTTGACCACGATGCACTTCTCGATGCTGTCGCTGTCGGGCGACTCGAGGGCCTTGTCCACGATGTCCTTGAGACCGATGTGCTTGCCCGAGCGCAGGCTGACATTCGAGGTGATGATGAGCTTGCAGGTGGCGTCCTTCACGCGCGAAGAGATCGCGTCGGCGCTGAAGCCGCCGAACACGATCGAGTGAATCGCGCCGATGCGCGCGCATGCCATCATGACCACCGAAAGCTCGAGGATCATCGGCAAATAGATGCACACCCGGTCGCCCTTCTTCACGCCCAGGCTCTTGAGCATGTTGGCGGCCTTGCACACTTCCGCGTGCAGGTCTTTGTAGGTGATCTGAATGACGTCGTCTTCCGGCTCACCCTGCCAGATAAGCGCCACCTTGTTCTCCGTGGGCGTGCCCAGGTGCCGGTCAAGGCAGTTGACCGTCACATTGATCTGCCCATCCTCGAACCAGGTGTGCTTGATGGTGCGGCTCTTGGTGTCCCACGTGTACTCCAGGCTCTTCGTGGGTTCCTTGAACCAGTCGAGGGTTTTCGCCTGCTCGAGCCAGAACTTGTCCGGATTGTTGACGGACTCGTCCCACATCTGCTGGTACTGCTCCATCGACTTGATGTGGGCGTCCTTCTGGATTTCCGGCGGGGGTGGGAAGCTCTGCCCTTCACCCATCAACGAGCTAAGACCTTTTTCTTGATTCCCCATGTCGCACAACCTCCATGCATTGTCGTGAAAGATTTTCGGGTACTCATCCCCGGCCCACAGCAGGTGGGCCGGCCACCCACCGTCAACAACCGCCCCCACACAGGGCCGCGGCGGGGTATACCTACCGTTCGATAGGTTGTACAAGCGTACAACATGTGACGGCATATTTCAACCCAGTTATGCGCTCTTTTTCAACCCCGGTCCCTGGCTGTTTTACCTTGCATAACACCACGCACGTACGTATGATAATGCGCCAGAACGCTTAACGCGCTCAAGCCGTGGGGCTTAGCACAGGTCGGAGGCATGGTGCGAGCAAACGGCGCAACGGGAAAGCTGCGAACAGAATGCCCCCCCAAAATCCCTGGCGAAAAGTATCCACCCGCGTGGTCTACGAAAACCCGTGGATTACGGTGCGCGAGGATCAGGTAATCCGCCCCGATGGCCACCCCGGCATCTACGGCGTCGTCCAGACGCGGCCCGCCACCGGGGTAATGGCGCTTACGGCCACCAACGCAATCTACCTCGTCGGGCAATACCGCTACACGCTCGAGACGTACTCGTGGGAGATCGTCGAAGGCGGCGGTGACCCGGGTGAAGAGCCGCTGGCGGCGGCAAAGCGTGAATTGCGTGAAGAGGCGGGGCTTGTGGCGGACCACTGGGCGCCGCTCGGCCCGCCACTGTCCCTCAGCAACTGCCACAGCGACGAACGGGCGTGGCTCTATGTCGCCCGTGGCCTGCGCGATGTCGGTGCGCAACCGGAAGGTACCGAAGACTTGCAGGTGCAAGTGGTGCCGTTTGCTGAGGCGCTGGCGATGGTCGACCGCGGCGAAATACACGACGCGGTCAGCGTGCTCGCCATCCTGCGCTATGTCCGGCAATTTCGGGGACACGCTGCGGAATAGCCGCTTTCACCCCGTGTGTCGCCAATATTCACCTTGGGCTTTTTCGTAGTCCCCGAAATTCCCCCGGAATTCCACTTGCCGCAGGCAGGTTCGTCTCGAAATCGCTTGGTGGGGCGGTCTGCCAAGCGACGTAGGCATGGGATATTGGCTGTTCTTCTGTGCGCCCGAAGGGTGCAGCCCGATCAGCCGGGTGGAAAGGCCGTGCCAGTAATAAGAGCCTCGTCGCGGGAATCTGTGGGTAAGGTGACGCCGCAGCAGGTCACAAACACCCAGGGTGCGCTTTACCCACAACCCAAGGATGGAACGGTCTGTTCCGCGGTTTGAATGAATCAGCGATTTGGGTGGTGTGGGCCTTTTTCCGGAGTGCCGAAGGCGCGGTTCCATACCAGCCTGGGCCAGCGGCCCTGAAGAGCGGGTAGCACCCGTTGGCTGGCGGGGTGTTCATCCTGGAAATGACATAGCTTGCGCGGGTTTCTCTGAAACGGAGCACACGCTAGGTCATTAAGTGAGGGCGGATTCTATGGGCATTCTATGACTGCCGCAGCCATAACCACATCGACGCCGTTATGGGCGGGGAAAACGGGACAGGCGTGGACCCGCAACCGCGGATTCTCGCGAAGACCCTCAATAGAGATTCCCTGGAACGGCTTTACAGGCACGCGGAGTCTGTCTGAGCGACGTGACCGGCCATGAATGAAAGCTTACTTGTGCCAAGTGGATACCCCGCTTTCGGTTAAAGAGTTACACCGATAGTTTCCGGCGGGATCTTGCGCAACACAGCGCACTCGGCTAAGCTGCCCATCCGGTTCGATGTGGACGCCGGGACGGGAGGACACCATGACGCTCTTGCTGCTTGTGCTTTCGATTCTGTTCATTGTGGCCGCCACCGCCCGGTGGGGGTTGCACCCATTTCTCGCGCTGTTGGCGGCTGCCTTCGGGTACGGCGTGCTGGCGGGCATGCCGCTGCAAGATGTGGTGCAATCGGTCAACAGCGGCTTTGGTGAGACTATCGGCTACATCGGCATCGTAATTCTTGCCGGGTCCATCATCGGCACCTTCCTCGAGAAATCCGGCGGCGCATTCCAGCTTGCGGAAAGCGCGTTGCGGATCACCGGCAACCGTCAGGTGCCGCTCGCGATGACGGCGATCGGCTACGTAGTGTCATTGCCGGTCTTCTGCGATTCCGGCTACGTATTGCTGGCGCCGCTGAACCGGGCACTCGCGCAAAAAACCGGGACAACGCTCGCCGCGGGCGCCATTGGCCTAAGCCTCGGGCTCTACGCCACGCACACCATGGTACCGCCTACCCCCGGCCCCATCGCTGCAGCGGGCATTATCGAAGCCGATCTCGGCCTGGTGGTCGTGTGGGGCCTTCTCGTCAGTGCGGCCGCCGCCCTGACCGGCTGGTTGTTTGCCACCCGGATAGCTGCGCGCGTATGGATCGACCCTGGTACCACGGACACCAGCGCCGACCCTGCCCACACACCAACCGAAATGCCTTCGGCCACCAAATCCTTGCTGCCCATCGTGGCGCCGATCACCCTTCTCGTCGCCCGCTCGATTGCGGAGCTGCCCACGCATCCGCTGGGCGATGGGCACCTGCGCGTGGTGCTGTCTTTCCTGGGGCAGCCCGTGGTTGCCCTGCTGATCGGCGCCGCGATGGCGTTCCTGCTCCCGAAAAAGTTTGACCGGACGATGCTATCGGGCGCGGGCTGGGTGGGCGAAGCCGTGGTGGCGGCCGCCACCATTCTCGTCGTAACCGGCGCGGGCGGCGCCTTTGGCCGGGTACTCCAGAATTCGGGCATCTCCGAAACCGTGGGCACGGCTCTCGAGGGCCGCGAAGGCATCGGCATTTGGCTGCCCTTCCTTATCGCGGCGGGCATCAAGACGGCGCAAGGTTCCTCCACGGTGGCCATTATCACCACGGCCGGCATTGTGGCGCCGCTGCTTGTCCCTCTCGGACTCGATAGTGCCACGGCCAAAGCCCTGGTGGTCGTGGCTATTGGCGCGGGCGCCATGGTCGTTTCGCACGCCAACGACAGTTATTTCTGGGTCGTCACGCAATTCTCGAGCATGAGCCTCAGCCAGGGCTACCTGCTGCAGAGCCTCGGCACGCTGGTGCAAGGCGCCGCCGCGGCCATAACCCTGTGGGTCATCAGCCTGTTCGTGTTGTAACTGCGGCCGCCCCGGACTGCGATCAGCCACGCAGGTATGGTAACATGACGCTGTGGTTAGACATGCGCGCGCATCTGCGCAGTCTGCACATCGTGGTTGGAACCGCCCTGACAGGAGATACTGTCCATGCCCCTCTCGATGGAAGAATTGATGCGCGGCGCCATGGAACGCGGCGCTTCCGACATCCATCTCAAGACCGGGAATCCGCCCATTTACCGCATCGACGGCGATCTCGTGCGCGTGGACGGAGAAGAACCGCTCACCGAAACGCGGCTCGCTGAATTGCTCAAAGAAATCGCTTCGGAACACGACATCGCCAAGTACCAGAAGGTGATGGAACTCGACAACTCGTTTATGCTCGAGTCGCTCGCCCGGTTCCGCGTGAATGTATGCCGCGACGACGGCGACACGCGTATCGTGCTGCGCCTGATCCCCTTGCAGATCAGGACCGTGGAAGAGTTGGGCCTGCCGCTGGTCATGAAGAAGCTATGCCCTCTCAAGAACGGCCTCGTGCTTGTCACCGGCCCGACGGGCTCCGGCAAGTCCACCACGCTGGCCGCGCTTATCGACGAGATCAATTGCACCCGCCCCGTCCATATCGTCACCGTCGAGGATCCACTCGAGTTCGTTCACCAAGACAAAACAGCCATCATCACCCAACGGGAGGTCGGCCACGATACGCTCTCGTTCGCCAACGCCTTGCGCGGCGCCTTGCGCCAGGACCCCGACGTAATACTCATCGGCGAAATGCGCGACGCCGACACGGTGCGCACCGCCCTCGCATCCGCCGAAACGGGCCACCTCGTGTTCTCCACGCTGCACACGGTCGACGCTGTCGAGACGCTCAACCGTATCCTCGATTTCTTCGAACCCCACCAGCAGATTCAGATTCGCAAACAACTCGCCAGCGTGTTGCGCGGAATCATATCGCAACGCATCCTGCCGCTCGCCGCCGGGTCCGGGCGGACCGTCGCCTCGGAAATCCTCATCGGCACGCGCACGGTGCGCGAGTTTATCGACCAGGGTAAGGCTTTCAAAGACATTACCAAGCTTATCGAAGAAGGCGGCGACCAGTACGGTATGCAGACCTTCGATCAGGCCCTGTTCAAGCTATGGCGCGCAAAAACCATCACCGCGGAAACCGCCCTGCTCAACGCCAGCAGCGCCAAAGACCTCAAGCTGCGCATGCAGGGCCTCGCGGTGCGCTGAACCGAAACGGAGAACCCCGTGCTCGTATGGCTTGCCATCATCGCGGCGGCCGGCGCCACCGGACTCGTTGCGAACCCGGGCTTCGAGCAACTCGTGGCGGACCAGCCCGCACGCTGGGACCAGTATGTCTTCCCCCAGGAGGGCGCCTTCGCACGCCTGGATGACCGTGCCCACGAAGGGCGCTACTGTGCCATGATCCACATGCCCCTGGCCCATCCCGAGCAACCCGTCAACAACTGGTCGCAAAACCTGTATGGCGACTTCGGCGGCAAGTCCTTCCGCGCACACGGCTACATCCGCACCGAGAACGCGCGCGATGCGGCCATCTGGGTGCAGTGTTGGCGAAAGCGGCCCTTACGCCTGCTTGACACTGCCACCACCACGGAAGCCAGCCCCGTCTACGGCACCATGGACTGGCGGGAAACGGCCGTGACCTTCGAGGCGCCAAAGGGCACCTCCTTCATGACCGTGCGCTGCGTGTTGCGCGGTCACGGCACGGCCTGGTTCGACGCGGTGGACGTGACGCCCGTAAACGACAAAGCGGAAGCGGAAGCGGAAGCGGAAGCGGAAAGTCCGGAGATCGACGACAACGACGAAGGCACGCCGGACACGCCGCCCGACGCGGCCAAAGGCCGGGACTGGGCGGCGCGTGCAAACCGCCTGCTCGCCCCGTCCCCCATGCCGGAACCACACGAAGATACCAGTGCCAAGGCACAGCACACAGCGGCCCCGGCTTCACCCGCTGCCGAGCCGGCACGTCCGTCCGAGGCAAAACCCGATGCGTCCACCCTGCGCCGGGAAAACCGGCGGTTGCGCAGCCGTCTCGATGTCCTCGAACAAAGCAACGACGCCTTGCGCGAGGAGGTGTTGCGTATGCGGGAGGAACTGGCGGCATTGAACCGCCTAATGACCACGCCGGACCCCGAGCCCACGCCCGTGCCGCCGCTCGTACCGGCCGGTGTGGATTGGAAAGGACTGCTATGACAGACCAGTTCACCATCCTCGGGTTGGCATTGTTCATAGGCGCCGTCGCCGCGGGCGCTGTCTGGTTCGGCTGGGATCTCGTCATCTTGTTGCATGCCGCAGCACAACGCCGCCGCGGCCAATGGCAGCGCCAGCGCGATGCCGCCGCCCTCGAAAACCAGGCCGCAGACAGGCACGGGCGCCAGGGAAATGCCGATTAGCACACGAGAACCATGGCCAAACAAAAACCCCATAAACCGCGTGCTTCGATCAACATGTACTTCCAGTGTTGCAACGCCTACGCGCGCATCTATCTGAACAAGGCCGGCACCGCTTTCGCCGGCCACTGCCCCAAGTGTGCCCGGCCCATCCGCATCCCCGTGCGTAAGGGCGGCAGTTCCTCAAAGTTCTGGACGGCAGAGTGAGGGGAGGCAATAGGGAGCTGCGTCCGTGTAAGTCCGCGTTAGTGCCTTAGGCACTGACTTGTATAAAGAACAACAAGAAGTTATTCGGGCATCTTGTGTAAGCTCTAGCACGGCTGTTTCTTAGGGCCAACGGCCCGTACCATACCA
>CAZMVU010000104.1:0-16554 GCA_964569295.1 uncultured Nitrospirales bacterium
TGGTATGGTACGGGCCGTTGGCCCTAAGAAACAGCCATGCTAGAGCTTACACAAGATGCCCGAATAACTTCTTGTTGTTCTTTATACGAGTCAGTGCCTAAGGCACTAACTCTGTTGTGGCCGGTCTGAGGAGTGGCGTGGCGCGGTCGGGAGACCGGCCACAACAAGAGTTAATCCTCCCCGAGCACGGGCACGCTGTCCGTCGCACGGAGGATGGCCCGGGGCGGCACAGCGGTCATGAGGGGCGCGAGGGTCTCCCATGCGCGTTTTTCTGTGTGGGCCGCGGCGGCCATGAGCGCGGCGAAGCGATCGCCCTCCTCGAGGCGCTGCCCGCCGATGGCGATATGCTGCTGTGCAACGGCATCCCCCGAGGCCAGTGCCCGCAGCAACACCGCGCCAGCCAGGAGCGTTTCGCCCAGCGCGAGACCGTCGGCCGGCGGATCGGTGTCGTGGGCGGGGTCGAGGGCGTGGAGAATCTGGGTGTGCGCATCGTCGATAGCAGTGAGTACCAGCGTCGACGGTACGAGCGCGGTGTCGTGCGCATGGAAATGTTCGCGCACGGCAGCTTCGTTCGTATAGGCCATGGGGTTCTCCCGGGTTCAGGGCCGGGGCGCGGCGCGGTGGGAGGCGGTGCCGCGCCCCGGCAAGGCATCAACGGCCGTCCGGTTACGACCAGTCGCTGTTCACGACGACGCGGGCCTTGTCGTAGAGCACCGCGAAGTCCGTGACGACCGTGAGGTAGGTGCGTTCCCACTGCTGGTTGATAAGCTTGTCGCTCTCGACCAGCAGGTCCTGCTCGGTGATCTTCTGCACGGCGAAACCGGCATCGAGCACGGTGAGCTTCTTCGCCGCATGGTCCGGCATGGGCACGAGCTTCACGCCAAGCGGTGTGGGCAGGTTGCCTGTCTTCGCGAAGTCGAAGAGTGCGCTGTCCTTGATCTCCGACAGGTTCAGGATAGCCTCCGCCGTGTCGGGGTCGGCGATCATGTGGGTCGGGGTGAAGTAGTGGTCCACTGACAGCTTGAGGAACCCGGCCACGAGGTCCGCATAGGCCCAGGTGTCGCTCGTGCCCGTGTTGATGGACACCGGCGAGGTATCCTCGCTCGCGCTGTCACCGGTGACCAGCACGGCGGCCAGGCGCGCGTCGAGGGCGCGGCCCATGCGCTCGCCGATGCGCTGCAAGTGTACGCGCAGCACGTCGACCGACATGCGCCGCACCACCTCGTAGGATGCGATGACACCGCGCCCCATCTTCGCCAGCCGCACGATACGATCGCCGTAGGTGATCTCGGACTCGGGAATGCCCGCGCCCTCGGCCACCGCACGCAGCTCTTCCTCGGCTTCGCTCTCGTTCACGTAGGGAATGTCGTAGGCCGTGCCCGTGACCGCCTCGTCACGCGCGATGAGCTCGGGGTAGACCGGCTTGTGCCGCAGCCCCGTGAGCACCGCCTCGCGCACGATGTCGGGGAAGAGCCACTTCGCGTTCGGGTCGGAACCGAAGAACCGTTCGACGGTAACCTTGTTCAGGTCGACGCCGAATTCCTGCGCGCAGTAATCGGAGATGTCCGTGCCCAGTGCGCGGAAGTAATGGGCGTGGGTGAGCCCGAGGTTGCCCAGCGTGTCATAGAGCGCCTGGCCGCGCGTGGTGCGCAGCTTGTCCGCGGGCTGGCTGAGAAACGCCACCTGCTCGCGGATGATACCGTCGTTATGTGCCATGGGTATGGATTCCTTGGTGGGTTGGGGAAAATGGGGACTGTACCAAGCGAGTCCCCGAGCGCGTGGACTGTGCCCATTCTTCCCTCGTTCTGAAGTGGAGGTCTGGAGACAACAGGAAGAAGAAAATCTTCGATCGTGCGTGGTGGCTGGGTCGGGAGCCCCGCCACATCACACTTACAGCAGCACGTGGACTTCCGAGGCCGTGGTGTCTACGTTGAGATTGACGCCCTTGCCATTGCCGCTGGCAGGCGCCTTCACGCTGCCCGCCGTGTCCGACGCGGCCAGCCCCGCGGCGCCGTCGACCGTCGGGGCGGTGCCGGTGTAGGCGAAGGTGCACACGCCGCGGACCTTGACCGGCAGGTGCTGGCCGTTGCCGGTTGCGCCGGCGAGGGCTTGGCCGAAGAGGGCGTCTTCCGCGGAAGTGGCGTTGGTCACGGTGTAGTTGTCCGTGAGGGCCACTGCGTCGCCCTTGCTGATGGCCACGTCGCCCGTGGCGGGGGTTTTGCAGGTGATGATAAGCTCGGTGATCACTCCGCCAATGTCGCCAAATGCCATGATGAAATTCCTCCTCGCCCGGGTATGGGCGGTTGTTGGTCCAGGTGTTCTGGCCGGTCTCCCGGCCACGCCAGTCTTCAGACCGAAGGTCAATCGTTCTGGCTGGTCTCCCGACCACGCCAGTCTTCAGACCGCAGGTCTCCTCCTGGCATGCGGTTTGGGAGACCTTCGGTCGCGTGTGGTGGCTGGGTCAGGAGACCCGCCACAGTATCCTTACCCCCGCAGGATTTCCGCCGCCACGCCGCTGCGGTCCTCCGGCTCCGGCTCGAGCGGCTCGGGCTGCGACACCGGCTGCGGCGGGTACTTTGCGTCGAAACGCGCTTCATAGGCGCGCAGGTGCGCATGGATGGCGTCGAGGTTGAGGCCCGCCACGGTCTCGCGCCAGGCCGTCTCGTCGAAGGCGTCGCCGTCGAGTTCACGGCCGAGGCCGATGAGCCGCGCCGTGGCACGCTGCCGCGCCGACACGCCGTCGCGCACAAGTGCCGCCGCCTGCGCCATGTCCGCGTGGCACTCCGCCACCGCCGCCTCGATCGCGCGCACGGCGGCGGCGCTCTCGGCTGACGCGGGGAGCGCTGGTTCGTCCTCGGGCGCCTCACGTTCCTCGAGCATCGCGAGCAGCGGCAACTCGCGCGCGTTGTCGGAGACGACGAACCGCGTGCCCTGCGAACCCGAGGCCACCACGCTGCCCTCGATCACCTCGACGACATTCCGCATGATGAAGTGGCATGCACGCTCCTCGTAGACCCGGCCGGGCACATGGCCGCACGCGCGGATGTCGTTCCCGCATAGCGAGCACTCGGGCGTCTGGAACGAGAACCCGATGGACGTCTCGCGGTAAACACCGCCCTCGATGTTGCGGATGAAGCCTTCGTTCTCCGCAGTGCGCAGCACGTAGACCTCGCAGCGCACGGACACTACGCCCTCTTCCTCGTGCAGCCGCGAGCGGAAGAACGTCCCCCGCGGCAGCGACCCGCGCAGATCGTGCCGTTCCATGAGCGGACGCCCGGGCACAAGCTCGCTCACCTTGGCCAGCTCGTCTTCCGGGAAGCGGCTGTGGTGTTTGTCGACCTGGTTGTTGCACAGGTCCAGCGTGAACACGACAAACTCGTCGCGCGTGAGCGGGCGCAACGCGAAGCGGTTCACCGCCTGCAAGGTGTCCTCGTCCGCGTGGGATTCCGGCGCCGCACGCACGCTTACCAAATACCCCTCGTGACGGAAGAAAAACGGTTCGTGGTCCATGAAATAGCCTTTCTGAAGAAACAATCGCGGAAGCTGGGGGAAACTTCTTTTTGGGAAAAAAGAAGTTTCCCCCAGACCCCCTTCAAGAAAAACCTGGATTGTCTTCTATAACGGCTTCTCTTTGGGAAAGAGCGCGAGAAAACCTCTTTCTCTTTTCCCAAAGAGAAAGGGTTGTCTCGCTCTTCCTTTTATTCTTCACACCCCCAGGGCCTGGGCCGCCTGTTCCCGGTCGAGGAACCCACGGTCCATGAGCGCGAAGGCGTTTTCGATTTCTTTCGAGCGGGCCTGCGCTTCTTTCAGCACATCCGTGGTGCGGTTGGTGTGCATGTGGACTTTCGCCGTGGCCTCGCCCCACATGAGCGCGAGCTCGAAGTTGTAGAGCCGCTCGAGCATCCGCTGCACGCTGCGGTTGATCCCCTCGACCTGCCGGTTGATGATCTCGAACTGCGCCGTGCCATAGGTTTCCGTAGTACCGTAGTTGCGCCCGATCAGGATGGGCATGAGGTGCATGCCCGTGATCACCTGCTCCTCGACGGCCTTGTGGTTGTCGTAGAAAACCTGGCTGCGCTGATCGCCGCGAATAAGCTCGATGTTCACGTTGTCATATGTGACCAGGTTCTGGTCCGGCTGCAGGCCGTTAAGCCGCTCCTGCAAGTCCGAGAAGTTACTACCGATCCGGGCCTGATAGGCCTCGACACTCTCACCCCGCTGGCGCTCTTCGGGCGTGTATTGCACGTGCAGCTTCGCATAGCCGGCGTTGTGCGTGGCCTTCGCCATGTCTTCCATGAGCCGCTGCTGAATCTTGATCACGAAGGGGATGCTGCGCAACATCGAGCGGCCGTAGGGATTCGTGCCGTCGCGATCGAGCCCGACGTAGACGAAGCGTTCCGCCGGCAGCCGAATCTCCGCGCCGCCGCGCACCTGGTAGGGTTGCAGCTTCCCGTCCTCGCGCTTGAACCGCACCGTCCACACGTCCACGGGCACCACGTCCCAGATGCTCTCCCGGCTCTGGCTCAGCACGATCTCGAACGCCGCCGCGCCGTAGGTGAAGAGCGAGGTGTAGAAGATATCGAGCAGGCCCTCCATGCCGCGGTCGCCGCCGTTCACGCGCTGGTCCAGGTCGGCCAGCAACCGTTTCGCCCGGTGCGCCGCCGCCTCGGAACTTGGCTCGATCACCTCGGCTTCGTAGCCGGTCTGGCACAGCCGTTTCCACGTCCACACGGCGTCGGAGACGTCGGGAATCGAATCGCGCAGGAACCGGTAGACCTGCAGCATCTCGAAGGGTGTCTGGTTTGGGAGCGGAAGAAACCAGTGCGATGCGCCGCCCCACAGCGCCACGTCTTCCGCGCGCGAAACCTGCCCGAACGCCGCCGCCGGGGGACGCGGCGCGGGTTTGAGACCCCGGGCCGGGCCTTCGCCTTTTCGTTGTTCCTTGTGCGGCCGGCGCCGCGGCCACCATCGTGCCATACGCTGGGCTCCTTCCGGGGTTACTGGTTATCGCTCAACGTCGTATGGACACATGTTGAAACCGGCCAGGGCGTGGAAATGGCGCTTGGCGTGCCTGCGCGTTGCGGGTGCAGGCTGCTATAATGGCCGCGACCTATTGTGTCGCCGGCCATAAAGGAGTGCGTTTGGTATGCGCGTGTTGTTTTTCATCATTGCCGTGGCGATCGTTGCTGTAGTGCTGGCGTTCGTTTACGGTGCCATCGAGGAGGAACCCGGAGGTGCCGATCGGCCGCCCGAGGAAGCCACGAAAGAAGAAGTCATGGAAGAGATAGCCCCCCTCCTCGATCCCGTGCGCGGGCTGCTGCGTGCGGAAACGGGCGGTTATCACGATGCCATGCGCGAATCGATCGTGAGCGGCCTGCGCGACGCCAAAATGAAATACGCCGAGTCGCCCGGCGGCAAGAAGGCCTTCCAGGAGTTGTCGTGGGAAGTAGTGGGTATGGCGAAACAGGCGCGTGCGCAAGACCGCTGGCGCTTGGTGCAGGGCTTCGTTGACATTCACAACCTCCTGGGCATGGAAAGCGTGACCATCGAGCGGCTCGATGAAAGCGCCCGCAAACGCCTCGCCCAGCCGCTGGTTGAGGTCACCGGTGTTGTCGATGACGTGGCGAAAGAGCAGACCTACGTGTTCATGAACTTGCTCGATCGCGATACCCGCGAGATCAACCGCGTGAAAGCGCGCGTCGGGGAGACCGTGGGCGATCTGAAGGTGGTCGAAATCGTCGGGCGCAACAAGAAAGTGGTCCTCGAGTACTTGCCGATCGAAGGGCTTACATTCGAGGTGGACTTCTCCTGACCCGGAGCATCCTATGACACGAAGAAGCCGGGCAACCTATACCATGGGCCAACGCATCCGCACGCTGGTCTTCTTGTTCGTACTGGTCTTGATGGCGCTGGGGGCTTGGCAGGGGCGCCATTACCTGCGTGAACGCCTGCGCGACCCGATCGAACCGCGGTTGGCCGCGGCCCAACGCCTGCCCACGCGCGATTGGGTCCTCGGCAGCTTCCTGATCGCGTGGGACGCAGACCTCGGCCGCCTAACCGTTGCCCACGCCGATGCGCCGGACCATCCGATCTGGGCGACGCGTCCGGAGCGGGGCTTTCTCACCGCGGCTGCGGGCAAGGAAACCGTGACCGAGCGGCGCGGCCTTTTCCGGGTGACGGACCGCCTCGCCAACACCTGGGCGCAGCAGACCTTTTCCAAGGCAACCCGGGAGGAATCGCGCCTGACCTTTGCCGGCACAATGGCGGACGCGGCGCACGCGCAAGTGCCGTACACACTCACCTTCGAAGCGGCGGGCGAAGACACGCTGCGCTTCGAAGCCACGGTGGACGCGCCGGAAGTGAACCGCCTGTTCCTCACCTATGCCTCGGACGCGGAAGAGGCGTTCTACGGTTTCGGCGAGCAGTTCACGCATATGAACCTCAAGGGTCACCGCGTGCCCGTGCTGGTTTCCGAGCAGGGTATCGGGCGCGGCGCGCAGCCCATCACCTTTCTCCTCGATCTTGTGGCGGGCGCCGGCGGTGACGCCTTCACCACCTACACCGCCGTGCCGCAATACCTCACGAGCGATTTGCGCAGCCTGTGCCTCGAAACCTACGCCTACAACGTGTTCGACCTGCGGCGTGATCAAGAAGTGCAGGTGAAGGTTTTCGCGAACCACGTGGCCGGGCGCATCTTCCACGGCAACACGCCCGCCGAACTCATCGGCGCCTACACGAAATACGCCGGGCGGATGCGTCCCCTGCCGGACTGGATTCTCGATGGCGCCATCGTCGGCATGCAGGGCGGCACGGACCGCGTGCGCAGTATCCACCAGAAACTGCGCGAACACGGCACGCCCATCGCGGCGTTCTGGTTGCAGGACTGGTGCGGCCAGCGCACGACCATCATGGGCAAGCAGCTCTGGTGGAACTGGGAACTCGACCGCGACCGCTACCCGGACTGGGACACACTGCGTGATGACCTCGCGCAGGACGGCGTGCGCCTGATGACCTACGTGAACCCGTTTCTGGTCGATGTCTCCGGCAAAACCAACGCCCGCCGCAACCTGTTCCGCGAAGCGGCGGACAAGGACTACCTGATCAAGAACCCCGACGGCGGCCACTACCTCATCCAGAACACATCGTTTTCCGCGGGCATGCTCGACCTCACCAATCCGGATGCGCGCACCTGGATGAAAGACGTGATCATGCAGAATGTCGTGGGCGTGGGCGCCAGCGGCTGGATGGCGGACTATGGCGAGGCCCTGCCCTTCGACGCCGTGCTTCACAGCGGCGCCGCCGCCGCCGAATACCACAACCAGTACCCGGAAGCCTGGGCACGGCTCAATCGCGACGTGGCCGATGTCGCCGCACCCGGGGAAGCGCTTACCTTCTTCATGCGCAGCGCCTATACGCACAGCCCCGCCTACAGCACGCTCTTCTGGGAAGGCGACCAAACGGTCACCTGGGACAAGCACGACGGCATGAAGTCGGCCGTCACCGGATTGCTCAGCGGCGGCATGTCGGGCTTCGCCTTCAACCACAGCGACATCGGCGGCTACGCCGGCGGCAGCACGCCCGTGCGCGACTACTTCCGCTCGAAGGAGCTGCTGCTCCGTTGGATGGAAATGAACGCATTCACCACCATCTACCGCACCCACGAAGGCGTCACCCCCGAAGAGAATGCCCAGTTCTATGACGACGCGGAGACCCTCGCCCACTTCGCGCGCTTCGCCAAGGTGTACCAGGCATGGGGCTTCTACCGGAAGCAACTCGTGCAGGAAGCCGCGGAAACCGGCCTCCCCGTCGTGCGGCATCCCTTCATTCACTACCCGAAGGATGAAGCGGTGCGCGACATCACGTTCACCCAGTTCCTCGTGGGCGATGCGATCATGGCGGCGCCCGTCCTCGACCCCGGCGTCGAGCAGGTGATCGTCTATCTGCCGGCCGGCGGCTGGCGCCACCTCTGGTCCGGCGAAGCCTTCGGGTCCACCGAACACGGCCAGGAAGTCATCGCGCCCGCCCCCCTCGGTCAACCCGCCGTCTTCTACCGCGCCGGCTCCAGCGCCGGCCCGCGCTTCCGCGAGAATCTGCGCACGGCGGGTGTGCTGGAATAGGGGAACAGCCAAAACGAAAAACGCACGAACGCTGCAATGAAGCCGTCAATATGGCCCGCAACCGCCTGACTCAAACACGCTGCAGAAGCTTCGTAATGGGGCTGTCGCGCCTGAAAGACATCCAGAAGGATGTTTGTGTCGAACATAACTTTCATCGATGCTTTCTTATCATGCCTTCTATATACTCGCTTTTGACATCGATTTCCGAAGGCAAAATACCGGTCAAACGCTTCACAACGGGATGTAGTCCTGCGCCTTCCGTTTCATCCAGCAACCGGACCTGCACCCTCGCCCCCTCTGCGAGGTGTGCCGGCTCATCAAGTACAATCTTTCCATTTTCAACATGGCCTTTGTACGTCATGATGTTGCGTTGCTCTCAAGGTCGTAGCTCGTGTCCCGTTTCAGAGGAACCCGCGCACGCTATGTCATTTCCGGGGGAGCACCCCTCCATCCAACGGGTGCCACCCTTTGGCAGTTGGCCTCATTTGTCGAGTTTACCAGAAGCACCCGGAAAACGTCACTTCTTGTTTGACAAGGCAGCTTCTTCTCCCTTGTCATCTTGCGATGCCCCCCCTGCGCTCCATTTCGCGTCGCCCGGGCGGGGTGTTGTATACTTTGCAGCCAACACGAAACGCCGCCGTCACAGGCAACAAACCCCAGGAAATTGGACGTTATGGCCGAGAATATGCACCAGGAACTCGTGGAATTTGGTGTGCGGGCGCGCAAGGCGGGCCACGCCCTGCGCGGGCTCTCGCGCGCTGTGAAGGATGCCGCACTCCTCGACATCGCCGCGCGCCTGCGCGACGCCCACCCCATGCTGCGCGCGGAAAATGCGAAGGACCTCGACGCCGGCGAGAAGAAGGGCCTCTCGAAGGCCATGCTCGATCGCCTCGAGCTGACGGACAAGCGCATCGAGGCCATGGCCGAAGGGCTCGAGGCAGTGGCCGCGTTGCCGGACCCCGTGGGCGATGTGGTCAGCCAGTATGTGCACCCCAACGGCCTGCGCATCGCACGCGTGCGCCAGCCCATCGGCGTCGTCGGCATTATCTACGAAAGCCGGCCGAACGTCACCGCAGACGCCGCCGCGCTCTGCCTCAAGTCGGGCAATGCCACTATTCTGCGCGGCGGCTCGGAGGCCTTCCACTCGAACATGGCCATCGCCGGGATTTTTCAGGCCGGCGCCACGGCCCAGGGCGTACCCGAAAACGCCGTGCAGATCATCGGCACCACCGACCGCGCGGCCGTCGGCGAGATGCTCCGGCTCGATCAATACATCGACCTCATCGTGCCCCGCGGCGGCAAGGGGCTCATCTCGCGGATTCTCGACGAGTCGCACATTCCCGTGGTGGCGCACCTCGACGGTATCTGCCACACCTATATACATAACGATGCCGACCCCGCCATGGCGGAATCGATCGTCGTGAACGCCAAGCTGCAACGTCCGGGCGTGTGCAATGCCATGGAAACCCTGCTCGTGCATGCCGCTATCGCCCCCGAGTTTCTGCCGGTGGCCGCGCGCGCCCTCGAGGCGGAAGGCTGCACCCTGCGCGGCTGCGAGAAAACGCGCGCCATCATCCACTGTGAACCCGCTGCCGAGGAAGACTGGACCACCGAATACCTCGACACGATCCTCAGCATCAAGGTAGTCGAGTCCTTCCAGGATGCGGTTGAACACATCAACACCTATGGCTCCCACCACTCGGACGCCATCGTGACGGAAGGCTACGAGCCCGCCGAGCGGTTTCTGGACGAAGTGGACAGCGCCACGGTCTACGTAAACGCGTCGACCCGCTTCACCGACGGCTTCGAGTTCGGGCTGGGCGCCGAGATCGGCATCAGTACGGCCAAACTCCACTGCCGGGGTCCCATGGCGCTCGAGGGACTGACCACCTTGAAATACGTCATTCGCGGTACGGGGCAAATCCGTGGGTGATGCTCAGCACGTCGGGGTGTTCGGCGGCACCTTCGATCCCATTCACATCACCCACCTTGCCATTGCCCATGCGGCGCGCGAGCAAGCGTGGTTGGACAAGGTCTTGTTTGTCGTATCGGGCACACCGCCGCATAAGAATGACGATGTTTTCGCCGATGCCCGGGACCGGTACGACATGGTGGCCGCCGCCACGGCGAATGAACCTTGCTTCGCCGCATCGCGCATCGAGATCGATCGCGACGGCCCGAGCTACACCGCGGACACCCTGCGTGCATTGCACACGCAAATGCCCGGTGCGGCGCTGTTTCTCATACTCGGTTTCGACTCGCTCGTCGATTTGCCGCGCTGGCGCGAACCAGAAACCATCCTCGAACATGCGCACCTGCTCGCCGTGCCGCGTCCCGAGCTGGAAGCCGCGATTCCCGCAGGACTCGAAGGGCATTACACCCTGCTGGATTTCCCGAAGTCCGACATGTCGTCCACGGCCATACGCGAGCGGCTGTTCGCGGGCGAACCGGTCGACAGTATGCTGCCGCCTGCCGTCGCACGGCTTATCGAAGAACGGGGGTTATACCGTGAGCAACCGTGAACAGACCGGCGCACAACTTATGGAAAACCCGGAATTTCACGAGGTCATGCCGCAACTGCTCGAGGCGCATCGCGCCGAGGCGTTTCTCGCCGCGCTCCGGCAACGCCTGCCTGAAAAAAAGGTGCGGCATTGCATTTCCGTAACCGGCCACCTCCTCGCCTGCTCGGAAGACATGGGCCTGGACTTTGACGCTTCGGTGGCCGCCGGCCTGCTCCACGACTATGCGCGCGCCCTCGACAATGCGGAAATGCTGCGCCGCGCAAACGCCTGCGGCATCGCGGTAAACGGTGGCCAACGCGCGCGCCCCAAGCTGCTCCACGGGCCCGTGGGTGCGGCCGAGATCGCGCGTGATTTCGGCATCGAAGACGAGGCGGTGCTCGAGGCGGTGCACTGGCATACCACGGGCATCCCAGGGGTTGGCCGGCTCGCGCAGGCGCTTTACGTCGCCGATTTTTCCGAGCCCATGCGCCCCTATCCCGAGGCCGAAGAGGCCCGGACCATCCTGGCATGCGCGGGCTTCGATGCAGCCTTGTGTTACGTAGCCGAAACCAAGCTTCGTTTCCACGAACAGAAGGGCGCGGCGGACCCGCATAGTATGGCCTTCGCCGCGTGGGTGATCGCGGAGTTCGGCTGATGCCGCCCACGGACCCCTTTGACAGTATCGCCCATTACTATGACACCCTGATGGATCATGTGAATTACCCGCGCTGGGCGCGTATTACCTATGCCCTGGGTGACTTGTTCGAGCATCGCCCGGCCCACCTCGATGTGGCCTGCGGAACCGGTGTCCTTGTGCAGCACATGCGCCAGCGCGGCTGGAAGAGCTTCGGCATCGATCTGTCCGCGGCGATGGTGCGGACCGGCCGGAAGCGCGCGCCCATGCCCCTTGCGGTCGGGGATATGCGGGCGCTCCCCGCCGCCGGAGGCGTCCACTTCATCACCTGCCTGTTCGACAGCCTCAACTTTCTCCTCACCGAGGAAGACGTGGTGCACACCCTCCAAAGTTTCCATGCCGCCCTCGACACGCCGGGCCTTGTCTATTTCGACATCGTCACGGAACGCATGGTCACCAGCCATTTCGCGAACCAGAGCTGGGAGGAAGACAACGGCAGCTTCACCACCGTCTGGCGAAGCGAATACGTGCCCGGCACCGGCATCGCCGATTCACTGCTACGGTTCAATACCGGCCCCGAACATCGCATCCGGGAGCGCATCTACCCTGTCGCGTTTGTGACCGAGGCGCTGACGGCGGCAGGCTTCAATGTGCTCGGCGTATTCGACGCTGATACGTGGCGCAAACCCCGGCGCCGCAGCACGCGCATCGATTTCGTTGCGGCGAAGGGCAACCCCCAGGTATTCGGACGCGGCTTCAAGTCCGTGCGACAGAGCGTAAGCAAGTTGCTGTGAGGTGGCACAGACATCCTGGCGTGTTGTAGAGCCTGGCAGCCTTTTCTACGTTTGGTTCGTGGTCGTCTTGTGTTTTACGTCGCGTTTCGGCTCGCGGGGACGCTCGCCCTCCCTTGGGACGCTCGCCTTCCCTTGGGACGCTCGCCCTCCCTGGCACGCGCGCCTTCCCTTTCGTGCGATAGGGTTTCTATTTGGCTCGCGGGGACGCGCGCCCTCCCTGGGACGCGCCCCCTCCCTTTGATGCGATAGGGTTTCTATTTGGCTCGCGGGGACGCTCGCCCTCCCTGGGACGCGCCCCCTCCCTTTGATGCGATAGGGTTTCTATTTGGCTCGCGGGGACGTTCGCCCTCCCTGGCACGCGCGCCCTCCCGAGACCTCTGCGCCTTGGATTGGGGGCGTGGGTTAAAGAAGCTGGAAGCCTCTTCTCCATTTGGTTCGTCTGTGCACTTCTCGGCCGGGTGATTCCCCCCGCGCCGGCGTGCTATCTTGCCGCTTCGTGGCGTGTCGTGGGGACGCGCCCAAGCGTGAACCTGCATGATTACCTTTGGCGCACTCATAGCCGCAGCGTATGTCCTGGGCGATGCCGCGGGACGATTGCTGCGGATAGGCGGAACCTGGGAGGACCATGTGCTTCGGTGGACCGCGGGCACGGCCCTCGCCGGGCTTATCGCCATGATTGTGGGCGCGTGGTCCTTGCAGGCGGCGTCGGCCGTCTTGTATCTTCTCGCGGCGTTGGGGTTGGCCGCGGAGGTGTTCGCGGGCCGGCACACGATTCCTGACAGCGCTGAACGAGCGCCACGCGCATCCTTTGACATGCTCGAGAAGGCGTCGTTGGCGGCCATAGCCGGGGCCCTGCTCCTGACGTTTCTCGCGGCTACGGCGCCGGTAACCGGGTGGGAGGCGAGCGTGGCGCATATGGCGCTGGCGAGCGACTACGCGCGCGAGGGGCGTATCCATCTCCAGCCCGGCAACGTCTACGCCGCCTGCCCGCACCTTGCCCAGAGCTTGTATGCGGTGGCGTTTTTGAGCGGCGGCGAACTGGCCGCCACCTGGCTCAACTGGTTTTTCGGCGCTTTGAGTGTGGGCGCCGTGGCGGCGCTCGGTGTGCGTGTGGCCGGCCGCCGGGCGGGACTCGTGGCGGCAGCGCTCTATGCCGCGGCGCCCATCTTCATGGACCAGGCCGCCGCGCCGTCGGTCGATCTCGCGCTGGCCGCCCTGGCCACGGCCGCCCTGTGTGCCCTGGTCCGCTGGTACGACACGGGCCGGCTCGGCGCGCTGCTGGTGTCGGCGCTACTGGCCGGCAGCAGTTGCGGTGCCCGGCACACGGGCTATGTGGTCGTTGCGTTTCTCGTGGCCGGTGTGCTTGCCGGCGGTGGACGGCGCCGCTACACAGCGGCGGGTATTTTCGTACTTATGGCCACCCTGGCGGCGGCGCCATGGCTTGTTCGCAGTGCGCTGCTCGCCGGCAACCCGTTCTTTCCATTGCTGCACAACGTCTTTCCCTCGGAGTTCATTTTGTACACCGCCGAAGCGGGCATAGGTGTCCACACTGGTACCGACGCCAGCGGCCCATCCGGTTTAACGGCGTTGCTCCGTTTTCCGTGGGATATCATTATGCAGCCCTACCTCTACGACGGCTGGCCGAAAAGTCCCGGCGGCATGGTGCTGGTGCTCGGTGTGCCGGGGCTGTTTCTTGGCGGGCGCCGTGTGCGCTGGCTCGGGGCCTATGGCGCGGCCGGCGTGGGCGTGTTCTTCTTCTTCCAGCGACTCGCCCGCTACATGCTCCCCTTCTTCATCCCCCTCCACATTGCGGCGGGGGCCGCCGCCGACCGTGTGCGCGTGGGCCGCAGGCTGGTGTGGGGCGTCGTCATGCTGGCCTTCGTCTATCACCTCATGCTGCATGCCGGCGCCATGCACTTCAAAGTGCCCGTACTGCTGGGTATGGAAAGCCGCACGGAATACCTCGAGGCGCGCATCGACCGGTATCCGGCATTCGCCTGGGCCAACACGCATCTGCGCGACGGCACACTCCTCACGCCGGACCAGCGCACATTCTACCTGCGCATGCCCACCTACCAGAACCATGCGGCCATGGCGGCGCTCGCGAATATGCCCCGGGACGCGCAATTGGCCTGGCTGCGCGAACACAATATCCGCTATGTGCTGGTGCCCTGGGATTACCTCGAGACTTCCCCGGCCCTGGCCTCTGAGCTGTTGCCCATGTTCCGCCAGTGGCGCAACGACACCCAGCACTTCGATGTGATCGAATCCATGCTGCTCGCGCGGCCGGGTGGCCGTATCGACCGAGTCGACTTCCTCGAGGTCCGCGATGAGTGAACCGCCAGCCGGGTCGGTGCGCGCCACTATCGTGCGCAATACGGCCTTCAACGCCCTGGGCCGTTTCTGGGAGGGTCTGCTGGGCCTTATACTCATCCCCCATATACTCACCCACAGTGACTATGACGCATGTGGCCTCTGGTCGCTGGTGGTCGTTTTACGGGCTATAGCGCCCTGATCGACTTCGGCGTGGTCAGTGGTCTCGTGCGTTACCTGGCGCAACACGCCGCCCGCGGCGCATCCGGCCGGCTGCCGAACCTGGTGGCGGGCGGCGCGGCGGGCGTGGGCTTTGGCCTCCGCTACACGGTCATGCTGCGCTGGCTGCCCCTTCTCGACGCTTTTGATGTCCACCTTCTCGAACACACCCTGCGCCTTGGAAAGCTGCGCAGCTTCCAGCGTATGACGCGGCATATGCCGCGATAAGAAGGCGCCCTGCCGTATACACCCCCGAGAAAAGGATCATGACGGGGGAAGGCGCACCCCATCATCCACGAGCAGCATGGACAACGGGTTGGACGGCATATAGGGTATTCACTCCTGCTCTTCCCCTGAGGATGCGTCTGCGGGCAGCACCATGCGCGCCGTGGTGCCCTGGCCCGGGGTCGACTCGAATTCCAGTTGGCCGCCGTGCTGCTCCATGATGGCCGCGCTTATAGACAGGCCCAGCCCGGTGCCGCCATGATCGCGCTTGGTCGAGAAAAACGGGTCCATAAGGTGCGGCATGTTTTCCGGCGCGATGCCCTCGCCCTCGTCGGTCACCTGGATAACCACGGCCTTTCGGTGGGCGGCGTAAAAGGTGCGCACCCAGAGACCATGGCTTTTGTCTGGCAGCGCCTGGCAGGCGTTCTGTATGAGGTTGATGACGACCTGCTCGAGGCGCCGGTGGTCGCCCTGGATGGCCGGCAGATTTTCCCCGTATTCCAGGTGAAAATGGTGGGTGGATTTCTTGATAAGGTTCGACACGAGCGTGATAGCCGCACGCACCACGGCATTGAGTTCGACCGGTTGCGCGGTCATGGCGTCGCTCTCGCGGGCATAATCGCGCAGCTCGTCCACAATTACCCGGATACGTTCGGAGGCGTCGAGCACGGCATCGAGCATGGTGCGGATAGCCGCGCGCGTTTCGCTCAATCCCATGCCCTCGACGGGGAAGTCGCCTTCGCGTGCAGCATGCCTCTCGAGTGCCGCCTCGATCTCTGGCCACATATCCAGCAGGATTTCCGTGTTCGCCATAACCACGAAGTTCGGATTATTGATTTCGTGGGCCACGCCGGAGACCAGCGTGCCCAGGGAGGCGAGTTTCTCGGCCTGGACAAGCTGTTCCTGGCGCTCCCGGGCCTGCTGCTGCGCCTTGCGATGCTCGGTAATGTCCTGCGCCAACCCGACATAGTACACAGCCTCGCCGGTTGCCCCACATGCCGGGGCGCCATTCGAAACATGCCAGCGCCACGCGCCGGAGGCATGCTTCACGCGGTACTCGGTCCCCCGCTGCGCTTCGCCCGTCGCTATTATGCGCCCGAGAAAGGCCTGGCACGCCGCCACATCATCCGGGTGTACGAACTCCGTGAAGGAATGGCCTATCACCGCGCTCACGGGATGCCCGAGCAGGCGGGTCCAGGCGGGTGATACGTAGAGAAACACGCCCTCGGGCGAGAGGGTATAGATGATTTCCGTGGCATTCTCGACAATCGTGCGCAGCCGTTCCTCCCGCTCGCGCAGGTCATGCTCGGCGCGGCGCCGCGCGAACTCGTTGCGGGCTGCCACTGCACCTATCCATGCGGTGAGGATGAGCATGACGGCGAGGATGCCCAGAGCGAAGCAGGTGGCCGAACGGGTAATAAGGGCAATTCTTTTTTCGGCCTCCTCGATATACAGGCCGGTACCCACGACCCAGTCCCAGGGCTCGAAGAGTTTGACATAGGACGTCTTCGACATGACACTGGCCGGGTCGTCTTTCCACTGCCACTGATAGCGCACGAACCCGCCGCCTTGCTCCTGCGCCAGGCGGACCATGGTGACAAAAAGCCGCTGGCCTTCCGGGTCCGCATAGTCCGTCACATCGGTGTGCTCGAGGTCCGGGCGGTAGGGGTGTACTTTCAGGCGCAGGTCGGTGCCTACAACCCAGAAATAATCCTTGCTTTCCGTGCCATAACGCAATTGGCGCACCCGCC
>CAZMVU010000105.1:0-16530 GCA_964569295.1 uncultured Nitrospirales bacterium
TCCTTCTCGGGCTCATGAGCAGGCCACAAGGGGGTTGGGCTGGAGGCCACGAGGCTTTTTTTCTCCCGGCTTGCGCGCCAGCGTCTACCCACGGCCTTTGCGGGAAAAGCGGTGGCAAGCCCCCGCACTCCAAAGGGCGCCTACATCGTGACTCATAGAAACAGCGGGTGAGCCAGAACCGCTCCCTGCGCCGATGCGAGGGAGTTGTATGACGTATGGGAAACGGCTTACGGCAAACGGCTAAGGAATTAGCCATCTTTGGGTTGTGGGCGCCGCCCACGTTCGGACTGCCCGGCCTCATTCTGATCGGGCTTGAAGGCACAGGTGCGCTGCACAAGGTTGTTGTGCTAGCCTCTGCGTGTGGAGGCAATCATGCAGAGCAACGTCTCATTGTCAAGGACAAGGCGTAGGGTACATTCGCGGCAGTGATGAATGTCCAGGAAAAACTAGGGTTTTTACCCATGCGCCGCGCCCATTGGGCATGGTCAGGCGTGCGCAGGGCCCTGTTGCCGGTGGTGTTGTTGTTGTTGTGCCTTGCGGCGGGCTGGGCGCCGGCGGCGGAATCCGGCGTGCGGATCGGCGTGCTGGCAAAGCGCGGTCCCGACTTGTGCCACCACCACTGGCAACCCACAATCGATTACTTGAATCGCGCACTTCCCGAGCACACGTTCACACTCTATCCGCTTTCTTTTGCGGCGTTGCACGAGGCGGCCGCAAAAGACGAGGTACATTTCCTTTTTACGAATCCGGCTGTGTTCGTGAATCTGCGTGAGACTTTTGGGGTGCGCCCGGTGGTGACCCTGATGAACCGGGTAAATGGGGAGAACCTGTCGGATTTTGGCGGGGTTGTTTTCTGCCGCGCTGACGAGCCGGGAATCACGGCGGTGCCGGATCTCGTGGGCAAGGATTTTGTCGCGGTGGATGCCACGTCGTTCGGCGGGTGGCATGCGCCCTGGCGCGCCATGCGCCGGGCCGGCCTCGATGTGCCGGATGCCTTTGGGGACATCGCGTTTCTGGGCACCCACGATGCTGTGGTCCGGGCCGTGCTCGCCGGCGAGGCCGAGGCCGGCTGTGTGCGCACGGGTATTCTCGAGGCCATGGCCGGTGAAGGCGCCCTCGATATCGGGGACATTCGCGTGCTGCCGGGGCCGAAAGTGCGCGCGTGGCCGTTGGCGCTTTCCACAGCGTTGTATCCGGAGTGGCCGATGGCGGCGACACGCAGGGTCTCGCACGAGCTGGCGGAGCAGGTGGCTGTCACCCTCATTCAAATGCCGCCCGATTCTGAGGCGGCCCAAGCCGCTGACGTCGCCGGATGGACAATCCCCCACAATTACCGCCCGGTCGAGGAGTGTCTGCGCGAATTGCGTATTGCTCCATACGCTGAGGCGGGCACAATGGGTTTCATAGCCGTCTTGCGCCACTACTGGTACCTGGTCGCAGTGTCGGGTGGGATCGCCCTTTTCGGTGCCTACGTGTCTGTGTTAAACCTGTGGCTGCGCCGGGCCACACAGGCGCAGCACCGTGAAATCGCCGGCCGGAAGGAAACCGAGAAAGCTCTTCGTGCGTCGGAAGCGCGTTTTCGCGATGTGGCTCTTCTAAGTTCGGATTGGATGTGGGAGGTAGATGTCGAGGGCGTTTACACCTTTTGCAGCGATCGGGTTACCCGGGTGCTGGGGTACACACCGGAGGCAATCCTGGGCCGTCATTACAATGAATTGGTCCGCCCGGACCAGGTGGATCGTGTTGAAGCGTGCTTTCGCCAGGCCCGGGCGGATCAGGCGCCCATCGAAGACTTGGAGAACTGGCATATCGCCAAAGACGGCCGCGAGGTCTGTCTGCGCACCAATGGTTTTCCGGTCTTCTCGGACTATGGCGAACTCATTGGCTACCGGGGCGTGGACGAGGATGTCACGGAGCGCATACGCGCGCGGGAGCGCCTCGAGGAGAATGAGCGTAAGTATCGCACGCTCTTCGAAAGCTCGATGGATGGCGTGCTGATTTACGACGGCGCCTTCATCGACTGTAACGAGCAGGCCTGCCGCATCTGGGGAGCCGGCAGGGAGGATATCCTGGGCCGGCAACCGCTGGATTTTGCACCGGCCCATCAGCCCGGCGGCCGCCCCTCGGCCGAGGGCGTGGCCGATGCCATGGCGCGTATGCAGGCCGGCGAACGTTTCGAGATGTATTGGCAGTGCCAGCGGCCAGACGGCAGCCTGGTCGATACCGAACTGACGCTGATCCCGTTGCAACTCGAGGACCACCAGGTCATGGTCGCCACCATGCGCGATGTCTCGGAGCGGATGAGCTTCGACCGCCGCCTCAAGCAGGCCCACGACGAGATGGAGCATGTGTTCAACGCGGCGGTGCCCATGTGCGTCACGGACACCGAGTTCAATCTGCTGCGTGTGAACGACGCTTACGCCCGTTTCTTTGCCATGGACAAAAGCACGCCGTTGGCGTGCAAGTGCTATGACGCGCGGCCGGGGGATGCATGTGAAACGGACGCTTGCCCCCTGCGCCGCATTCTGGCAGGCGAAGAGTTCGTCGAGATGGAGTCGCACAAGCGCCGCCACGACGGCACGCGGGTCCCCTGTATTGTGAGTGCCACCCCCTACCGTGATTCGGATGGCAAAGTGACCGGCATCGTCGAGAGTTTTGTCGACATTACGGACCGCAAACGCTGGGAAGACGCGCAGAAGCGCAGCGAACAGCAGTTCATGGACGTGTTCTACAACTCGATGGATCCCGCCTTTCTCTACGAAGGGGAGGTTTTTGTCGACTGCAATGAGAGCGCGGTGCGCATACTCGGCTACGACAGCAAAGAGGATGTCGTTCGCCTCGCCCCGGAAGACGTCTCTCCCGCGATCCAGCCCGACGGACGTCCTACACGCGAGCGGGTGCGCGAGGTGGTGGCACTCGCCTACGAACGCGGCAGTGCCCGCTTCGAGTGGATGCACAAGCGCAAAGACGGTTCGGTCTTCCCGGTGGAAGTACGCCTCATGCCCATTCCCTTGGGTGGCCGCCAGATGATCTATGTTTCGTGGCGCGATATCTCGGAACTGAAGGCAGCGGAGCAGGAAGCGCGCGAGAACGCCGAGAAGTTCGATGCCATCAGCGCGGCGGCCCAAGATGCCATTATGATGATGGACAATGCAGGGAAGGTTTCCTTCTGGAGCGAGGGCGCCGAACACATGCTGGGCTACAAGGCGGAGGAAATACTCGGGCAGCCGCTTCATGAAACCCTGGCCCCGAGCGAGTATCACACCAGCTTTCATGCGCACTTCGAGACATTTCGCGAAACCGGCAGGGGCCCGGCCGTCGGGCGCACCGTCGAACTCGAGGCACTCCATGGCACGGGCCGGCGCTTGCCCGTCGAGCTCTCGCTGTCGGCCGTGCAGGTGCGGGGCCGTTGGCACGCCATCGGGATCATGCGGGACATCTCCGAGCGTAAACGCGTCGAGGAAGCGCGCCGCCTCGACGAGACACGCATGGAAGTGCTCCTGCAACTGAACGAAATGGCCGAGTCCGCCATAGAGGACATCAGCGCTTTCGCCGTCGAGAGCGCCAAAAGACTTTCCAATAGCACGATGGGTTACTTCGCGCTAATCAAGGGGCGCCAGCAGGACGAGCTCACGGTTTATGCATGGTCAGTGGAGACGGAGGGCGGCGCCGTTCACGTGGGCGCACCGGAAACCTTCCGTGTCGAAGTCGAGGCCCCGTGGTCTGAAGCACTGCGCACGGGCAGCCCGGCCATCGTGAATGACTACAACGGGCCGAATCCCTTCCAGGACGCCGGCCGTCAGGCGGTTCCCCTGGGCCGCCACTTGTGTGTGCCCATTGCCGATGAGGGGCACACCGTGGCGCTGACCGGCGTGGCCGGCAAGCCCGAAGACTACGACGCATCGGACGAGCGGAATCTCGTGCTGTTTATGCAAGGCGTGTGGCGCCTGCTTGTGCGTAAGCGCGTGCAGGAAGAGTTGCGGCGCGCCAAGGAGCAGGCCGAGGCCGTGAATGATGAACTGGAACGCCAGATCGAGCGTGCCAACCAGATGGCGGTCGAGGCGCAGGTCGCCAACGTGGCCAAGAGCGAATTTCTCGCCAACATGAGCCACGAGCTGCGCACGCCCATGAACGGCATCATCGGCATGACCGGACTCCTGCTCGATACCAACCTGCGCCCGGAACAGCGCGACTACGCGGAGACCGTGTGCGCCTCGGCCGATGCCCTGCTCAGCATCATCAATAACGTGCTTGATTACTCGAAGATCGAAGCGCACAAACTCGAGCTCGAGCTGATCGATTTTGACCTGCGTGTGGTGGTCGAGAACGCCGTCGATGTCCTTTCGATCAAGGCGGAAGAGAAAGGCATTACCCTTGCTTCCGTGATTCACCATGAGGTTCCGAGTTACGTGCGCGGCGACCCGGGCAGGTTGCGCCAGGTGTTGCTCAACCTGTGCAACAACGCCGTCAAGTTTACCGGCGAGGGCGAGGTGGTCGTGCGTGCGGATGTGCAGTCGGAAGATGACGCCGAGGCCGTCGTGTGTTTCCGGGTAACGGACACGGGGATCGGTATTCCCGAAGACCGGTTGCACCTGCTCTTCAGACCCTTCTCGCAACTCGACACCTCAATGACCCGGCGCTACGGCGGCACGGGGCTCGGTCTTGTCATCTCGAGGGAGCTGGTGACGCTTATGGGTGGTACTATTGACGTCGAAAGCACGCCGGGCGAGGGCTCGACCTTCTGGTTCACGGCGCATTTCAGCAAGCAGGCCGCCCCTCCGAAGGCCGCCGCACTCAAACCCGAGCGCGTGCGCGAGCTGCATGTGCTCATTGTGGACGACCATGAGACCAACCGGCATGTACTGCGCGAACACCTGCGTGCCTGGGGGTGCCGTTACGACGAGGCGCGCGACGGGGTCGAGGCGCTGGAGAAACTGCGCACGGCCGTGAAGAATGACGCCCCCTTTGACATCGCCCTCCTCGACATGATGATGCCGCGTATGGACGGTGAGAGCCTGGGCCGCGCAGTGCGCGAAGACCCCGCGCTACGGGACACGGCGCTCATCATGCTGACTTCCGTCGGCAACCGCGGCGACGGGCCGCGCCTGATGAAACTGGGCTTTGCCGGCTACCTTACCAAGCCGGTGAAACATACCCAGCTCTACGATTGCCTGGCCCTCGTGGCGGGCCGCTGCAAGGACGAATCTTCCACCGAGAGCGCGAACGCTTTCATTACACAACACACGGTCGGTGAAAAACGCCAGCGCCAGGTGCGCATCCTGTTGGCCGAGGACAACCGGGTCAACCAGAAGGTCGCCATGCGTATCCTGGAGAAGAATGGCTACCAGGTGGAACTCGCCGTCGATGGGCGGTTGGCCGTCGACGCCTATGGCACGAGCCGCTTTGACCTGGTGCTCATGGATGTGCAGATGCCCGAGATGGACGGTTTCGAGGCGACCGCGGCAATCCGCCGCATCGAGGAAGAAACCGGTGCCCATGTGCCCGTTATCGCCATGACAGCCCATGCCCTCACGGGCGATCGCGATCGGTGCCTGCAGGCGGGCATGGACGACTACGTGGCGAAGCCTATCAAGCCCGAACAACTCATCGAAACTATCGAGCGGGCGCTGCGCGGCGCAACGGCGGATTCGAGCAATAGCGTGGACAACGGCGATGACTCTGAACGCATCTTCGACCGGGATGTACTCATCGGCAAGCTCGATGGCGATGCCGCACTGTGCGACGAACTGATCGGCATTTTCATGGCGGATGTGCCGGAGCGGCTCGACAGCTTGCGTGCGGCCCTGGATGACAATGACATGGAGACCCTGCGGCATCAGGCTCACGCCATCAAGGCCGCCGCGGGCAATGTCGGCGCCGTGTCGTTGAGCGAGATCGCCGCGGCCATCGAGCGGGAAGCCCACGTGCACGATGCCGGCAAACTCGCGGTGCTTGTCAACCGGATCGATGCGGGTTTCCAGGCGTTTGTCACGAAGGCGCGCAAGGATAGCGAAGGGCTTGCGTAGCCGTTGGCAGGGCTTTTCGGGCAAGCGCAATCCAGGCACGAGCGGCGCGCGCTTATGGCATGGTGTAGCCTGCCATGGCATCGAGTTTTGTGCCGATGCGCAATGCGATAGCCCGCAGGGCTGCACCGTAGTCGTCCTCGCAGAGTTCCACCGTGCGCTCGAAATACATGCGCGCAGCCGGGGTATCCGTATCGAGGTGGCCGGCCAGCAACGCGGGAATGGCCGCCGTGATAGCCTCATCCTCCTGCTGCATTTGCTCGCCGTAGAGCGTGGCGAGGCTGCGGAAGGCCTGCGTTGCCCGGCGGATATGATAGGCCGCCTCGGCCTCTGTCAGCCGGGGAACGCGCGCCCTGAGCGGTTCTGTGTACGCATCCACGAGCGCCTCTTCCGGGCGCGTCCCCACCTGCGAGGCCACCCGCGCTATGCGTGCGGCGAAGGCCGGACCGTGGTCCATGCGCACCAGGTAGTCCACGGTCAGTTCGAGAACGTCTTCCGCCTGCGATATAGTGATCCCGAATTCGGCCACCAGTTGCCGAATTTTCTGTGTGGCATAGGCGCTGTCCGAGGCCGGGTCTTCGGGATGATAGATCAGGTGGGCGAAGTAATCCGCGCCCCAGCGGCTGTTGTGCGTGGCCAGCCCCGTACGCAATGCCGAGGGCGGCAACAGCCCGAACTCATCATGAAGCAGCCGCTTCAGGGCGCGGTTTATTTCAGGCGTATTGAACAAGGTGGCGTTGCAGTCCGGCAGCATGGCGCCGTAGAACGCCAAGTCCGGCGCCTGCGGCGCCACGAGCTCCATGATGTAAACATGCGTGCCCGGTCCCCACGCCCACGCGCCCGGTGTGAAGAGAACGGGCAACACAAACACCAATAGACGGCAAACCAACCGCTGCATTAAGGGTCCCCGCAAGTTCCATAATCTACCCAAGTTTTAGTATAAGGGATGTGGCGGCAAATACAAACACGACGCACGCGCTGCGAGAGCACTACCTATGCAACACAACCGCTTGTACCATGACCTCGCCTGGCTCTGGCCCTTCGTGAGCCGGCCGGAGGAATATGCCTCGGAGGCGGCCTATTGGCGCGCTGTCTTGCGGGAAAAGCTGGGCTTCGGCACTTATGCCCTGCTTGAACTCGGCGCCGGCGGCGGGCACCTCCTGGCACACCTGGCGACGGACTTCGCGGTCACCGCGGCCGATGCCGCCCCTGCCATGTTGCGCCAGGCGCGCACGCTGATTCCCGGGTTGCGCTGTCTGGCCGGCGACATGCGCACCTTGCGCCTCGATCACGCATTCGATGCCGTCATCATCCACGACGCCATTCTCTATATGACGACTGCGGCGGATCTGCACGCTGCCTTCGCCACGGCCGCTGCCCAGCTTCGGCCGGGCGGCGTGCTGCTTACGAGCGTCGAGCAGTACCAGGAAACCTTCCGCGACAACGTGGTCGAGCATGCTACCCGCAGCGATGGCGCCACCACGGTGACTTATGTCGAGTACCGGTGCCAACCGGACGCTGGGGCCGCCGTGGAAAGCCGCATGGTCTACTTCGTTCGCCGGGGCGCGGCGCTCGAGGTATATCACGATCGGCATGTGACCGGTCTGTTCCCGTTTCAAACCTGGGTCGACGCCATGGCCGCGGCCGGGTTCGACGTCGAGCGGTACCCCTATGTCACGCACCAGGATGGCCGCGAGATTCCCATGCTCGTGGGGACGCGCGTGGAGGATGCCTGAGGCCCTCTTATGTCCCGCCTTGGCGCACCACTAGCGATCATGTAGTGTATAGGGACGGCGCGACCTTCGAACGGACCGAGGGAAAAGGAGCCACGCCATGCCGAAGATTGCCATGATTGATGCGGGAAGCATTGTGTTTGCGAAAACCTTGTTCAAGGACATCGTTGCCACGTCCGCCCTGAAGGACAGCGAATTCCGCTTCATGAGCCGCACCATGCCCAAGCTCGAACGGCTCAAAACCTATGCCGACCGCGCCATGTGCACAAAGAAGCCACCGAGGGCCACAGAGAAGAGACGCGCTTGCGGTGATCGTGTTTGCCAGTGCGTCTGTGCATGTGCCCGCGAGCTGCAATCCCTTGGCCGTGTGAGTTGTGTGGGTGCGATGCCATGAGAACGGAATACGATTTTTCATCCTCGTTGAAAACCCCCTATAGTGATCATCACATGGCTGACTCCTCGATACTCAGCGTGAAGAATCTGCGCACCTGGTTCCACACCGATGCCGGTATCGCAAAGGCGGTGGACGATGTGTCGTTCGATATCCCCGCCGGGAAGACCCTGGCCCTCGTGGGCGAGAGCGGCTGCGGCAAGAGCGTGACGGCGCTCTCGATCCTCGAGCTCATCCCCACCCCGCCCGGACGCATCGAGGGCGGGAAAATCCTCTTCGGCGGGCGCGACCTGTGCCGGGCAAGTGAACGGGAGATGCGGCGCATACGCGGAAACGATATCTCGATGATTTTTCAGGAGCCGATGACCTCGATGAACCCGGTGTTCCGCGTGGGCGATCAGATCGCGGCGGCCATCCGGCTGCACCGGCACGTAAGCAAGGCCGCGGCGCGCACGCAGGCGCGGGAACTGCTCGCAAGGGTCGGCATCCCCGCCCCGGAAAAGCGGCTCGACAACTATCCGCACGAGATGTCCGGCGGCATGTTGCAGCGCGTTATGATCGCCCTGGCCCTGGCGTGCGGCCCGAAGCTCCTCATCGCCGACGAGCCGACCACCGCGCTCGATGTCACCATCCAGGCGCAGATTCTCGAGCTCTTGCAGGAGCTCCAGCAGGACCTTGGTATGGCCATCTTGCTGATCACCCACGATCTTGGCGTTGTGGCGGAAACGGCGCATGAAGTGGTGGTGATGTACGCCGGGAAAGTCGCCGAATACAGCGGTGACGTGGTACGCATCGTGCGCGACCCGCAGCACCCGTACACCCGCGGGCTGTTCAAGTCGTTGCCCGGCCTCCAGCATCGACACCAGCGCCTTCACCAGATCGCGGGGGCTGTGCCCGCGGCGACGGCCTTTCCCGCCGGGTGCCGGTTCCACCCGCGCTGCCCCCATGCCATGTCCATATGCAAGGACAAGGAGCCGCCGCTCTTCGGCGTAGCCGCGGCGCAACGCGCAACATGCTGGCTCCATGACGCGGAAGCCACAATGGCCGAGGGCAGGCCGCTGGGTATCCCCGGGGAGGCGCTGCTCCCATGAGTGACGACCTGCTCATTGTCGAGAACCTGGTGATGCACTTTCCCGTGCGCGAGGGCGTGTTTGCCCACGTGCAGGACTATGTGCGCGCGGTGGACGGCATCTCGTTCACCATTCCCCGCGGAAAGACCCTCGCCCTCGTCGGTGAGAGTGGCAGCGGCAAGACCACCGCGGGCCGCGCCATACTCCGGCTCATCGAGCCGACGGCCGGGCGTGTATTGTTCGACGGCATCGACGTGACCGCGCTCGACGCCGCCGGCCTGCGCCAACTGCGCAAGCGCATGCAGCTCATTTTTCAGGATCCCTTCGGCTCGTTGAACCCGCGGATGACCGTCTACAACATGCTCGCGGAAATCCTGAAGGTGCACAACCTCACACCGCGTGCAAAACGGCGGGCGCGCGTCGAAGAGCTGCTCGATGTGGTCGGTCTCCAGTCCGGCTACGCCGACCGCTACCCGCACGAGTTCAGCGGCGGCCAACGGCAGCGGCTGGGTATCGCGCGGACGCTCGCGGTCGAGGCGGAGTTCATTGTGGCGGATGAGCCTGTCTCGGCGCTCGACGTGTCCGTGCAAGCGCAGATTCTCAACCTCATGGAAGAACTGCAAGACCAACTCGGGCTCACGTACCTTTTCATCGGCCACGATCTCAGCGTGGTCGAGCATATCGCGGACTACGTGGCGGTCATGTACCTTGGCCGCATCGCCGAGATTGGCACGGTGGCGGAGGTCTTCGCGCAGACCACGCACCCTTACACCCGTGCGCTTCTCTCCGCTGCGCCCCACCCGGACCCGCGCGCCAAGACCCAGCGCATTATTCTCGAGGGGGACGTGCCCAGCCCGATTCATCCGCCCTCGGGATGCCCGTTCCATCCGCGATGCCCCGATGCCGAGCCCGCCTGCGCCACAATCACGCAAACGCTCGTGCCGCTGTCGGAAACGCACGCCGCCGCCTGCCATGTGCATGCGCCCCCGCCATCGTTGATCGGTGTGAAGGCGGCACCAGAGTAGAAGGGGTTTCCCGCTTCTTGTGAGCCCGGCAGGATGTTGCGTTTGTATTGCGCGTCAGCAGCCAAGAGTGGTGCAAGTCCAGTAGAAAGGTAGTCATATAAATGCAGCGGATTGCGGGTTCCCATGGGCCCTGGTTCCAGGTGGGCGGCAGCCTGTTGACGGCGGCCGCGGTGTGTGAGGTGCTGGCCCCTTACCTCAGCCAAGCGCGCCGCGCGCGCATCGCCCAGGTAATCGCCGGGCGCACCTACAGCGTCACGCCCGTGCTCGAGGGGTTATACGACCGCGGCAACATAAGCGCGGTGCTACGCACTTCAGAAGCGCTCGGGTACCAGTCGGTCCATGTGATCGAGTCGCAGGACGCGTTCAAGGAGGCGAATCGGGTTACCCAGGGTGCGGAGAAATGGCTCGATATCCGCCGGTGGGCCACGACCCGCGCATGTGTGGCCGTGTTGCGTGCAAAGGGCTACCGCATTCTGGCGACGTGCATGGAGGGCGCACGGCCCATCCGCGAGTTCGCATTCGACGAACCGGCGGCGCTCTTCTTCGGCAGCGAGCGCGACGGTATTTCTCCCGAGTTGCACGAGCTGGCGGATGCCCATGTTGTCGTGCCCATGGCGGGGTTCACGAGAAGCTTCAATATCTCCGTGGCCGCGGCGCTCTCGCTGTACCACATGCGCGAAGACCGCATCCGGCGCCTGGGCGCCCATGGCGACCTCACGCCGGAAGAACGCGAGCGCCTCACTGCGGAATACTACCTGAAAAGCGTCCGCAACGCCGGCGGTATCCTGCGGTTGTTGCGGGGAGAAGCGAGTGCCGGTACGTTGCGCGCGGAGACTCGCTGCACGCCTGCCACGTAAAAGAAACGGCCTCTACTTCAGCAGGGGCAGCATGGATTTGAATGTGGGCGTGCCGGCGGCGCCGAGCAATTCAAAGATGGCCATCTGCGTCGTGACGAGCGGCACACCTTCCTGCATGAGCCGGGCGAGGCCGGCCTTGTGTTCTTCCTTCTTCATGGAGACGCAGGCGTCGCGCACGACATACGGGCTCAGGCCTGCTTCCTGCAAGCCCAGCGCCGTCTGCAACACGCAGATATGGCTCTCCATCCCCATGACCAGGCACTGATTGCGCCCGGTGGCCCCGAGGGCCTCGCGGAAGCCGGGATCGCCCCAGGCGCTGAATGCGAACTTGGCGAAGCGGGGGGTGTCGGCGAGGGCCTGCGCGATGCGCTCTGTGGAACTGCCGAGCTTCTCCGGGTACTGTTCCGTCACGAGGACCGGCATATCGAGAGTCTGGGCGGTTCTGATCAGTTTGACCGCGCGCTCGAGGAAGGCGTCCACGACCTCCTCTTTCTTCGGCATGAGCTTGTCCTGAAAATCGACCACCACGAGCGCGGCTTGTTCACGAGTGAGCATACTGCCATGCGCCTTTCATAAGGTTGGGGTTGCCTGGAACCGGCGGCCCGGGCGTGTGTGCGCCCCTACCAGAGATCGCCGGGTTTACGCCTTCTTCAACAGGAACGCACCGGCCCGAAAAGCTATTTCATCACGGGCGATCCGGACGCACTACCGGGGCACGTGCTTGGGTAAGGCCCATCCATAACCGGGGCCGTTGGCCCAGGCTGGTATGGAACCGCACCTTCGGCGCGCTGGAAACAAGTGTGCAGCCCCTAATCCGAAGTCTGCGCAAAGCACGAACCACCCCCCACGTAACACGCCTTCGCATCCTTGGGTTGTGGGCAAAGTCCACGTCAGTGTTTGCGGCGGCGTTTACGCTCCTTGAGCGCATTGGCTTTGTAGAAGAGCGCCGGCTCGATGATCGGCTCATGGAGCCCTTCGGTTTCGAGATCGCCATAGCTTACCCGGCCGCGATAGGTACGATTCGAGAGAATGATGGCAATGGCCTGACGCGACCACCTATTGCCTTTGCGGGTGAAGATGTTTTTGGCGTGCAGATACTCGACCACCTTGCCCGTGCTGCGTGTGTTGAGGTACTCGCGGAAAATGATGCGCACCACTTCCGCCTCACGATCATCCACCACGAGCGGCTTCTCGCCCGGTCCGCCACGGCGGTAGCCGTAGGGCGCCGGGCCTGTGCCATAGCGCCCCTGCTGCACGGCGGTGAGCTGCCCGCGCTTAACCTTTGCGCCGTGGCTCGCCCGTCCAGACGTGTCGCGCGATTCAGGCTCGGTCTTGTGGGCCGAGCTGGCATCGCTTCCCGTGGCCATATCGTCTCCCGAATTTCGTTTACCCGCACAGGTCTCACCCACTGAGGGCTTCCGCGAGCCAGGGCGCCAAGTATTCTGAAGCATCGGCCCAGCGAGGATTAGTTGACATGCTTGCGGGTATACTTACTGCATATCCCGCCGGATCGGACCCGGCGCCCCATGGTTCTCAACATGCTCTATCCGAATGATACGATCTGGCCCCGCAAATGTCAATAGTTTTCCGCACGGTTTTAGGGGCTTCAACGCTTTTGCGCGTGCTAGCCCGCGCAACATGCGCCCGTTCTATGACTTACAGACGCGCCTGCACCCGCATGGGCCGTCAAGAGAACACAGGCACCCCACCCGCGCGCTCCGCAAGGCAGAGGCGCGCCAATGCGCTATGGCACGGACGCGCCTTTAGACTGCGAAACAGGCCCCTCTTTGCGGCGTGTTACTTGCTCTTCTTCTTCGCCTTCACCAGTTGCAAGACGGCAGCCGGGGTCTCCCCGTAAGGCGGGGCGTCGACGCTGAGGCTTTTCTCGACGAGCTCGAGCACTTCGCCCTTGTTCATGCCGGCGGCTTTCGCCTCGGCCACCACTTCGTGCATGCGGCCGATGATGCGCTTGCGGCATTCTTCACGGCATTTGGCCTCGATGCCCTTGTTGACGAACACGCCCATGCCGCGGCGGGTGTAGAGCAGCCCCATTACCTCGAGATCACGGTAGGCTTTGGCCACCGTGTTCGGGTTGACATCCAACCGTTCGGACAACTCGCGAACGCTCGGCAACTGATCCGTTGCCTGGAGACGCCCCGAGCTGATGGCGAACTGGACGTGGTTTTCAATCTGCACGTACACCGCCACGCTGCTGTTGATGTCAATGCTGCTTAACATGTTGAGAATGGCCTCGGTACTCTTCTGCGTCCCCTTGGTCTTCATGGTTGGCTACCCTCCGGCACGGGGCAGGGTCTTTCCCCTGTGCCATTGCTGATGCTGCTGCTACTCTGCTATACTAAATTTTCCTCGGTCAACCTGACTAGGTTGCTTAGGATAGTTTATCCCTGTCAGCAAGGAAAATCAAGTCACTTTCGATCTTTTCAGCATGTTGGATCCCTCATTCCGGGCGCATGACTTCAGAAAACATAGCACCGCCGCACCCCTAATAGCGAGATAAGCATGAACAAACTCGTGATCGCCATTGTCGCCGCCACCTGCTTAGCCCTTGGGTGCGCTTCTACGGGTACCGCCCCCCAACAGGAAGGGCCGCCTGATCGGACAGCGCAAAACGCTTCCGATGCCCCGCCTCCCGCTCCCAAAGGGCCTAAGGGTTTTGTGCATGTGGATGTATCTACATTACACGGTAAGCCCCTCCATTGTCACGTTGGCTTCGATCCCTTCGGCGACGGCGCCACCATATGGCGGGAAGTGCCGGAAGGCGAGGAACGGGCGGAGTTGCCGGAAGGGGATTATCGCGCGTATGTATATATTTATGAACATGGCTTGCCGATCCTCAGCCAGGTGGAAGACCTCACGGTGGTTGCGGACGAGGAGGCCTACCTGCTGGTGAGTCTTGCCGAGGGGGTAGGTGGCACGCGGCTGCTGCGCGCGTTCGATTTCGACGGGGATCTGGCCATTGACCGGGTCGAGCAGTCGGCCGGTACCGATCCGAACAACGCGGCGAGCGTGCCGGGGGCCGCGGTCATTCCGTATACTTCCCGCGTGCTTTCGGAGGAGTCGGGGTGGTACCGGGGCGAACTCATGGCGTACTCGAGCTACGGCCACGGCACGGAATCCGTGGAGGATTTGGTACGGCGTGCGGAGGACCGCGGGCTCGATTTTCTGGCGATTACGGATGAAAACCGGATGGACGCCGTGCATGATCCGGCCTTTGACTCGGATTCCGTGGTGCTCATTCCCGCGGTGAAATGGGGGAACGACGAGAATGGGTGGGTGCTGTTGTACGGCCCGCGCACGGAACCGCTTCCCCCGTTGAATGTCGCCTTTGCTCAGGGGGTGTGCCTGCGCACGCAGGCCCAGGGCGGTGCGGTGGCTGCCGCGCATCCTTGTCTGCCCACCGCGCCTTGGCAGTGGAACCTTGCCTACCTGAATGCGGTGCAGGTATGGTTTCGCGGCTGGCGCGATGTGCCCCCGCTGGCGCTCGATAGCCTGCGCGAGGAACTCCAGCGGCGTGAAGAGGGCGCCCTCGTGTATTCCATCGCCGAGGCGGCGGCCACCACGGCACAATCGGCCAATAGCCAGGCCCAGGAATTCTGGGAGTACGAACTGAGCCGCGGCGTGCGTATGGGCGGCATTGCCGGCAGCGCCACCGCGAGCCCGAAGGTCGACATGGGCGCGCCGGTGACCTATGTCTACGCCGAAGAGAAATCGCTTAACGGCATCCTCGAGGGCATCCGCCTGGGCCGCACCTATGTCTCCTCCGGCCCCGACGGGCCGCAGGTCGAACTGTTTGCGGATGTGACGAACAACGGCAAGATCGATGTGAGTATCGGGGGAACGGTCCCGATGGATGCCGTGGTCACCTACCTGGCACGCGTGCGGGGGGCCAATGGCAAGAAGTTACAGGTCTTGCAGAATGGCCACGCAATTTTCACCAAGCGGATCGAGTCCGACCCCTTCGCGATGCGGTTCCCGCACCAAGCCGATATCCCGTGTGTGTATCAGGTGCGCATCATCAGTGCGGCCCGGGAGGAAGGTTTCGGCATGGTGGATGTGCATGCCGTCACCAGTCCGATATATGCGGACGACATCATCGCGCAGTTGTTCTGGAACGATCCGGACCGCTTCCTCGATGAACGCAACTGGATACCCCTCGACGAACTGTCCACGGAGGAAGTGCCGCTTCAGGAACTGCCGGACACCCCCCCCGAGGAGCCGACCTTCGTGATCGAGTAGCGGTTACAAGGGGCAAGGCCGCACGCGCCGCGAAGGCGCATAACCCAAGGCTACTCGCGGGCAAGCCGTTCACGCATGTCCCCGATGACGGCATCGAGGATTTGGTCGAGGGTGGTGCTCGGCGTATACCCGATGGCGTCATGGATCTTCTCGAGGCTTGGGCGGCGGTGCAGCATGTCGTCGTAGCCGGGGCCGTAGGCCTCTTCATAGGGGACATAGACCACCTTGGACTTGCTCGCGGTGCGCTGGATGACGCGGTGGGCGAGTTGTTCCATGCTCACCGACTCATCGCTGCCGATGTTGTACACTTCGCCCGTCAGTTGTGTGCGGTCCATCAGCGTCATGATCGGGGGAATAATATCGCCCACATAGGCGAAGCAGCGGGTCTGGTGGCCGTCGCCGTACACGGTGATGGGCTCGTTCTTCAGCGCCTGGCGCACGAAGGTGGGGATGACCATGCCATAGCGCCCGGTCTGACGCGGGCCGACGGTGTTGAACAGCCGCGTGATGACCACCGGGTGCCCCTTTTCCCGCCAGAAGGCGAGCGCGAGGTATTCATCCACCGCCTTCGATGCCGCGTAGCCCCAGCGGGGCCGGTTGGTCGGGCCGATGACGCGATCATCGCCCTCGCGAAACACCGCCTGAACGCCCTTGCCATAGACCTCGCTGGTCGAGGTGATCAGCAGGCGCCGCCGGTAGCGGCAGGCCTCTTCGAGCACCGTCTCGGTGCCCTTGATATTATTGATGAGCGTGCGGGTTGGCTGGCTCACCACCAGATGCACGCCCACACTCGCCGCCAGGTGATATACCACATCCACCTGCCGCACCAGCTCGCGCACGGTCTCCTGGTTCAGCGTCGTATCCACCACGCATGTGAGGCGTCCCTCGAGGTGGGCGATGTTTTCATAGTTGCCCGTGCTCAGGTCGTCCAGCACGTACACCGTATCGCCGCGGTCCAGCAGGGCCTCGCACAGATGCGACCCGATAAACCCGGCGCCGCCCGTGACCAATGCGCGCATGTTTTTCTCCCAAGGTTGTCGATGCGGGCCCCGAGTATACGTGCGGCGGCTCACGGCTGCAACATGCGCGGCGCGTGCGCGGGCGGGCACTGGATTGCCGTGGGGCCTGCGTCAGATTCTTGGGTTTGGCTGTGCCCGGTCTTCCCAGTAGTCTT